>NZ_CP172056.1:1206875-1537812 GCF_049860565.1 Desulfitobacterium nosdiversum
CTTTTCAACGACATAGGCAAATCTAGTGAATCCTATACTATTCTGGAGGTCATCCGTTGACATCTAATAGAATCTATCTGATATTATTCTAAATACATTGGGTAAATAATTATGAATGCGAAAAAAGGATCCAAAGGGCTTATATGCTAAGACTCAGCGTGGTGAGATGCGTGAATTTACTGGCTTAATAACTGATCCTGTGGAAACAAGCGTCAAACGGATGCTTTAAATGATTTAAAGCAATACTGCTTTTTATCGAGGTGATAATATGTTCGGTCGAACACTGATGAATAAAACAATTAAAGAGCTGCGAAAAAATCAATATTTCACGGCTAAGGAACTTGCGGATAAACTTCATTTAGATACCATTGAAATTTTAAAATTAGATGATAAAAAGCTTAAGGAAGTTGAAGACCCCCTAAGATCGCAGCTTATTCCAATCCTTCGGGGAGATTATATGGATAATATTCCTGGACTATAAGTAGTAGAAAATTTATGAGATTAAAGTTATTAAGATAATGTCAGGGTGACAAAGTTTGCTTGCAAATCTTAAACAAGGAGCTTAAACTTTTTAATTAAAGAAGTATTTTTCTTCGGATTCGTTGTAGAAGGAAGGTATTGCAATGAAATTATTCTCAAAGATTTTAGGGGCATCCTTTGTTATGTTACTAGGGCTTGGATCGTTTAATGTGATCCCAGCTGCAGCACAAATTACTGAAGATTCATCTTCAGTTGAGGCCCCTGTGATTACGTCAATCAGTATTAAGCCTGGTACTCCGGCAAAGATTGCTAATTCTTTGCTATTTCATAAAAAAGGTCAAGTCATAGAATTTAATCTGTTAGATCAGTATGGAAAGCCAGTATCCTACGGTAATTATTCAGGGACAGTTACGATAAGCGGTCCGGCCATTTTTGAAGATTTTAGACAGACATCTGAACTTAAAGTGAAAAATGGTCAAGGAAAACTAACTATTTATATTACAAATTATTTTCGCCTCGGTGAAATTATTATTACACCTCATTTCCATACCCTTCTTAACAAATCTTTTACTGAAACACTTTATGTTCCTAAGTATTCAGGAAATGCAACTCAAGTTGTTCTAAGTTCAACTCCTTCTACGACTGTTTTTAGTATAGATACATTGCGTTCCAACGGAACAAAGCCATTCCTTACTTATGATCTGGAGGCAGAAGATAACCAAGGCATTCATACCGCAACAAATGCTCCAACTGGGATGACAGCTGAAGTTACATACAATGGAAATCCTTCATCTGCAGTTGTCGCAACTCTATCGTCTATTGAAAATGGGAAATATAGCGTATCACTGAATTTATCCGAGAATGCAATTGAATCGTCTTCAGAGATTTCTAGGGGAACATATACTGTCAATATAATACCCGATGTAGCTTCTAAAACAATATTTCCTCCTCTGACAGAAACATTTACGATCATGAGTGAGTAAGTAAAAGAGTGGTGTAAGATCAAATAGGGTCAGCTATAAGGCTGACCCTATTTTTTTCAGATAATATTCAGGTAATTCTGTGCATTTTACGGTATAATTTAATTATAAATATGCTTAATTTTCCATAATCACCTAGAATGAGAGGCGATATGATGAAAAAATTCACGTTTAAACTTCTTACAATTTTAATCTGCTTAATAATTTCAATGACTTTTTTACCTGTAAAAGCTAATGCATTAAGTTTACCATCAGCACCTACAGGCTTAACAGCAAAGGTGACAGGCTTTGATCAAATCAATCTAACTTGGAATCCGGTAAGTGATGCTACCCAATACTATATCTATCGGGGAAACTCTTTATCTGGTACTTATACATATGTCGGCGCTGTAACAACTCCAAATTATAATGATACAGGCTTGACTGCAGCAACTCCCTATTATTATAAAGTCCAAGCTATTAATAGTGTGGGATCCAGTGATTATTCTACAGAAGCTTGGGCTACAACTTTATCTGCTTCTTCGTCAGGAGGTACAGTCTCTTTTGTCGGGAGTGATCGCCTTGCAGGGGACGATCGGTATGAGACCTCAGCTAAAATTGCGCAAGCTGGTTGGAAAACATCATATTATGCCATATTAGCAAGCGGAGAAAATTTTCCAGACGCCCTATGCGCAGCGCCTCTTGCATCAAAATATAATGCGCCTATTTTACTTACATCAACAGATCGTTTAGAGGATTCCACAAAAAACGAACTTTCAAGTTTAAATGTAAAGAATGTCATAATGATCGGTGGTGAAGGAGTTCTAACTGGCAATGTAGAACAAGCCATTAAAAACTTGGGAATTAACGTAACGCGGATTGCAGGTCAAGATCGTTATGAAACGTCAATGGATGTGGCCAAAATGTTGGGAAATTTTGATAAGGCAGTAATTGCAACGGGTGTGGATTTCCCAGATGTATTGTCAATTGCACCTATTGCGGCTCAAAAAGGAATACCAATTCTTCTCACCCCTAAAGATAGCTTGTCAAATAGCCTCAAAGAATATTTAAATCTGAAAGTCCAAAAAACTTATGTTTTGGGTGACTCAAGTGTTGTTAGTGATACAGTGGTTGAGCAACTCCCCTCACCCCAAAGATTGAGCGGATCGGATCGGTATGAAGATAATATTCAGATCATCAATGCGTTTGAGAATGATCTTGATTTAAGCAGTATCTATGTTGCAACGGGTGATTCATTTCCAGATGCGTTATCTGGTTCGGCTTTAGCTGCTTTAACAAAATCTCCAGTTATTCTTGTCAGTAACACTTTGAATCAAACTACAACTAATTTTCTTCAAAGTAAATCCACAATTCTAAAGAAGGTTACTGCTTTTGGTGGAACTGGCGTTGTCTCGGATAGTCTACTGAACAGTATTGCTCCTGGCACTGGATCAAATAATAGTGCTCTGTCTACCCCAACGAATGTTGTGGCAACTTCTTTGAATTCCAATCAAATTTATTTAACGTGGAATTCTGTCAGTAATGCAACGGCCTATAATGTTTACAGAGCTACGTCGTATTCTGGAACATACTCAAATGTTGCTTCGGTAAGCACTCCCTATTATTCAGATGCTTACTTATCACCAGGAACAACGTATTATTATAAAGTACAGGCTTTAAATAGTACGGGCTCAGGAGGTTATTCAGATATTATCTATTCGACAACACTTTCGAGTAACGAAACATCGTTGATTCCAACAAATCTAGTCGCAACTTCTCTTAGTTCCAGTCAAGTCTATCTGACGTGGAGTATTGTAAGTAACGCAACTTCTTATAATATCTACAGAGCCACATCATATTCTGGAACATACACTAACATTGGTACCGTAAATACTTCCAACTATACGGATACCTATCTGCCATCTGGGGTTACGTATTACTATAAAGTACAAGCTGTAAACAGCACGGGAACGAGTGCTTATTCAGACATTGTCAGTGTGACAACATTATCAAGCAATAGCGCTCTTTCAATCCCGGCAAATGTTACCGCAACAACTTTGAATACCAATCAGATCAATTTGACATGGGATACAGTTAGTAATGCGACTTATTATAATATTTACCGTTCAACATCATATGCTGGGACATATTCCATCATCGGCTCAGTATACACTCCTTATTATTCGGATAATTCGCTGACAACAGGAATCACATACTATTATAAAATTCAAGCAATGAATACAACCGGGTCAAGCGCTTTTTCGAGCATTGTTAACGCCACGACCTTGTTAGACAGTGCTACCCTATCACCTCCAAGTAATCCTGTTGCTACAGGTCTTAGCTCTAACGAAATTTATTTAACATGGAATGCAGTGAGTACTGCAACTTACTATAACGTTTATAGATCAACGTCGAGCCTTGGGACATATGAGCTTGTTGCATCAGTGAGCACTCCGTATTATCCCGACAATAATCTATCCTCAGGAACAACGTATTTTTATAAGGTCCAGGCGGTTAATAGTGTGGGTAAAAGTGATTATTCGAATATTGCCTATGCGACAACTATGTACGGCCGCAGTAGCCTTGCAACTCCTTCAAACGTTTTGGCTACGATGCTCAGTACCAGCCAAATTTATCTCACGTGGGATTCTGTTAGTAATGCTACCTATTATAACGTCTTAAGGTCGACCTCAAGTTCAGGAACATACACGATTGTTGCCTCGGTCAGCAACCCGTATTATGCAGATAACAGTTTGTCTTCAGGAACGACCTATTATTATAAAATTCAGGCCTGTAACAGTGTAACGACAAGTTCTCAGTCAAGCATTGTTTATTGTACGACGTCAAAATAATTTCTACTCAATTAGAAATTAAACTCGAGTAATGAAATCAAAAAACCTTTGTAATATGATAAAGTATTATTAGGCTAAATTTCGATTGTATTAAAATATTTAGGAGGATTTGTATGGAAAAAAGACGATCAATTATTTTAACGACGTTTTTAATGATTTTTTTGCTTCTGTCAATGAATTTTGAAGTATTAGCAGATACTACGGGAAATATTGCATCGATAACTTTGAATAAAGCTTCAGATGTTTTAACAGTCGGGCAGACAGATACATTAACAGCGTCGATACCTTCAACAAGTAATTCAAGTCAAACTTTAACATGGATATCATCAAATCCCAATGTAGTAAAAGTATTTAACGGAGTTTTAATGGGTTTAAGTCAAGGAACAGCATATATTACGGTATATACTTCAGACGGTAGTTATGCAACGTGTATAGTCATTGTTAAAAATCCAGACTCTTCAATAACCTTAAATAAAACCACGGATGTTTTGTCAGTTGGAACTGTCGATACTTTGACAGCAACAGTTACACCAAATCAAGCAGTAACATGGAAATCATCTAATACGGATGTAGTACAAGTATTTAATGGATTAATAATGGCCCAAAGTATAGGATCAGCTGTAATTACAGCAACAGCTGCTGATGGTTCCAGTAGCGCAACTTGTACTGTAACTGTTAATAATTCCGCAACCTCTTTAACTTTAAGTAAAAGCTCTGATACGTTAATCGTCGGAGGTACGGATACATTATATGCAACTGTATCGCCACAACTTCCGACAAATACATACATTATGTGGATATCATCAAATCCGAGTATAGCATCCGTATCAGGAGGAGTAGTATCCGGACTAAACTTAGGAAGTACTGTTATTACCGCCATAGCTTCTGATGGTTCGTGCAGTGCAGCCTGTAATGTTACAGTTGCAGATGGGACTGTTAATACGATAAGACTTGGTGGCTCAGACAGATTTGAAACTTCTGTCGCGATATCAAAATCCGGTTGGGAAAACGGGTCAACCTATGCAGTTCTTGCAACAGGAAATGATTATCCGGATGCCCTCAGTGCTGCTCCATTAGCCAAAAAATATAATGCCCCTATCTTACTTACAGATACAAAAACAATCCCTCAAGTTACCTTAGATGAAATTAAAAGGTTAAATACGACCTACATATTTATATGTGGCGGAACTGGAGCCGTGTCTCAAGAAATTGAAAATCAGCTGAATAGCATGGGAATCACAACAGAAAGACTCATGGGTGCCGATAGATACGCAACATCAGTTGCAATAGCAAATAAACTCGGTAATGGTTCAGGGAAATTAATGGTGGCTAATGGCTATGATTGGTCAGATGCCCTATCCGTTTCTTCTATAGCAGCAAAAGAAGGAATTCCAATTATATTAACAGATAAGGATAATTTGCCTGATTCTTTACAATCATTTATTGGCAATACAAATTTTAGTAAAGCTTATGTCTTAGGAGATACTGATTTAATAAGCAATGCTATTGCAAGTAAGCTTCCAAATTCGGAGAGAATTGTTGGAAGTAATAAATATGAGAGAAATATTAACATTATAAAAACATTTCAAAGTGAACTTGATTCCACATCAATATGTATTGCGACAGGATCTGATTTCCCGGATGCTCTTTCTGGTTCAGCACTTGCAGCAACATTGTCTTCAGCTATAGTTTTGGTGGATGATAATAATCTTCAGGATGTAACGACCCAATATACAACTCAAACGCTTGCACAAACTAAAAATATTTATATTTTTGGACTTCAAGGTGCGGTTAGTGACGATACCATAAGTAAGTTAATGACTAAATAACGGTCAAAAAGTTAGTGTTCTAAAATAAATAATCGCAGATAATTGCTGAAATATCCTAATTCCTGTTAATAAAAATTAGAGTTACGGGCAGTTTACCCGTAACTCTAATTATAAGGAGATGATCCTTTTCAACGAAATCATTTTATATCCTTCTGTTTAGCCTGCATGTGTAGGAGTTCTAATCCCCTTAGATCATCGAGTAGTGAATAAACCACCGGAACTGCGATGAGAGTTAAGAAGGTTGAAGTGATTAACCCGCCTATGATGGTAACGGCCATTGGCGAGTTCGATTCTGAACCGGTTCCTGTCGAGATTGCGGTCGGAATCATGCCGAAAATCATCGCTAATGTCGTCATAATAATCGGTCGCAGCCGCGTTGTAGCTGCTTGGAGCAAAGCTGTACTGCGTTCTGCGCCCTCGGCCCGCCTTTGCTTCGTGAAGTCGATTAATAGGATCGCATTTTTTGTAACCAATCCCATCAACATAATTACGCCGATGAACGCTATCATGCTAAAGTCTTTACCGGTGAGGAACAGGCCCAATATAGCTCCGATGATGGCGAAGGGCAGGGAGAATAAAATGGCAAGGGGATCGATAAAGCTTTCAAATTGAGCAGCTAAAATCAGGAAAATAAATAGGATTCCCATTAAAAATGCAGTGCCCAAGCTCGTGATGCTTTCTGCCATCATTTCCTGTGATCCGGCAGCCACCTGCGTCACTCCGGCCGGCATCTTTAAATCACTTGCTAATTTTTGATTAAATATCTTATTGAATTGACTTGATGTCGTACCGACGAGATTCGCCGTCAACTGAATTTCTCTGGCTTTATCATAGTGGTAAATCGTGGTGGGACTCGTCGTAAAGACCTGCCTGGTGACTTGATCAAGCGGAATCGCTTTACCGTTGGTCCCCGGTACATAAATTCCTTTCAAGCTATCAAAATCCTGCCTTTGATCATTCTGCAGCAAAACCTTAACATCGTAGCGATCCTGGCTTGTTTCAAAATGCGTTGCGACCGAGCCGTTAAACAGAGTGCTTAAGGTATTGGCTACGTTCGAAGGGCTTACCCCTAAATCAGCTGCGCGGTCGCGGTCGACCTCAAGTTTGGCTTCGGGTTTTCCGGCCACATAATTCATGTCGACATCAACGGTTCCCGGAATTTGTTTCATCATTTTTTCCGCTTGCTGTGTAAAAGCCAGCAACTGGTTAAAGTCATTGCCTTTAAAATGCAGCTGAATGTCTTTTCCGGACATTTGACTGGAGCCGGAGGTTATGGCAATGCTTGCTCCGGGAATTTGCTTCAGAGCCGTCCGCATCTGATTACCGATCGCGCTTAAGCTTTCCGCTCTGTCCTTTTTTTCAGGCACACTTGCGATAATTGTGATTTTGTCTGCGGTTACCGTTGTGTAAAGGGATTTGACTTCGGAAGATGTTTTAAGAATCGTTTCCATCTGTTTAGCTGTTTTAGCGGCGCTTTCCAGGGTTGAGCCGCTATCGGTCTTTGCTTCGATGGTAACCTTTGCGTTATCTACTGTCTCGACAAAGGTTGTTTTGATGGTCGTCGCAAGGCCTAAACTAGCGAAGAATAGGACGAAAGCGATGACTAAAGTTTTTACTCGGTGGCGCAAAGCGACTGTCAAAATACGGGAATACACGTGACCAAGTTTGTCAAACAGATGGTTGAACCATAAGAGAAAGCGGTGAAGTTTCCCTTTTTGGGTTTTGGTTTCCACGGATTCTTTTTTTAGGTATTTTGACGATAACATCGGTACGAGAGTAAAGGATACAAACAGGGAAACGAGGACGCTGGAAGCGATGGTAAGGCCAAATTGCTTAAAGTAGGGTCCGATCATTCCGTTGACTAAGGAAATCGGGAGAAACACGGCGACGATGGTAAACGTTGTTGCCATAACCGCAAGACCAATCTCGGCTGTACCTTCTTTTGCTGCTTGAATCGGTGATTTCCCCATGTTTAAGTGACGCGTAATGTTTTCAATAACAACGATTGCATCATCGACGAGCAAACCAACCGCCAACGAAAGCCCCAGTAACGATATGGTGTTGAGTGAGATATTCATTATTTTCATTGCGGCAAAGGTTGTGATAATTGAGGTTGGCAGGGATACGGCGCTAATGAGTGTGCTTCCCCAATTGCGAAGGAATAAGAAAACGATGATAACTGCGAGTAAACATCCTTCGAGGATCGTCTTCTGCACTTCGTTTACGGAATCCTGAATGGTCAGGGAATTGTCGTTGACGATATGAATTTGGACGCCGTTTTTAAGTGAGGCCTGAATTTTAGCAATCTCTTTTTTTACATCAGCGGCTACTTGGGTTGTGTTTTGTCCGGATTGCTTGACGATATCGATCCCAATGGCTTCGGAACCATTATAATAGGATATGCTGTCTCTGTCCTTAAGACCGTCCTCCACTTGGGCAATATCTTTAATTCGTATTTCCGTTCCGTTTCGTTTAGCGACTAAAACGTTTAGGAAATCATTGACTTCTTTGATCTTACTGTCGGTTTGGATGGAAAGCTCCTTATCCCCGTTTGACAGGTTTCCGTTTGAGGCATTGATGTTATCGCTTTGCAGGCTGGTCAGGATTTCCGTAGTGGTCAGATTCAGCGCTGCCATTTTCTCTTTATCGAGTTTGATATGAATTTCCCGGTCCTGTCCGCCGTATGTCGTGACCGAGCCAACGCCTTTTATAGTATTCAATCTATTTGTGACTTCATCTTTGGCGAATTGGGTCATGTCCCTACTTGAAAGAGGTCCGGTAACGACAAGTGAAAGAATGGGCTGGGAGCTAAAGTCAAACTTTTGAATCACCGGTTCATTAATATCCCTCGGCAAAGTACCCCGAATGCTGCTCAGTTTGTCCTTGACATCCTGTGCGGCCACATCGGTAGACTTATCGTTGTTAAATTGGACAATGGTCTGGGAAACTCCCTCCATAACGGTGGAGGTAACGTGTTTCACTCCTGAGATTTGGTCGACGGTGTCTTCCACTTTTTTCGTAACTTCCGTTTCAATCGATTCGGCTGAAGCGCCCGGCTCAGTGATGGAGATCGCTGCGACCGGGATGTCCGTATTCGGATATTGTTCAATGGGTAAACCAAAATAGCTGACTGCGCCGACTGCCAGCATGGCAATAACCACGACAATGGAAAATACGGGGCGTTTGATGCTTAAATTTGAAATAAACATATGCTGCCTCCCTCTATTCTTTAACGACGGTAACCTCATCACCATCTTGAAGCGTGTTCACATTGGTCATGATGATGTTATCCCCTTTGGAAAGGCCGCTTTTAATTTCGACATTGCCATTCGTGATTGTCCCGATAGTTACCGTATGTTTATGGGCAACCCCTTTTTCATCGACAAGTACGCTGTAATTTCCTTCGTTTCCGGTTAAGGCCTGTGTCGGTACGGCAATCGTTTCTGCTTTTTGAGTGCTTTCTATCTCGACGGTTGCGTAAATGCCAGGTTTTAAGGACTGGTCCTTATTATCTACTTCAATTTTGCATTTAATTACTCTGGATGCGGGATCGGCAGATGGGTCAATACTTTTAATCGTTCCCTGATATTCTTTGACTTCGCTGTCTCCTACTTTGACCTTGACGCTCTGCCCGATTGCCAAAGATCCGATATCGTTTTGGTTGACCTCAATCACAGCATCAATCGGTGCTATCTGTTTGACTTTTCCCAGAACTACGCCCGTATTGACGTATTGCCCTAAATCTACAGTCTTCTCGTCCATAACACCTGAAATAGGTGCTGTGATTGTTGTATTAGACAACGTACTTTTCAAATTATTGAGATCGATCTGGGCTGAATTTATATTGGCTTTCGTTGATTCTAAATCGGTTTGAGCATTTTTTAAGGTTGTTTGAGCGTTTTCTAGATCAACCTGGGAAGCGGCCTCATGGTCAAAAAGAGCCTTTGTTCTGTCATAAGAACGCTGAGCATTTTCTATATTCAGTTGAATTTTCTCCAAACTGATTTGGGAAGCCGTTAATTTACTTTCGGATGATGCTATATTATTCTTAATATCCCGATCATCTAACTGTAAAAGCGGGTCTCCTTGGGATACAAATTGACTGTTTTCAAACATGATTTGAACAACCTTACCGGAGACTTTGCTGCTTACTGTACCTTCTTCGGAGGCTTCTAATGAAGCTTTATATGTAATTATTGGATTTTTTTCAACACTATCGACTTGATATTCTTTGACAGAAACTTTACTCGAAGAAGCCGCTGCAATAGGGTTGGGTTTTTTGACTTTAAATACAGCAATACCCACTATTAAAAGAAGGATAACGATTAAGATGGGTATTATTTTCTTTTTTGATAACATGTAATTTCTCCCCTCAAATTATTTTTTGATTTAATCATAATCCCAAATCATCTGCTTCCTATAGTTTTCTAGCCTATAAGAGGCCATGTTTAATGATATAGGGACTAGAAAATTGCAACAATTGTACTTTAGGGCAAAAGGCAATGTACTTTTAGGCAAAAAACATCGATATAAAACAAAGAGCTAGCATTCAAATTGTTCTGAAGGCTAAGCTCTTTACAATGGTCATTTAGACCAAAGGTTTATTTTGACATCGAAATTAATGAATGCCATAATCTTCTTAAGAGGGGTGATTTATTTGGAAAATAAGTTGAATTTAACGAACATGATAAATTCAGATGAAGTAAAAGTATTTAAGCCCCTCATAATAGCGAGTATTGTTATAGTTTACATAGCTGCTATGCTTTTTCAAAGTCCCGTTCAAAATCAATATAAAGTTTTGATAGGAGCAGAATTAATTTTTACAATCTTAATGTTAGCCTTCTTACTACTTTTTTTGTTTTCTAACATTATTTTTAGAAATAAGTATTGGCTTTATTTTGGCATACAGGGATTAATTATTTTAGGCTGTGCAGTAATCTTTCCTAAAGGTTATCACGCAATATTTTTTGGATTAATTCCTATTTTAATCGGCCAAAGCATAGGAGCTTATTACGAAAGTATAAAAGTAATTATGACATCTGTTTATTTTTACAGTATCTTTTGTGGCGCTATTATAGTACTTGATGGATGGAATGCGTTAATCCATTCTATCCCCATACTTCTGCTTATTACTATAGCTGTCCGTATATATTCAATTATCATGATTCAGCAAGTGAAATTGCGTATTCATACCCAGAAAGTTTTACAGGAACTCGAATTTGCTTATGAGAAAGTAGAAGAATTAACCCTAACAAATGAAAGGCAGAGAATGGCAAGAGATTTGCACGATACACTGACTCAAGGACTTGCAGGAATCATTATGCAGTTAGACGCTGTAAATGCTAATTTAAATAATAATAATACAAAAAGAGCCCAAGAAATTGTGCAAAAATCAATGGAACACGCAAGAAAAACTCTTTCAGATTCCAGGCTTGTTATCAATGATTTACGGTTACCGGGAAATGCAGATAGGGATTTAGCTAAGGCCGTAGAAAATGAAATAGCTAACTTTAAAGGTCTGTCAAACACCTATATTACTGCAAATATTGTGATTAAATCCCAGCTGCCTCTCAATTTATTTAAACAGATTTTATACATTGTAAAAGAGTCCTTAAACAATATTGCAAAGCATGCGAAGGCCAAAAAAGCAGTTATTGAAATAGTAGAAACTCATAATCTAATAAATATAAATATTATTGACGACGGCATAGGTTTTGACGTCCAGCGGATCGATCATTTATATGGACATTATGGTTTATTGGGAATAACTGAGCGAGTAGAAGCAATCCATGGAAGGATTAAAATTGAAAGCAAAAGAAAGTCCGGCACAAATTTGACCATTAATATACCAATTGAAAAAGGAATATCTGATGAAAATGAGTAAGAAAAGAATATTAGTAGTAGATGATCATTTGGTAGTAAGAGAAGGATTAAAGCTAATTTTTGAAACGGAAAAAGACTATGAAGTTGTCGGCGAAGCAGAAAATGGGGAAAAAGCAATAGCCCTGACAGAACAGTTAAAACCGGATGTAATTTTAATGGATTTAAATATGCCTAAAATTAGTGGGCTAGAGGTTATAAAAGCCCTGAACGAAAAAAACAATTCAGTGCCTATAATTATATTAACCACTTATAATGATGATCATTTAATTATGGAAGGTCTTTCATTAGGGGCAAAGGGATACCTGCTAAAGGATGCTACCCGTGAAGAGCTTATTAGAACTGTTGAATCGGCTATAAGAGGTGAAATACTTCTCCAGCCGGAAATTTGCAATAGTATCTTTAGTCTTAAAAAGGAACCGAGCCAAAGCAATAATTCACTTAATGGTTCTATTACAGAAAGAGAATTATTTATTTTACAAGCTGTTGCAAGAGGCTGCACAAGCAAGAAAATAGCTTTTGATATGGGGATATCTGAAAGAACGGTTAAAGCTCATTTAACCAATATATACAGTAAGCTAAATGTTGATTCCCGGTCAGAGGCTGTTGCCGTAGCTATAGAACAAGGAATTATTCATATTGAAAAATTTTAATAAAAATATGGAGATTGAAGAAAGTTTTGGAAAGAATACCCCCAAAAAATATATCAAACTTACGAATATAAAATTGAGTGAATCAATTTTGAACCCTAAAAGGGGAAGGAGGAAAAAAAGTGAAACGTAAATTTAAAGTTCTCGTATCCCTTATCTGTACAGTAAGTCTTTTCTTTTCATTTTCTTTAGCCGCTCAAGCCAAACCTGGTAAACCAGAAATCAAACCAGGTAAATTTGAATCGCATCGTTTTTCTGGTGAAGATCGGTTTGAGACGTCAACCTCGATAGCTAATCAGCTTAAGCTTAATGGAGATCAACAAGTTCAAAATATCGTCTTAGCGTCAGCTCATAATTTCCCAGATGCATTATCAGCCAGTACTTTAGCTTATCAGTTGAAAGCGCCTATTCTCTTGGTCAGCCCTGGTTATAAAGATTCAATGGTGATTTATAACTATGTGAAGGAGCATTTGGCTGCAGGAGGTACGGTTACGATTGTTGGTGGAAATAGCATTATTTCTCATGAATCTGAGCAATGGCTGCTTAATAATGGCTTCCATGTCAATCGTTTAGGCGGGAAGGATCGTTTTGAGACTAATGTTCAAATCGTTAAACAATTAAATGTTACAACAGGAACCCCGATCATCATTGCAAGCGGTACGGATTTTCCGGATGCTTTGGGAATTTCCTCTCTCGCAGCAAGCAAAGGCTGGCCTATCTTATTAAGCAATCCTTCAAACCTTACACAATCTGTTCAAGATTTTATTATTACTGATCAACCCACACAGGTTTATGTCGTTGGGGGTCAAGGAGTTTTGCAGAATGGTTTGTTTAACCAAATCAAAGCTTTATCGCCTAATTCCCAAATTCAACGGTTTGGCGGCGCCGATCGTTTTGAAACCTTAGCTCAGATTCTGAATAAGTTCTATCCTAATCCTGCGCAAATTTTTGTTGCTAACGGTTTTGACTTCGCAGATGCGCTTTCCGGCAGCACACTGGCAGCTGCGCAAAATGCTCCTATCCTCTTGGTAAATCCGAGAAGCAAAGATTTGCCGAAGAGCATAGAGGCCTACCTGGAAATCCTTAAAAATAACAACGTGCAGCCTCAAGTGAATGTTCTAGGCGGTGAAGGTGCGGTTCCGCAACGCTTAATCGATAAAATTAATGAGATTTTGCAAAGTACGGGAGAAACAACAACCTCATCGGCAATAACGGTAAGCAAACCATCAACCACAGGTTTCACGGTAAATTTGGATCCTGCTGTAAAAGACTTAGGGGTAAACAACTTTACTCTTGTCGACACGACCGGGTCCGCCATAACGATTAACAGTGCAGTACCTCTCGATGACGGAAAAGAATATGCTTTAAGTGCAGCTTTAACTGCCGGTCAAAGTTATATTTTAACCGTAGCGAAGGAAGGGTACACCTTTGGAAGTGCCCGGAACGTAGTTATACCCACAGCTCCTACCGTTTCCAGCGCTGTGATCACAAACGGAAATTCCATTGTCTTAACGATGAGCAGTGCTCTGACGGGGTCTCTTGCTGATCCTCTGGCTTTTAAGATTACAGGGGCAGCTTCAGCGCCGACAGTTACAAGTGCAGCGGTATCTGGGACCAAGGTCATCTTGACGTTAAGTTCAGCAATCGCGGATACAGATTCTAATGTTCTAATCAGTTATGCAAAGACCGGAAACAATGATTTAACAAACGGTGCTCCGGTGGAGAATTTTACTGTTTCAGCTGTTAACGAATAAAACATACGGTTGTTTTTACAAATAGCCCTCACCTAATTCCAGGTGAGGGCTATTTATCGCTTAAATTGGGCTAACCCAGCTATTTTAATGGGTCATCATTTTGACTTAACAAAGCACACAATGTTTCCAGTCCCGTTATTATTTTCTTTAAATCCTTTTCGTCAGCGTCTTTCAGGGTATCCATGATGTATTTTTCCATAAGCTCTTTAATAACATTATTTTTTGCAAATTCCGGTGAAAGAGATAATCGAACAATTCTTCGATTATTTTCAGGAATCTCTCTGATGACGACTCCCCGCCCCACCAATCGGTTCACGATTCCTGATACAGTGCTTTTGGACAATCCTATGCATTTGCTCAGCTCATTCAAGGTTGCATAAGGCTTCTTGCTTAATGCCAGGATGAGTATGATTTGCGGCCCTGTAAAGCCAAACTGCCGGGACTTTTCAAAGACCTGGTCCCGCAATATTTTCTGGACAGATTTAAATAACAATATGATTTGTTCAGAAGGATTACTCCATAAGTGTTGCGACTCCAGCTTCGGACTCATGCGATCCCTTCTCTCCCGCTAAACTTGGATCGGACTTTTTCTTTCCCGCTTTTTTATCACTCATCATGAGCACTAAAATAATGGCCGCAAAGACAGCAAAAACGGTTATGGCAATTGCATAATTTATAGCATCTAGATAGGCTTGAAGATAAGTCAACTTTCCGAGGGTCGAAATAGAAGCCCCTTGAGCGCTCCCCTGAGATAACCCGGATTTCATAAAAACCCCTTGCAAAGCTTTGACGAGATCGTTTGAAGTTGGATTAAACGGAGTGATCTGTTCGGCTAATCTGGCATAGTTATAATTTGTCCTATTCGATATCATGGTAGTCATAAAGGTTATGGCTAAGGCTTGGAAAATGCTTCGAACCGTGGTTGACAGGGCGGTTGCTTTCGTGAACAGGTGTCTCGGTACAGCGTTCATACCAGCAGTATTGACAGGCATCATGGAGAGCCCAAGTCCCAGTCCTCTAATCGTAGCCATAATCGTAATGGTGGCTACCGGTGTGTTCATATTAAATTGAGACATTTCATAGGTGCTATAGGCTAAGATTAAAAGCCCGGGTACGGTAACGACCTTTGCTCCAAACTTGTCGAAAATAGTCCCGCTGATCGGCATCATCAATCCGGAAGCAATGGCCGACGGAAAAAGAATCAACCCTGTTTCCATAGCTGTATATCCTCTTAAATTTTGTAAAAACAGAGGAAGTACATAGACTCCGCCCATCAGTGCCAGAACTGTGATCCCTGAAATTAACTGACTGAGAGAGAAATCATAGATTTTAAAGACGCGTAATTCCAGCAAAGGATCCGGATGCATCAATTCATTAACGGTAAATATCAGGAGACAGAAAACTCCAAAAGCCAATAAGAGAGGAAATTTAATATTTCCCCAATCAATTGTATCTCCTTCGCCGAGGACATACAAGAGACTCACAATACCGGCAACCGAGGAGAAAAATCCAATATAATCAAAATTTCCTTTATAAGGTTTTAAAGGAGTCTCCTTGAGTAAAATACTTGCAAAAAAAACTCCAAAGATTCCGATAGGAACATTGACATAGAAAATAAACCGCCAATCAATGGCTTGGATGATATATCCTCCCAAAGTAGGTCCGATCGCCGGAGCAGCCATTGAAGCAATTCCCCAAAAACCCAAGGCTTTGCCGCGTTCATGGACGGGGAATATTTGCATGATATAGGACATGCCGACAGGCATGATTGCTCCTCCGCCTATGGCCTGAACAATACGGAAGATAACCATAGCATTATTACTCCAGGCAAAACCGCACAGGAAGGAGCCTACGGTAAAAAAGCTCAAGGCAAATATGAACAGTTTCTTAACCCCAAACGTATCACTCAGGAATCCTGTGATAGGGACTATGGCCCCCATTGTCAGGGTGTAACCCGTTAATATCCACTTAACCGAATCCAAATCCGAACCAAAAACGTTCATCATTTTAGGAATTGCGATATTAACGATGCTGCTATCCAGCATAACCATAAACGTCCCTATGACAACCACAAACAAGGCGGACCACTTATATAGCCCGTCACCTGCACTTTCAGAAAGGTGATGTTCTGTCATACTTATCTCACCTCTCACTTTATGTGAATCTTGACAACAGCATTTGTACCGGGCAGTAATGTTGCATCATTTTTATCCAGTTCGATTTTTACCGGTATTTTCTGAATAACCTTGGTAAAGGTTCCGCTTGTGGAAGCCGGAAGCAGAGAAAAGGTTGAATTGGAGGCTTGCCCGACGTAATTAACCGTGCCGGTAAATTTCTTCTTTCCAAATTGATCAATCGTAATATCCACTTTTTGACCTTGTTTAATATGGCCAAGTTTTGTTTCTTCAATATTCGCCGTAATATAAAGCTTGGCAGGGTCAACAAGCATCGCAACCGTTTGCCCTGGGGAAATAATCTCTCCTACGGTTCCTTGCTTTTTAATCACGATGCCGTTGATAGGCGCTCTAAGAACGGTTTGATCAATGTTGGTTTCCTGAGGATTGCTAATGCCCTGACGAGCAATAATCTGATCCTTTATGACCGTGTCTCCTTCTTCTACGTTCAAATCCATCAATTTTCCGGAAATCTGAGGGCCCACACTGACAAGGTCACCCTTTACTGCAGCATCCTCTGTAGAAACGAAATATGTATTCTGGTACCAATAATATCCTCCGATACAGGAAAACGCCACGATCATGACCGTAAGGATTAAGTAAATTAACTTTTTACGCTTTTCATTCATCTTCTCGCTTCTCCTTACTTTTTAAGGCCTATTTCTGCCAGCATGCCAGGTTTTAAGACAGGATCCGGATTTTTGATTTGGATTTTAACTAAAACACTTGTATTCCGGGAGTCTATTACAGGATCGATCATTACAACTTCACCGGTAAAATCTTTATCGGGAATTTCGGAGACTTTGACAACGACTTCTTGACCAGCCTTCACGTCCTCAACAAGTCCGGCAGGCAGTGAGGCATTAATGAATAAGGAATCATTATTGACAATAGTAAGTAAAGCTGCCCCCGGAGAAGCCAATTCCCCAATATTGATATTTTTTGCACTAATTGTTCCGGAAATGGGGGAGATGATCGTTCCGTTGGTTAATTGCACTTCCGCATAATCTAACGCCGCTTGAGCTTGTTTGACTTGAGCTTGCAGGGCATTAATCGTTTCCGGGGTTTCCCCTTTGTTTAACAGATCCAACTGGTCCTGGGCCGAGTTATACTGTGCTTGGGCAGCTGAAAGCTGAGTCTGAGCAGCATCTAATTGTGCTTGAGAGAGAGCACCTGCAGCAAAGAGCTGTTGACTGCGATCATAATTCGTTTTTGTATTGGTATAAGCCGTTTTAGCAGCGTCCAATTGGGCCTCAGCCTGAGCAATCTGCTCTGGGCGCGCACCTGCCTGGACTTTTGCCAAATTCGCCTGAGCAGCTGCAACAGCCGCCTGCGCCTGCGCCACTTGGGCTTCAATATCTTTGGTATCCAACGTGATCAAGGGGTCCCCTTGTTTCACGACAGCACCAATGTCAACAGAGATACTTGCTACTTTTGCTGGAATTTTCGTTGTGATTTGTGCCTTATCATTGGCATCGATAATTCCGGCCATGATGAAAGCCGGCTTATCTTTTGGAACACCGGTACTGGCTTTCTCAGCTTGTTGGCCAGTTGTACCGCAGCCTGTCAGCACTAAAGCCGCGGCCAGCATGATGAAAACAAATCTTCTCATTCCAATCCCCCTTATGGTTGTACTGCAACTGTTCGTACACGTATTGTTCGGAAGCAAATTTAAATTTATATCGGATTAGAAAATCTGTCAAGACCTAAAATTATAGGAAAGAGAGTTGACAAGCCTGACGGCAAATCAACTCTCTTTTGAAACTTCAATTCAATATTCTCATTAAATCATAGTTCCTGAATTTCTTATTTCTTCTTGTAAATTCATCGGTATAAAGCAATCCGGCTTCAAACAATGTTTTTAATCCCTTTCTGGCAGTAGCAGGAGATATCTTCAAACTTTTTGATACTCGAGCAGCGGTAGTAACAGGATCAGAAAAAGTATACAGCCAGATATCTCTCTCTGATTCTAGAGCGCATTTTTTTAATCCGGCAGTTGCTAATTTTTCAGCTTCTTTTAATTTGTTTAATAACGAATCGGCCATTCTGCCACAAGAAATAACAAAAAATTTTATCCAAGAGTACCAATCCGGATTATCTCCTCTTACTCCATTTAATAAATCATAATATCTTGAACGTTCTTTCTCAAGCTCTTCGCTGACGAAGAAGACTGGAACATCTATCACTTCTTCTTTAATCGCAATAAGCACAATAAGAATTCTTCCAAGTCTGCCATTTCCATCTAAAAATGGATGTATAGATTCAAACTGAGCATGTACTATAGCTGCTTTAATAATTGGATCACTTTCTTCATCGAATACAAATCCATCGGTTTTATTAAATTTAGTGAAGCTGCTATGGGGAGTGCTATTAATAAAAAACTCTAAATTCTCCATATAGCTATCTATCTCATTTGCTCCAATCGGAATATAAACTGCATCCTCAATCCTATTATTAGGTCCAATAAAATTTTGTATTTTTCTAAACTCTCCAGCGGATGAACTAGTACCTCTAGCCTGTTCCATCAGAGTGGAGTGTATTTCTTTAATCATTCGAGTACTGATTGGATATCCATTTTTAATAGAGGAGGTTCCGTATTGAAGTGCTTTATGATAATTTAAAACCTCTATTTTCTCCCAACTTGGATTTTCATCTTCTCTTTCTTCCAACATATCCGAAAATGTAACTTGAGTGCCCTCAATTCTTGTAGATTGAACCGATTCTTTTAAAGAGAACATACTTACAATCGAATCATTGACTATGGAATGATTAAATTCACTTTTCATACGTCCAATTTTCTTATTTACTTTAGATAGTAACTGAAATATCTCTAAGGCTTTATTATTAGGAACGACAATGGGTAATTTAGCGATACCTCTTTTTACCATAGTATCCTCTTCCTTAAGTAAATTGTTTCAGAAATTTTACTCTAATATAAGTATTAAGTCAATATTTATAATATATTTCCTTAAATATATTATATCATTATTTCCATAATTTATTACAAAAAGAAGAGACCTTCAAAGCTAATAACTTCGAAGGTCTTTTTCATTAGGCTTATCATGCCTTCATAGGATAGGTGACTGAATTGTTTACCGACAGTCCGGATTGGGCCGGCGGGTTTCTTCGCTTGGTAAAGGTTATGGCGAAGAAAGTAATTGCAGCTGCCATGACCGTCATTGCCATCACCGTAATGCGCAAATCTGCTAATCCTAAGCTTTTAACGGTGGCCTGACGAATTCCATTGGCCATCCAGGTGTAGGGGACAATCTGGGCTAAAGTATTTAGAAACTTGGGAATATGGGTGCTGGGCCAGGTAAGTCCAGACAAAACGAACAACGGAACGGACAGAAGCATCAAATAACGGGTGACTTGCAAAGAATTGGGCGCATAGAGTGAAATCACAAATCCCAATGAAACAAGAATCACGTTAAAGAGAAAGCCCAGCAGAAGGATTACACCCAGTGAACCTTCGATCTTTACGTCAATAAACCGAGCGGCTATCCACAATAACAAACCATAATTAAAAATGTTGACTATAAAATATGGCAGCGTCTTTCCCATGAAGATCTTCCAGGATGAAATGTCCGCACTTAAAAATTGAATCCAGGAATTCCGTTCTTTTTCCCGAGTTACCGTTAGACCAATACCTAAGAGGCCGATCTGATGGAGGATCATGATCACTAAGCCTATGAATATGAAGGTGGTATAACTAAACGTCGGATTATACCAAACCTGTAAGCGGAAGGAGACGGTATCCATAACATTCGTGATTTCATTCTTTGTTATACCTAATCCGCTGAGATAGGAAGCAGTATGCTGTGTGCTGAAGGTATTTAACTCTTGCTGTAAATATTTGCGCGTGTTGTATCCATAGATGAGATTTGATCCGTCATAAACGGATAAGATCTGGGTCAGCTGATGCTGTGCTAATTTCTGTGAATAGTCTTTGGGTATAACAATACCGGCTCGAACTGTGCCATTTTTCATGCCTGCTTCTAAGTCTGCATACGTCTGTATATTAGAAATGACGTGAAAATTCGGCGTGTTTTCAAAGACCTCGACAACATCTCGGCTTTCGGCAGAGTGGTTAAGATCGACAATCCCAAGAGGGACTTGCTGCAGGGTACCGGAAACGTAAATCATGCCAAAGAGCAGGGCATAAAGAAGGGGAATGAAAAAGACCATTAGGCAAAGAATTCGATCTTTAAAGATATGAACAACTTCGTAATGCGCAATCGTTAGGATCTGCTTCATGCTCGTGCCCCCCTTGCTGCAGTTTGCCAGTGGATTACCATGGCTGACGCACTGTAGAAGATGACAGCCATTACACCTAAAATCAAGAAATAATGGCTCATAAACAGCCAACCGGGATTCTTAAAGGCTAGATAATTGAATCCTTGAAAGAACCAAGTCTGGGGGAAAAACCAAGCAATAGGCTGGAACCACTGCGGCATAGCTTGCAGCGGCCAAGTAAACCCTGAAATAACGAAAGAAGGAAGGGCGATAATCATCCCAAATCGTGAAGCGTTGACTGCATTACCGGAAATACTCGACATGAAAGTCCCTAAGCTATGCAAGGTAACCGCAAAGACGAAGGTGAAAAGAAGAAGAACCGGCCAGCTGACAGCTAAGGGCAGTTTAAAGATTTTGAAGGCGATAAAATAAACGGGTAATACGATCAGCATAAAAATGATGAGATGAACGACAGACTTGCTGAAGAAGAGCTTAAACAGGGAAAGGCCGGAAGATCTGATTTGCAGCCAGCTGCGAACCCCGCTCTCACCGATAACATTCATGCAGGAGGCCAGCATACAGTACTGCTGCCACATATTTAAAGCGAAGGCCAGTACTAAGAAATAAGCATAATTTAAGGTGGGATTAAACCACGCTTCTTCACGAAAATTGATAGACTGATAGGCCTCTTTGGCTTGGATCGGTTGAATGCCCTGGGCGATCAGGGTTTGAATCCCTACTTCTGCTCCAAGCGTGCGTGTCACCGTTAAAACAGCACTGCTGGCGTTTGTGGCATAAATCATGTTTGTTCCATCAATCATTACAGCGACTTGAGTCTGACGATGCAAGGCCACGTCTTGGCCATAATGGGCAGGAATGACGATACCGACAATTACTTGACCCTTTTGAATCAGCGCTTTCAACTCATCATAGCTGTCGAGGTAGGCTGCTGCTTGCAAATCCTGGGTATTTTTTAGTTCAGTCACAACCTGTCGGCTGGCGCTGCTCTGATCTAAATCGACGATCGCTGTTGGAATTTGGTCAATTCGCTGGTGGCTATAGATTGCTGCGAAAAATAGCAGTCCCAGAAGCGGACCGATTAATAAAATAAAGCGCAGGCTGGTATCGTGCCACATATAAAACAATTCCCGTTTCATAATTGCCAAACTCTGTTTCATCATGCACGGGCTCCATACGGTACAGCATAAGCGGCTTTCGTCCAGTTCCATTCTTCTTGATCGGCTTCCGGGGTATGAAGCGTCATTTCACCTTCTGCCAAGCAGCCTACTTTACTCATTAAGCCCCAATCCCGGATATCACTAAAGGCCCATACACAAGTTCCGCCTTCTGACTGGAAACGATCCAACTCTCTAAGAATAAGATGGCGCGAATTGAGATCAATATCTTTAATAACATCATCAGCGATTAATACGCGGGGGTGATTCAGCATGGCGCAGGCTAAGGAAAGACGCTGAAACACGCCCACCGAATCTAAATCTGCAACAGGCGTAGAAAGGTAATCGGCAAGTTCAAAACGCGTAATCATCTCTTGAATATCTTGATGGGCTGCTTTTTTCAAAACGGCAATAAAGTCGAGATTTTCACCTACCGACATATCTGAGAACAAGCTGCGTTCCTGGGTTACCAAGCCGATATCCCGTTTGTACTTTTCAGTTGCTTGCACATTAAAATTCAGAATTTCCACTTGGCCGGAGGTAAAGCGGTCAACACCCGCTAAGATGTGGAGTAAGGCAGTTTTTCCAGTGCCTCTCGTTCCAAACACACCAAAACGTTCACCCGGAAGAACGTCGAAGGAGATATCCTTGAGGAGTGTTTTGCGGCCCCGTTTCTGGACAAGATGATTTACACTGAGGATCGGTTTCATCTTAATTTGCCCCCTCTACGATTTTGATTCGGGCTGTCATTCCCGTTTTCAGCACAAGATCGGTATTGGGTAGATCAATTTTTACTTTAAAACTTTGCAGATCATGTTCATATTGATCATTAATGGCTTTTTTTACGGCAAAATCGCCTGCACCGTTGACCAACACGACTTTGCCCTTGAAAACCCGGCCCGGAAAGGAATCAACGGTAATTTCAGCATCTTGATTGAGCTTTACGCGGCCAATTTTATTTTCACTGATATAGACATTGACATAGGTATGTGCCAAGTCAGTGATCTCGAACACGGGTGTTCCGGCATTAAGCATTTCACCGGGCTGCAGGTATTTTTGGGTAATAAAGCCGGAGATGGGGGCAAGTAAATGCGTATTATTCAAGTAAGTTTCAGCCTTCTGAACAGCTCCATCGGCCTGTTTGACTGCTCCTTGAGCAGCCTGGTATTGAGATTCGGCTAATTGGACGTTTTGCCGAGCGGACATGGCCTGATCGAGTCCTGCCTGTGCTTCCTGAAGCTTTTGCTGGGCCAGTTGATAGGCATGGGTGGCATCATCCAGCGATTTTTGCGAAATCGCTCCGCCTTTTATTAACTCAGTGGCACGGTCATAGGTGAGCTTAGCATCATCAACACCGGTTTGCGCTTGGGCGACTTTGGCTTGGGTTTGAGCAATGGTGCTCTCGACTTGTTCACGGGTCAGAGGGATGGATTCATTGGCTCGTTGGGCTTGCCCTACGGCTGCATCATAAGCTCCTTGGGCAGTGACAACATCAGAACCGATTTCTTGGCTTTCCAGGGAGGCGATTTCCTGTCCGCTCGTGACTTGGCCGCCTTCATCCACCAAGGCTTTCTCAAGTTTGCCGGGAACCTTGAAAGAAGCCATAACTTGGGTGGCTTCAATAGTTCCTGTTGCGGTCAGGCCCTGCTGATCATTGGCTAAGGCAGTCTGTTTTACATAAAAATAGCGGTTGAAGATCAGCAAACTCCCAAGGATTATTCCTACAAAGAGAATAAAAAGACCGGTTTTTTTTAAACGGATATGTGTGAATACATTCATTCGATTATTCTCCTTCCTGTTTATGACTAAAAATCCCCTCAAAAATTAAGTTCAGGATATGCTGCAGGCGCGCTTCAAGCATCTCTTCTGACAACATATCTTCCCTCCAAAGCGGTTGAACCAATTCTCGGCGGTTGAAATAAGCGAGGCATAAAGCTTGAACACTGAGAAGCACTTGTCGAATATCGGTATCTGGAGAAATGAATTTTCGTTGAATCCCGTCTTTAATAATGTCTCCGAATTCCAATTCCACCAAATCAAAAAACTGAGGAATGACTTTCCCGATAAAACGTCCCCCGCTGAGTGCTTCCCAACTGGTCAAGCGTACAAACTCTTTATTTTGCGCAAGAAAGTAGAAATATGCACGTACAGCCCGGGTTACATTTTCTTTTGGATTGTCTCCCAACTTAAATGCCTTTTTGCTCAGTGTAAAAATTTTATCGTAGTTGTTGCGAAGAACTTCCACATAGAGATCTTCCTTGCTGCCAAAATAGTGGTAGAGCATTCGTTTGTTGATTCCTGCTTTTTCGGCGATCTCATCGACACGTGTGCCTTCCGGTCCTTTTTGGGCAAAAATTTCAGTGGCTGCGTTAAGAATACGCGCACGGCTTGCTTCAGAACGGTGTTCTCGGCCATCCTCTTTTTGGAGAGTTTCTTGCTGCATTGGATATCCTCCCTTGAAATCATGTGAATTAAGTCAAGCATGTAAGTAACTAGTTAGTTACTAAACTTACAATGAGTATTTTAGGGCTGCCTAATTTGTTTTGTCAAGAGTTTAGGCTTAAAAAAGAAAATCTTGCATAAACCGAAAGAAGACTATAAACTGTTGAGTGAAATGAGAGGAATTCTTCTGCCGGGATTAAAATCCTTGCCCTTATAAACACAAGGTGGAAGCAGCAAGGCCTGGGCTTAACAGTAGAATTCAAATTGATGTTGAGACAATGATAGAACAGCAAAGGAGGAAATGCGTTGAAAAAAATCGCAGCAATTCTTTTAAGCGTCTCCATGCTAGCTTGTTCGGCCCCCCCCGTTATGGCAGCCGATGATTCGCTTGACATTGAAAAAGTGGCGATCGCAACCCTGAAGAATTCGCAAGATCTCCAAACCTATGAAAAACGGGTGGAAATATACAAGAAGAATTATGCGAATGTAACCGAGAGGATGAATCAACTCCGAGCAGCGTTAGTGCTTCCCTCTTTTAACTATTATAAAAATGTTGTAACGATTATAACTACGCCGCTTGAAATGAAGAACGCAGTTGATCAAGTGTCAAATGGGCAGCAAGTGGCTACGAGTGGTGTTCGTCTAAAAGCTTACCAGGCATATCAACAGTTGCTGAAGACGAAATATGCGATGGACATCAAGCAGGAACTCATGCTTTCCCTCGAGACCGATTATAAGAATGCACAGCTTGAGCTGGAGCAAGGCACGATTTCTTCCCCTGAGTTGCGCTTAAGTGAGATTACATACCTGAAAGCACAATATGATTACCATAGTGCACAGAATAGTTATGATTCTGCTACGCAGAGCGTGAATCAACTTATGGGAGAGAAACTTCCAACGAGGTATTCAACCTTGAAAGACGATAATATCGTCCCGGCTGCGACGATTAAGCCTTTAGAAGATTATATAAGTGCTGCATTAGGCAGCCGGGTGGAAATTATTAATGCTCAAAATACTCTGGACCTTAAGAAAAAAGAGTATGACCTTGGTAAATCGGAAATTCCCACAGATTATGATTTCTATGTGCAGAAACAGGAGTATGCCATTGGCAGTGCCGAGAATGATTTGAGTTTAGCAAGGATCAATGTCCAGGAAGACATCACCAATTTTTATAAAAACCTAGAAGCTGCAATGAAGAATCTGGAAGCACAGAAAGCGCTGGCAGATCAAGCCGCTTTGAATTACCAAGCGGCAGAAGCTCAGTATAAGTACCTACAGATTACTTTGGTGGATTTGGACAATGCCAAGATAGCCAAGGCCAAGGCTGACATTGCCTATAAAAATGCTCAGCTTGATGCTTGGCTCGCTCAAATCACTATGGATTCAGCGTGTGGAATAGGGTATCAGCCTAAAGCTCCAAGCTCTGCAGAGAACTTCTCTATTAGTCCTTACAAGTCTGAGAACAATCCTAATCCGATAGATTCTAGAGACTAAGAAATAGGTAAACAACTCTTTTGGAATAAAGAAATGTGGAGGTGCCTCCTTTGCAAAAGAAATATGTTAGCGCGTTTACTCTACTGGTAATGGCGTCAATCCTCGTTCCTACGTATAAGACTGTAGCTGGCTATGACCGTATGGCTCAAACAGCTTCGAATATGACGATGAACAGTTCTGTGGCTGATTTAACGACTACGAGTACAGAAGACACTAATTTAAAGGGAGCAATTCTGAGCTCAGCGGCTTCAAACCCTTCTTCCACTGTTAAAATCAGTTCGGTGTCGACAGAGCCTTCTTCAACCAGTTCCTCTTCCAGCTCATCTTCCGCAAGTCAGGATTCCTCGAGTATAACGGAACCGATTGCACCTGCAGCGGATACATCGACATTAAATCTTTCTCTTGAAGATGCTTTAAAGATGGTTGAGACAAGCAACAGTGACATTAAATTAACAGACAGCAAAATTCAAATTTATGATAAACAAAATCAACAGGCAAAGGCTAGACATGATGCCAACATTCCCGTTGTCGATGAAGACAGTCGGAAGGACCGGGACCTTAATTACAAACGAACTCAATGGACTCTGGATAATGCAAAGCATGATAGGGAAAATCAATTGAAAAACCTTCAGGTTGATATGACGAATCAATATCAAACAATTTTATCGCTTCAGCAGCAAGCCGATACTATAGGCAAGCAGATCAAAGATCTCGATACCACGATTGACCAAATCAACCTCCAGATTAAACTGGGCTTACAGATTCCGTCGACTATCTATGGATATAATGCCAAGCGAAGCGGTTTGGAAGCCTTGCAAAAAATGGCGACGAACAGTATTAACAGTTCGATGAACACGCTGAAGAAAGACCTAGGCATCGATTTAAATCGCCCTGTTGTTTTGACTTCCCCAATGGTAACCTACACGAAATTTGATGATTCAGATATTGATAATCGGATCGCCAAATCAGTTCAGACCACTTATGATATTCAAAAAATGAAACAGGATATTGAGATTTCGCAGATCGAGTATGATATCGATTTTTACTATGATGATACCCAGAATGCTGATACAATCCAACTTGGCATCGAAGATAAAAAGGCAACCCTTGAAAATTTACCCGTAACGAAGGAATTAAGTTTACGTAAGGCCTATAATGATCTTAAAACGTTGGAGAATACCATTGAGGCCGATCGTTTAACGGTGGAAGCTGACCAAATTAATATTGCTATTATGCAAAAAAAGGTTGAAGTGGGTACGTCGAGCAGCCTTGAGCTGCTGGCTCTTCAAAGTACTCTTTTAACGGATCAAAATACGATGCAACAGGATGTTATCGCCTACATGACGGCTGCAGCCAACTTCCAAAATAGTTTAGAGCAATAACTGTCATTGCAAACCGATCTAAAATGCGATAGTCTAAAAAGGAATTCATTTATCAATCCATTCATCAAGGACGTGATTACGTGTTCAGGAAAATTTCTCAGGGGTTAGCAATCTCATTCTTGGCTATTGTTCTGGTAGGGTGTGGTACACCGACAGCCAAGACTCAACAGGAAAATAGTCAGCAACAGAGTACACAACAAAAAGTCGAGGATCAGACTCCCAAAACAGATTATTTAAAACCTGCTCCCCAAGGGACATCTGTTGTCGATTCCAATTTGAACGTTTCAAAACAGATTATGGAACAAAAAGATGTGCTTGGAACTTCGGTCTATGAGCAACAGGGAATCACTTACGGCGATATTACGTTTAAAAGCGGAGTTGACAAGACCTATGCCCATAATCTTGCTCTTGAATTCTTGGCTCAACTGAAGAAAACGTATCCCAATAAAGCGGTAACCGCACAGGCACTCAGCGATGGGAAAACAATAGATTCTATTTCCTTTAAACCCTAAGCCTAAGAGTTAATCATTCCGATGAATGCTCCCTGAAAGTAGACTGGTTTTAAAAGATTAAGACCAGTTGCTGCAGGGAGCATTTTTATATTTAGGCAGGATTGATCGAATGTTTTCTCGAATAGAAAAAGAAGGTTAGCTTATTAAGGATTAAGGGGGACTTTCCTTGTCACGCTGGAGTAAAATTACACTTTTTATATTTAGCTTTTGTCTATTTTCAATAACCTGGGTTCATGGAGCAAATGCCACTACTACAAGTTCACGATTGGCGGGAAATGATCGATATTTAACGGCAATCGCGGTTAGTCAAAGCGGGTGGCCTGATGGTGCAGCTACGGTGGTATTCACGACGGGTGAGAATTATCCGGATGCCTTGAGCGCAGCACCGCTCGCTGGAAAATACAATGCACCGCTTCTTTTAGTCGGTTCCTCTGGCTTAAGTCCGGAGACGCTGAGTGAATTAAAACGGTTAAATGCGAAAAAGGCCTATCTCGTGGGGGGAACAGGTGTTATCCCCAAAAGCGTCGAAAGTCAATTATCCCTTGCCGGAATTTCTATGGTTCGCTTAGCTGGGAACGATCGCTATGATACCGCTTTGGCCGTTGCCAGGGTAGTTGGTACAAGTCAGGGCATTTTTGTGACCTCAGGGCAGGAATTTGCAGATGCTTTGTCGGTTGCTCCAATTGCATCAGGCAAGGGAATGCCTATACTGCTTGCACCAGAGCAAGATCTAACGTCGAACGAGAAGACTTTTTTAGCCAAGTCCAAGCTGAAGAGGACAATCATTGTTGGTGGAGAGGCTGAGGTACCCATGAGCATTCAGAACCAGCTTCCGGCGCCGGAGCGTATTGACGGTGCTGATGCTTATGAGCGTAACGTTGCTCTGCTCAAATACTTTGGAGATTCGATCAATCTGGCAACAACCTATGTGGCAACGGGCGAGGATTTTCCAGATGCTTTGTCAGCTGCGGCTCTTGCGCAAAAGGATAAAAATGCATTGGTTTTAGTGAAAGGGAATCAGATTCCATCCACCACGAAAACCTATCTCGCCCAAAAGGTTATTGGTCAAATCCAGGTTTTTGGGGGTGAAGGCGTAATTCCTTATACCACAGAATCTTCGTTAATCGGTTTGCCGGCGTTGATTTTAAAAGTGACGAATTTAACTGTGACTGTGCAAGAAAAGCAGACCTTTAGCCTTCCGAAGACGGTAACGATCCAGACTGGCCAAGGGGACTGGCAAGAGGTTCCGGTAGACTGGGATCTGGCATCTGTATCTACTCAAAAAGCAGGGACGTATACCTATAGCGGCACAGTCAGCGGATATAGCGGAAAAGTCGTGTTAACTTTAATCGTTGAGGCGTTGCCGAGTAAAGCTGACACACTGACGGCAGAAGTTATCCAAGGCAGCAGCTACAGCCTGCCCAATACGGTAAAGGTGACAATGAGCGATAATAGCATTAAGGAATTTCCCGTGACGTGGACGACAAGCCCCACGGTTAGTATTTTGAGCAAAGTAGGAACGTATACGTTCCAGGGAACTGTGGATGGGACTTCGCTTAAAGTGAGTTTTAACCTTAAGGTGTCTGAAGATGCAGCGATTACCTTTAAAGATTCAAATCTGGTATGGGCTATTAAATATGCGCTGGGTAAGCAATCTTCGGCCCAACCGATTTATCGAAGTGACGTTTTGAGCATAACTTCTTTAGATGCAAAGGGTAACGGCATCAGAGATCTTACGGGAATGGAAGCGTTCACGAATCTCACGACTTTAAACTTAGGAAATAATTATCTTAAAGGGGCTAACCTTGCTCCCCTGCAAAAGCTGACAAATCTCAAATCACTTAACCTTTCGTATAATAGTTTGGAACAAGTTACATCATTAAAAAGTCTTACTTCCTTAAATTCTCTGGATATCAGCTATAATTATATTCTGGACTTAGCTCCTCTCCGAAGCTTAACACGCTTGGAAACGCTTTATTTAAAGGGAAACTCATCTCTGGATTATAGTGCAACGCGGTTGTATTATAATCAATTGACGAAAAAAGACTTTTTCCTTGAGTGATCTTTATGTTTGTAAGTTCTTATATTTTGTGATCTTCAGCGAACTTTCAGGTAAAATTAAATAGGATACGCTATAATGATGGTGTTTACATAGGGTTTCGAGGAGTGAGAGAAAAAATGAGACAGTGGATTCGTAAAATTCACGTAGTTGTGTTAGCTGCGTTTGTTGCCTTGGGGACGTCAACACTTCTTCCTGTAGTCGCTGCCAATCCGGTTCCTGCTCAAGATTATGTGTTATCCAAGATACAAAGCGTCCATACCGAAAGTACTTCAACAACGACAAGCCTTCCTGCCAATACGGAAAAATCCGGTAATTGGGGAGGGTATATAGCAACACCGACCTCAGGACAAGGGTATACCCGTGTTTCCGGGAGCTGGACCGTCCCGACGATTACAGCAACTCAAGCCAATGCTTTGGCAGCTCAATGGATTGGTCTAGGCGGTGTATCGACAAGTGACTTGCTGCAGATCGGAACGATTGAATCCATAGAAAACGGTCAGCCGAAAGCAGAATTATTTTGGGAGAAGCTTCCTGATGCAGCCCAAAGCATTGTTACTGTACCCATTGGTTCGACGGTCACTGCAAGTATTGCACCAGAGGATAGCACGGATACCGTATGGAATCTGACGTATACTGTGAATATACCGGACGGCCAGACGCAAACAAATACGATTAAAGTAACCTTAGAGGCTGCCTACGCCCAAGAGATAGGGACATCAGCCGAATGGATCAGTGAAGATCCTTCAAACCAAAAAAATCAACTTTATCCTTTAGCTAATATGGGGATCGTTAAATATAATTCAGCCCGCGTAGATGACCAGCCGCTGAATGCTTCAGGAAATAAGGTTACTCCTGTAGCGATGGTATCGAAAAAGGGAGATGTCTTGATTGCTCCTTCGGTTCTGGGTTCGGACGGAGAGTCGTTTTCGACCACAGTCCTCGCGACGCAAACCGAGAACGGGAATAACACTTCAACAGGGAAGAGCCATTATCGGAGACCGACTCAGTTGCAGCAGGGACATATGCCTCATTACCGGGAATATGACTTCAGCCAAAACGGGTGGAGCTGGTCCTGGACTTGGAACTGGTAAAACTGAATTTAACTCTTGGATTAACAAAACACGATGAGATTTTACTCATCGTGTTTTGCTTTGTTCACTTGTATACGAACGATCAAATCGATTAATTCATTGAGAAGTTCGGGAGGTATTCCGGCTTTTTGGGCTTTTTGCAGAGTATCCAAATAAGGTAGGCTTTCCTCATTGATTTCAGAGGGAGAAGAACGATTTAGCTTATAGGCGGCTGGGGAACCAAAAACAGACTTATCAGCAAACAAGGATGCGACTGGAACATCTAAAGCTTTTGCCAAACGATAAACTGTATCCATACTCGTTGATGCTCTTTTTCCGGTTTCAAGCTGACTTATGAGACTGCGCGCAACTCCTGAACGTTCTGAAAGTTCTCGCGCACTGTAATTTCTTTTCTTTCGTAATTCTTTAATTGTTTTCCCTAAATCGAGCACAAAACTTCCCCTCTCTTAGTATCTAAAGAAAACTTGGCTTTCGCCGAAGACACTGTCTTCGCACTTTGTTATCTTTGCGCAGGTGAAAGCCTTAGTTGCACTTATACTATCTACCGATAAAAATTTTATACTTTCTTGATAGTGAAAAAATACCTTTCGCTTTTCTAAAAAATGTTAAAACTAGTATTACCGGAAAGGGTTAGATCAGACATAGGGCATGCATTCTTTTTGAAAATAAGGATTCCTTCATTAATTTACAAGATTAAACATTAAGGATATAATGTTTACATAATTAAACATGAAGGATGGGTGCTAAAAGTGGATCGAAATAATTTAAGAGAATGGAGATTAAGAAAAGGGGTAACTTTAAAACAACTCGCTCAGAGGACAGGTTATAAATACAGTTACCTTGTCCGTTTAGAAAAGGGATTGAGTAAAGGTACTCCTAATACATGGATTAGACTTGCCCGGGAATTGCAGATTCCAATGGATGATTTGTTCTGCGAAACATCCGGGATATATGAGATTCGCTTAGAGAACAAAAAGCGGTTAGGCTGATTATTAGAAATTCTGGTCTATTTTTTGCTTGACGAACCTCTGGCTAGAGATTGTATAATACACTAGAGTGGTAAAACAGGTGGTTTATGGAATTCAATTTTAGGGAGGCGTAAGGCTTGAGGAAGTGGAAGCGTGTTCGATTATACATAGCCTGTGTTGGGGTGAGTATTGCTTTATTGGCAAGTGGATGTGGTTCACAGAAAGCAGCGACTGTTGAGGAAAAATACATTCCTGTAGAGGTGCAGCCTGCTGCTGTTCAAACGCTTGTCGAAACAACAAGCTTCAGTGGAAAGGTCAGCTCAGATCAGGATTTATCTCTTACTCCGAAAACACCGGGTAAAGTAAGTTCTGTAAACGTTAAAGTCGGGGATTCGGTAAGTGTAGGGACCGTACTGTTTACGTTGGATTCCTCAGATTTTCAGAAGGCTGTCGATACGGCCTCTGTCGGGGTACGCAATGCAGAAGCTAACTACCAGTTGACAAAGGAAAAGATTGACTTGGCCAAAACGAATCTTGATCGGCAGAGGCAGCTTTATGAGGCTGGCGCTATTTCTAAGTCTCAGTTGGAGACCTTTGAAAATCAAGCTTCCGAGACTCCTTTGCAGATGGCTCAGATCCAGTGGGATCAGGCTAAACTGGGCCTGCAACAGGCGCAGGACAGCTTGAGCAATGCTGTGGTCACAGCACCCGCGGAAGGAACGGTTGCCGCGGTCAATATCAAGGTTGGTGAGATGGCTTCGAACGCCCAGCCTGCGGTGACCTTAACTCAGCTGAATTCCCTTTATGTTGCACTTAATGTTCCAGAGAATATTGTGAACTATATTAAGCCGGAACAAGAAGCCAAAGTGACCATTGCTTCAGCGAGCGCTCAGGAAATAAGCGGGAAGATTTCAAGTCTTGCTCCCTCGGCTGATGGCAAGACGATGCTTTATGCTGTTAAAATTGCAGTCGATAATCCGGAGGGAAAGATCAAGCCGGGAATGTTTGCCAAAGTTGATATGCCGACTCAGTCCCGCCCCAATGTGCTGGCGGTTAAGAGTGAAGCCGTCGTGACCAAGAATGGGAAAACGATGGTTTATGTCGTTGAGAATGGTACTGCTGCAGAAAAAGAAGTGACGACAGGCTTGGATACAGGGGCTTTAGTCGAAATAACGAAGGGTTTAAATCCAGGCGATTCTGTAATTATTAAAGGACAAACCCTTGTTGATCAGGGGAGCAAAGTAAAGGTCGTTGGGGGGAACGCATCTTGAAATTAGCTGAGGTATCGGTTAAACGCCCCGTTACGATCATTATGGTCATGCTGATCATTATTTTGCTTGGCTCGGTTTCCTTAAGCCGATTACCGATTGACTTGCTTCCGAATATGGAGATTCCAGTAGCCGTAGTTGTTACCACGTACACTGGGGTTGGTCCTCAAGAAATCGAGAAATTGCTTACGGATCCAATTGAGGGTGCAATCTCGACTGTTGAAAATATTGATACCGTAACCTCGACAACGACTGAAGGAAAGTCGATTGTCGTCGCTCAGTTTAAATATGGAACCGATATGAATTTTGCGACACTGCAAATGCGGGAAAAGGTGGATCTGGTTAAGCGTTTATTCCCGACTGAGGTTGAAGCACCGATGATTATGAAAATCGACCCCACAATGATGCCGATTGTTCAGCTGACGGTATCTGAAAAAGGGGGGGATTTGGCTTCCCTGCAAACCTTAGCGGAAGATAAGATCAAACCCAGGCTGGAGCGGGTCAAAGGCGCAGCGTCTGTTAGCGTAACCGGTGGGTATCAAACACAGGTCAACGTAAAGGTAAATGAAGAAAAGTTAAAAGGCTATGGCTTAAGCATTGCGACTCTTTCCGGGATACTCGGAGCTGAAAACCAGAATTCTCCGGGCGGTCAGGTTCAAAAGGGAACTCAAGATTTGACGATTCGTACGATGGGCGAATTTCAGTCGCTGGATGAAATCAAGGATCTTCTTATTCCTTTGCAGACGGGAGGACAGATTCGTCTCAAGGATATTGCCGAAGTAACCCTTGGTCATGCTGACCAGAGTTCAATCTCTCGGACGAATGGCGACCAGAGTATCAGTATTTCCATTCAGAAACAATCGGGGACGAATACGGTTCAGGTTGCGGATGAAGTTGCTAAAACGCTAAAAGAACTCAAAACGGATTATCCGAATCTCAACTTTAATACGGTTATGGATCAGTCTGTCTATATTAAGCAATCGATTAATACGGTAGTGAAAGAGGCTTTATTAGGGGGACTCCTTGCTATTATTGTTCTCTTTCTCTTTTTTCATAATCTGCGCACAACCTTTATTACGGCAACAGCTATTCCGATTGCTTTAATGGCCACATTTGCAGCGCTCTATTTCTTGGGGATTACGATCAATATGATGACCCTGGGCGGTTTGTCTTTAGCAATGGGGCGCCTTGTTGACGATAATATTGTATCTCTGGAGAATATTTATCGTTTCCGACAGTCCGGGCATAGTAAAACAGAAGCAGCCATCAAAGGTGTCTCTGAAATCGGGATGGCCATTACCGCTTCGACCTTGACAACCGTAAGCGTATTTCTGCCGATTGTCTTTGTTCAGGGGCTTACGGCGACTCTTTTCCGGGAACTGGCTTTAACCGTGAGCATTTCTCTATTAGCCTCTTTGGCTGTATCGCTGACCTTAGTGCCGACGCTTTCCTCGAAGCTGATGAAAGCGGATGGTATTCCTGAGGGAAGAAAGGGTCTTTTTGGCGTGATGGATCGCTTCAGCCGGTGGTTCGATCGATCCTTTGAAAGCGTGGAAGGGGCTTATCGCAGGTTTTTGCATTTTTCCTTGACGCATCGCAAGACCGTAGTGGTCATTTCAATTGTCATTTTTGTGCTTTCCGCTTTATCAACCCTAAAGCTGGGGGCAGAATTCATGCCGGTATCCGATTCAGGGCAGTTAACAGTTTCCGTTACTTTGCCGGATGGTGCAAAACTTAAGGATACGGATGATGTCATTGCTCAGATTGAAAAAAAGCTTGAAGGGATTCAAGAGGTTAAAACCGCTTTTGTTCAGATCGGAACGAGCGGAGAGTTTTCTATAGGCGGCAATACAACGAATGTCGGCTCGGTTAATGTTGAGCTCACTGATCTTAAAGCGCGTTCAAGAAGTGTCGGTCAGGTTGCGGATGAGATCCGGGGACTGACGAAGGATATTGCCGGTGCTCAGATTCAAGTGACAGTTACTGATAACATGTCGATGGGGGGGAGTACATCTCCTGTCGATATTGCCGTTAAAGGAGACGACCTTGATCAGTTAAAGAAAATTGGGAATGATATTAAGGGAATCGTCGCAACGGTTGACGGAACGCGGGAGGTTAAAACGAGTATGAATGAGGGGGTGCCTGAGGTTCAGGTCCATGTGAACCGTAAAAATGCGGCTCAGTTTGGTTTAACCGCAGGGCAGATCTCTCAAGCAGTGAAAGGAATGATCTCCGGTACGACGGCAACGCGTTATCGCTATGAAGGAAAAGAGATTGATGTCGTAATCAGCGGGGATGAGACTCTAAAATCGAGTATTTCCAACCTTGAACAGACTCCAATACCTACTCAGTCCGGTATCAGCGTACCTTTAAGCGAAGTGGCCAGCGTTACCCTGGACCGGGGGCCTGCAAGTATCAGCCGGACAGGTCAAACCCGAGTTGTGAACATCACAAGTCAGATCATGAATCGGGATGTCAACAGTATCTCCAAAGATATTGAGAGCAAGCTCAAAGCGTATGGAATGCCGGATGGGTATACGTATGAATTAAACGGTCAGAATAAGCAAATGGCGGATTCGTTTAAAGATCTGGGTTTAGCCATGATTTTGGCCATCGTTCTCGTCTATATGATCTTAGCTTCCCAGTTTGAGTCCTTGCTTCATCCGTTCACGATTATTTTATCTCTGCCGATGGGTTTCTCTGGAGGAATGTTTGGCTTGTTCATTACCCGAAAGACTCTCAGTGTACCTTCTTTCATCGGCTTAATCCTTCTGATTGGGATTGTTGTCAGTAATGCGATTGTCCTGGTTGACTATATCAATAAGCGCAGAGAAAGAGGAGAGGAACGGGAGACGGCTATTGAAAATGCAGGACCGATTCGCTTGCGGCCAATCGTTATGACCTCGCTGGCGACTGTACTTGGCTTAATTCCCATGGCTCTTGGGATTGGCGAAGGCTCGGAATCGATGTCCCCAATGGCTGTTGTCGTTATTTTCGGGATGGCATTTTCCACGGTTTCCACACTTTTACTGGTACCTGTGATTTATACGATATTTGAAGATATCCGGAATAAACGGTTTTTCCGCAGAAAAAAGGGGAAGGGCTTAAATAAACCGACTTTATCTGGGCAAGCATAAGATAAAGTATTATAATAATTGCGAACAAAGATGTGAACCCCTGGAAGTTTTCCAGGGGTTTTTGCAATCCTTTTAACTTGAGTTAATTTTTGGTATACTAATTACAGAATGTCAGAGATACAGAAAGCGGGATAAGTAATGCAAGCGGTGCCTAAGAAAAAATCGTATGGATTAGTGCGGCTAGGTAAACGCTCAGTTCTTACCCTAGGAGCAGATCTAACACGTGAACTTAAACTAACGGATGGGGATCTTTTAGAACTTTGTGTTCAAGATGGAAAGATTATTTTAGAACCTAAGAAAGTTATTCCTGCTGACCAGGAATGGTTTTGGACGAAAGAGTGGCAAACCGCTGAAAAAGAAGCTCAGGCAGAAATTGATGCGGGGCTTACAAAATGAGCAAATTCTGCAAAGGAACTTATGGAGGAGCTTATGAAAGATGACGAATGAAAAATCGATCACTTTCCAATGGGCTCCTCGTTTTGAACGGGCATTTAAAAAATTACCAAGAGAAGTTAGACTCCTTTTTTCGGATAAGATTGCTCAATTTGAAGAGGAATGGCAGCATCCATCATTTAGAGTGAAACGGATTCAAGGAACAGATAACATATGGGAAGCAAGTCTCAATATGTCTATCCGGTTTACTTTTGAATGGATTGAAGATGAGAATGGCGAGCAAGTTTGTTTATTAAGAAATATAGGTGATCATGATCATTGTCTACGACCACCGTTTTAAGTGGTCTTTCCGCTAGGGGAAAATAGGAGAAGCATAAGTTGTGCGGATAAAAAAACTGCTGCCCAAGAATAGGTAGGAAATGAGGCTGATTGATGAAACAGGAATATAAGCTCAAATATGGTGAAGGGTATCTGACCTTTAATTTAGAAGAAGATAGTATATTGCAGGAGCTTCACGCTCAAGAAATACAGTGCATTGAGGATGTGGAAAAAGAAGTTCAGCATATTTTGGATCATCCCAAAGGAACTCTGCCCTTTAACCAGCTTTTTACCGCAAGAGATAAAGTAACGATTGTCGTCAGTGATGTTACACGGCTTGTTAAGCTTCATGAGTTTTTACCGCATATTGTGAAACGTTTAAATAATTTGGGTATCTCTGACGAAGATATCTTGATTTTAGTGGCTACGGGAACCCACCGCAATCAAACGCCGGAAGAACATCAAAAAATCGTCGGCGAAGAGCTTTTTAACCATTTAACCATTGTCGATCATGACTGTGACCGTTCAGAAATGGTTTATGTTGGGACAACTCCGAGGGGAACGGTTGTTGAAGTCAATAAATGGGTTGTCGATCGTAAGGTCATTCTCACCGGAGGGATTGTTCATCACTTGATGGCAGGCTTTGGCGGAGGAAGAAAATCAATTCTTCCCGGTGTGTCCAGCCGGCGAACGATCGCGCAGAACCATTTGCATTCGTTGGATCCGGAGGAAGCGCACTCTAACCCGCTTATCGGCGTAGGAGCTCTTGAAGGAAATCCCTTGCATGAAGATATGGTGGATGCGGCCCGTTTTGTTAACCCGGAATTTTTGGTCAACGCGATTATTCATACGAACGGCCGGATTGCTCGCATAGTGGGGGGGCATTGGCTTGAAGCGTGGGAAGATGGGTGTCAGTGGGCAGACGAAAAATTTGGGGTTCCGATTGCTAAGCAGGCGGATCTCGTGATTGCGAGCTGCGGAGGATTCCCCAAAGATATTTCTCTTTATCAAGGGGTAAAATCGTTATTTAATGCAGCCTTGGCCGTAAAACCGGGCGGTACAATCCTGCTGTTGGCTGAGTGCCGAGATGGAGCGGGGGCTGATGAGTTTTTTGGCTGGAGTAAACCTCTCGTTCAAGGAACGCTGGATCCGGATTTGCGCAAGAACTTTACAATACCCGGCTATATTTTCTACGCAGCCGTCGAAGCTTCAGCAAAGGCTAAAGTTGTTCTCTATTCCACGATTGATCCGGAACTTGTTAAGCCGATGGGTATTCATGGAGCGAACTCTTTGGAGGAAGCGCTTAAACTTGCGGGTGTTAATCAAGACAGGCAGGATATCCTTCTTATGCCTTATGGAGGAGCAACGATTCCCTTATATAAAGGAAAATAAGAAAAATATGATTGTATAAGTGATTCGATATGGTCATTTTTTGTGGTCATGCTATAATGAATTTATGAACGAAATGGATTATTGCATCGACAATGGCAAACTTGGTGAAAGCCAAGGACGCAAAGCTATGGGTCTTCCGGGTCGGTTTGACGATCTGATGACTGCCAGGCTATCGAATTCGCTTAAACCTGAGAATTGTCGCCATGCTTAATTGCTGGCGATTTTTTTTTTGAAAGGAAGATACAGATGCGCCAATTAAGTATTAATCGCATTCAAGAAGGAGATCTGCTGGGTAAGACAATCTATGCTCATGATGGGCGCGTTTTGCTGGGAAGAGGAATACCCCTTTCTTCTGCTTATATTGAACGTTTAAAGAAATTAGGCATCAGCATCATTTATATTGATGATGAAGAAACGAAAGATATTAACATTGAAGATGTTGTCTCTGAGGAAAATCGGCGCGAGGCAATGATTTCTTTACAGCATTCAGGTGAAGCGGTTCGAATTGGCAAAGATTTCGATGGCTTCCAAGTAAAAAAAGCAGTGGATAATATTATTGAAGATATTCTTTTTCAAAAGGAGATCTTTGTTAGTTTAACGGATATGCGGAGTTATGATAATCAGGTTTTCGCCCATTCCGTAAGTGTGTGCGTACTTGCTACGATTATCGGCAAGGCACTTGGTTTAGATAGGGATAATCTTGAGGCTTTAGCGGTTGGTGCTTTGCTTCACGATATTGGAACAGTAAAGCTCCCTAAGGAGCTCTTAGCCAAGCGTGAAGAGTTTACAACGAAAGAAATTGAACTTTATAAATCACATACGGCACATGGTTTTGAAATTCTTCGGGTGAAGCGGGATATCAATCTTTTGAGTGCTCATATCGCGTTCCAGCATCACGAGTGGATGAATGGAAGCGGATATCCGCGTAATCTGTCGGGCGACAAAATTAATTCCTTGGCTCAGATCGTAGGTCTGGCTGATTTTTATGATAATCTCGTGAATGATGGGCCTGGGCATAAGCGAACGCTGCCTCATGAAGCATGCGAAATTGTCATGGGTTGTGCGGATAAATTGTTTCCGCTTAATCTTGTCGTACTTTTCCTAAAACATATTGCGGCTTATCCTACCGGGTGCACAGTAAAACTAAACACGGGAGAAGTCGGGATTGTTGTTGACCAAAACAAAAGCTTGCCAATGCGTCCGGTTGTCCGGGTTTTGATGGCGGGTGATGATCCTAATCAGGACAAGGCAAAGGAATATAATTTAGTCGAGGATCGGACGACTTTTATCGAATCAATTCTCGAATAAAATGTTAGGGATAAATATCAAACCTTCAGCGGAAATCCGAAAAAACTACAACAATATCGAATCATTCGTAAGGCGTGAAAGCATGCTGCGATTGAGAGAACATTTGATTGATTCTGAGGAAGGGCGGCTGAATGGAAAAACCGGTTATTCGGTTGATGAAGTGACTAACATGATGAAAGCAGCAGTTAAGGAGACTCTTCATGGACACCGATCTTAAATACTACCAGGTGATTGTTTCCGATGAGTATTTGTGGATGCAGTAGTAGATTGCAGACAAGATTATTCATGGCTGCTAAATTAAAAAGACCCTCAAAGGGTCTTTTTAATTTATAATTCCTTGTCTTTAGGCTTTTTGATGACGGTGAGGAGCATTTTGAAAGATTTTCGGGCTTCTAGACCATGCGGAATGTCGGAAGGCATGATGACGGTTTCTCCTTCTTTGACGGTCAGGGTTTGATCTCCTATAGTGATTTCCGCTTCGCCATCCAAGATCTGAACCATGGCATCTCCGGAAGTAGTATGCGTACTGATCCCTTCCCCTTCGTCCAGTGAAAATAACGTAATATTTACAGCTGGAATCTGAGCGAGAGTCATACTGATGACCTGGCCTTTTTTATAAGAAATCAGTTCCTTTAAGTTGAGTACTTGTGAAAATTCAATGTTTTTCATGATGTTAATCATTTTTATATTCCTCCTTAAAGCCTAATCTTTATGCTTTAATTATAAGCTGCGTTTAGAGTAGAGTATGTGATTTGAGTCACGATTTTATCCCGGGAAAGGTATTGATAATTTCCTAAGGGGCGAATACACTGAAGAAGGAAATGGTTTCGTTAGCAATCTATTCTCATTGGAGAAGAGCTTTATAAGAAGGTGCAGTCTTGATAGAAAAAGAAGAACAAAAACAAGACATAGGAAAACTTATCCTTATTGTTGTTTGTATTTTTTCTTTACTTTTTGCAAGCAATCTCATACTTCGTACAACACCGACAAATGGACAGGCAATTAGTACACAATCCGAATCTGAACAATCCAGTGACGAAGCTAAAGCTCAGCAAAAACCCAAGGCGGAGATGGTTCCTGTTACAGATCAGGACATTAAGGTAAGAAAATTCCCTTATCCTTATCAAAGCATGTTGGCGATTTCCTCGGATATTGATTCAACATCGCTTGCAGAGTTTGAGGATTATCATCGTTTCCTCAATACGAAGGAAAAAACTCCTTATGGTCAAGGCTTGGGCTTGGATATTGCGGATTCGGCCTGGATGTATATAGCAGATAATTATGGAGATAAGTTAGATCATGAGGGGCATTCTTTAGTGAATTCAATGTCTTATTTCCAGGGCGTAAATCCGAAGGTGCCTAAAGATGCCGATAAAATCATCCATTACTATAAAGCAGGATGGATTGATTCGTTGCATACGTTTGGAGACTTCAGCCGTAATGATAAAAAATTATTATTTTCACGTGAGTTAGCAGATTTAGCGTGGAAAGAGATGAGAACGAGCGGTTTTATGCCGGAGGTCTGGATCAATCATGGCACAGAAACGAATGTGCAAAACTTTGGGGCTTATAATCCTAAGGGCTTTTCGTTTTATCAGGCAGGTGACGATCCTAAATCCCCTTATTATCATACTGACCTTACACTGGGTAACGGAATTAAGTTTGTTTGGAATTCGGTTGGCATGAGTCAATTTAGTTATGATGATCCGCTCTTTCCGATCAAGCTTCGTGATGGGAAACAGGTATGGGGATTTTATCGCTATGCCTATGACATGGCAGCGGGAAAACGGATTTGGACTTGGGAGGTTCATGAATTACCCCGCCAGTTTAATAAAGCCCATTTAGATGAACTTGCCCAGAATGAAAAGTACTCTGTAGTTGCCCAGCACTTAGGCAAGGGATATGAAGCACTGGCTTTTAATACGAATGATGTTCAAGCCTTGCAATTACTTAAGAAATATCAAGATGATCGAAAAATTTTAGTGGCTCGGACAGAGCGGCTTTTGAATTATGATCGAGTAAATCATTACATTCGTTTTTCTGTATTGCAATCTGAAGGCAAGTTTTATATTAACTTAACGAAAATTGAGGATCCGGTATTAGGAGAGTCAACTCCAATCTTGGAGGATGTCCGAGGGCTGACTTTTTATGTAAACGATCCTGGGCAATATACTTTACTCATTAATTCTGTCCCCATTCCCGATCAAGAGATTCAGCGCAATGGAGCGGATAAATCAGGAAAGCAGAGCATCGGGATAAAATGGTTTGAACCGGATTACACGGATTACACCCGGATGAACTAATCCTTGTTTTCCTTGAGAAAGTAAGAGATAATTAGAGAACATTCAAGTTATGGGCGTTCTTTTTGCTTATTCGTTTTAGATGTTGGGCGAATGGCTAAACTAAGGGAGAAAATCTAATAACAGGGAGATAGTATAGATGGCGCTATTTAGTGAATTGGGTTTGAGTGAAGACGTGATTCGTTCTGTGGAAAACATGGGTTTTGAAGAGGCAACACCGATTCAAGAGCAAACGATTCCCAAGGCGATAAAGGGGAAGGATATAATCGGGCAGGCTCAAACGGGAACAGGGAAAACGGCGGCCTTTGGGATACCGCTTGTAGAAAAAATGCAGGAAGGGCTGGGACAAGTTCTAGGAATTGTCCTGTCTCCGACCCGAGAACTGGCTGTGCAGGTCGCGGAAGAACTCAATAAGATTGGGCAGTATAAAGGGATTCAAACCTTGCCGATCTATGGAGGGCAAGAGATTGATCGGCAGATTAGAGCGTTGAAGAAAAGGCCGCAAATTATTGTTGCGACTCCGGGGCGTTTGATGGATCATATGAGGCGGAGAACGATTCGCCTGAACGAAATCCAGATGGTCATCTTAGACGAGGCAGATGAGATGCTCAATATGGGTTTTGTTGAAGACATACAAACGATATTACAAGAAGTACCAGAAGACCGTCAGACTTTACTTTTCTCAGCGACGATGCCGAAAAGCATTCAGAATCTTGCCCAGCGTTTCATGAAGGAACCGGAGTTTATCAGTGTTAAAGCCAAGGAGGTTACCGTTGCAAATATTGAGCAACACTATCTTGAAGTACAAGAGAAGCAGAAATTTGATGTGCTCTGCCGGCTTTTGGATATGCAGTCTCCGGAATTAGCCATTGTGTTTGGTCGGACCAAACGGAGAGTGGATGAACTTTCTGAGGGGTTAAATAAGCGGGGCTATTCCGCCGAAGGGATTCACGGCGATTTGACACAAAGTAAGCGTGACAGTGTACTGCGTCAGTTCAAAGAGGGAACGATCGAAGTCTTAGTAGCCACTGATGTAGCAGCACGTGGGTTAGATATCAGTGGAGTAACCCATGTCTATAATTTCGATATTCCTCAAGATCCGGAGAGCTATGTCCACAGGATTGGTCGAACGGGACGTGCAGGAAAAGCTGGTTTAGCTATAACCTTTGTTACTCCTCGCGAGATAGGTCAATTACGCTTGATTGAACAGCTTACGAAACATAAGATGATCCGCAAACCCGTACCAACTATGGTTGAAGCGATCGAAGGGCAGCAGCGGATCACGATGGAAAAGCTGCTGCGTGTAATTGCCGAGGAAGATCTCGGCCCCTATCAAGGATTGGCGAAGGATCTGCTGGAAGAGAACGATTCGGTGACGCTGTTAGCCGCAGCCCTTAAGATGTTAACAAAAGAACCCGATGCGATTGAGATACACTTAACAGATGTTGCTCCGCTTCGTTCAAAGGCTGCCCAAAAAAGATCTTTTAATCCTAGAGGATATGGAAGAAATGAACGCGGGCGAAATGACCGAGGATATAGTAAGGAGCGCGGCCAGAGTAATGACCGGGGCAGACGGGAAAACAAGCGAGGCGGCTGGAAGCCGACATCTTTTCCGAAAGGGTAAGAAGTGTTGATACGTACTTAGTTTTGTGATAGCATAAATTAACAATAGAGGTATAAGAGTTGAGACTCTGTAAGGAGTTGATGCTATGTCAATACCACAATCCGATAAAATATATACTTATGCAGACTACCTAACCTGGCCGGAAGATGAGAGATGGGAGATTATTGATGCTGCAGCTTATAGGCAAGCTGCCCCATCGCCTATTCACCAAGAAATATTGGGCGAGCTATTCGCTCAGTTTCATCATTATCTTTCCGACAAACCCTGTAAGGTCTATTCTGCGCCATTCTGTGTAAGGTTAACAGAGGGCGGTGAAGAGCAAAATGAAGAGATTAAAAATGTTGTTGAGCCGGATATTACCATTGTGTATGATACATCTAAATTAGATGAAAAAGGATTCAAGGGTGCTCCTGATCTGATCCTTGAAATAATGTCGCCTTCCTCAATTAAAATGGATCGGTTCATAAAGTTTAATAAATATGAAAAAGCTGGAGTTCAGGAATATTGGATCGTTGAACCTGAGGGTAAGCTTGTAAGTGTATTTAAATTAAAGGATGATCAGAGATATGGTCGGCCGGATATTTTTACGGAAGATGATCAAATTAAGGTATCTATTTTCGCTGATCTTTTCATTGATCTAAAATCTGTTTTTCCAAATACCTAGGGTAAGGAGTTGAAATCGAACAGGTATCTGCTATATAATAAATCTTAATCTAATAGTAAACTGGATGAGGCTTTACAGGAGAGCGGCGTTTTGCCCACCGAAGGAGTAATACTCTCAGGTACTTCGCAAGGAGTGGAACTGGAAGCGGACAGGACTCTGGAGAGTCCCGAAAGGGCGCCGAAGGGGCAAACAGCGTTTGCTGCAATCTCTCAGGCAAAAGGACAGAGATATGAAGGTAAGGCTTAAGTAAGTGACTTAATAATACCTAATATATTTCTCCAGAGTTAAATCCGCAAGGATGAAACTCTTTTTTTTACCGCAAATAAAGGAAGAGAGTAAAAAGCTATTATATGAAGCGTCAACAAGCAATTGAAAGGAGTCGTTGAAAATGAGCATCAACGATCAGAAGAAAGAAAAATCAAATCGAGTTATTATTACTGTGGTTGGGAAAGACCAAATTGGAATTATTGCCTGGGTTACCGGGCGTTTGGCGGAAGAATCTGTTAATGTTCTGGATATCAGTCAAACGATTCTGCAAGGATTTTTTACAATGATCATGGTCGTTGATCTAAGTCAAGCCTCTCATTCATTGGGTGATCTATCTGCAAAACTGAGTAAAGAGGCTGAAGAACGCGGGCTAAAGGTTACCGCTCAACATGAGGATGTCTTTGCCTTTATGCATCGGATTTAATTATAGAATGGGAGAGAACTGAAATGGCTCTAAACATAACACCACAGGAAATTCTTCAAACGCTGGAGATGGTTGAACACGAAAACCTCGATATACGGACAATAACCATGGGAATTTCCTTGCTCGATTGTGCAGGGGATGATATTAAAGTCGTTGAACAAAAAATTTATGATAAAATTACGCGGAAAGCTGAGAATCTCGTTAACGTAGGAGAAGAACTCGCTTCACGTTATGGGATTCCGATTGTCAATAAGCGTGTTTCCGTCACACCGGCAGCCCTTCTGGGATCAAATTTTAAGCCTGAGGAAATGGTTCGCTTGGCTAAAGCGCTGGATCGCGCGGCGAAGACCGTAGGAATCGATTTCCTGGGCGGTTTCTCAGCACTTGTTCAAAAAGGCTTTACAAAGGGTGATGAAGCGCTGATTGCTTCGATTCCCCAAGCGCTTGCGGAGACGGATTTTGTCTGTTCCTCCGTCAATATTGGTTCAACAAAAGCCGGTATTAATATGGATGCCGTCTATAAAATGGGTCAAACGGTTTTAGAGAGTGCTCGTCTTACCGCAGATAAAGATGGAATTGCAGCGGCAAAGCTTGTTGTCTTTTGTAATGCGCCAGAAGATAATCCATTTATGGCTGGAGCCTTCCATGGAGTAGGTGAGCCCGAAGTAGTAATTAACGTCGGTGTAAGTGGACCGGGCGTGGTGGCCAAGACGATTGAGAAAAATCCAGAAGCGGATCTCGGAGAACTGGCGAATCTGATTAAGCGGACAGCGTTTAAAATTACTCGGGCAGGGGAGCTTATTGGTAGGGAAGCATCAAAAGCCTTAAACGTTCCTTTTGGAATTGTTGATTTATCTTTGGCACCGACTCCTGCTATCGGAGACAGTGTGGCCGAGATTCTGGAAAATATGGGTTTAGAACGCTGCGGAGCACATGGTACAACGGCGGCTTTAGCCCTCCTTAATGATGCTGTGAAAAAAGGCGGGGCGATGGCGTCCTCACATGTCGGAGGCTTAAGTGGAGCCTTTATCCCTGTTTCCGAGGATGCTGGAATGGTTCGTGCTGTAGAAACGGGAGCATTAACCCTGGCTAAGTTAGAAGCAATGACTTGTGTCTGCTCTGTAGGACTGGATATGATTGCGATCCCTGGAGATGTTGAAGCTGAGACCATTGCAGGAATTATTGCGGATGAGGCTGCTATCGGGATGATCAACAAGAAAACGACAGCGGTTCGCGTAATTCCGGCTATTGGCAAAAAGGCTGGAGAACGCGTTGAATTTGGCGGATTGCTCGGCGGAGCCCCCATTATTAACGTAAATCCATTTTCGGCACGACAATTTGTGAAGCGCGGAGGCCGTATTCCTGCGCCGATCACGAGCCTATCGAATTAATTGCTCCTCCAAAAATATTTAGCTATCCATAGTCAATGAGCCGATATTTCACGATTGTGAAATATCGGCTCATTTCTTATAAAAAGTTGTAAGAAATTTAACGAAATCTTAAAGATTTTGCTAGCAAATAAATGCATATAATGGTATTATATGGATAGATATCAAAGAATAATCTACCTCTTGTGAATAAAAGGAGGGAGAAAGTCATATTTAGCGAAAAAAATGTTGAAGGATGTGAGAATCGAAGAATAGCTGAAGAATTACTGGAAAAAATTGAAGAACAGAGATATATGCTTTATATTATTGCTCGGAATAAGAACTTAATAGATTTAGAAGTTGTGCAAATGAGTCAAAAGCTTGATGAATTACTTAATGAATATCATCATTATATGACGGCAGAGTAGTCCCAGGCGTTTAACCAATGTTTAAATGCCCGGGACTTTCTTGTTCTTGTCGAACGTGAGTACATGTTAAGATTTCAGTCTTAAAGTACATTCTGAGGGGATCAAAGAGGATTGTGAGGAAATTTGTAGAATAACTTACTTTATCTATGAAAGAAAGAGTGATACCATGGGCTGGAAATGGAATAAAGGACTTACGCCTTTACATATAGCGGTAATCTATGCCCTTGTGGGAGGAGCCTGGGTTCTTTTTTCAGATCGTTTTATAGGGATGCTTCCAATTGAACATCGAACCATGTTTTTCTTGGAAGTGATCAAAGGATGGTTCTATGTCGCATTTACCGCTCTGCTTTTATACGCGATGATCAGGCGATCTTACCGAATTTTAAAGGACACGGAACAGAAAGTACATCGAAGTTATAATGAGCTGGAAACGGCACATGGAGAATTAGAAGCAACTCATCAGGAACTTGAAGCAACACATGAAGAACTTGTCGCTGCGGAGGAAGAATTAAGACAGCAATTTGACGAAATTCAAGATCGTGAGGCTTATTACAGGGGACTTTATGAAGGAGTTTCCAATGGCATTCTCGTTCTCAATGAGAAAGGGCAGGTCGTTCAAGCGAATAATCCAGCCCAAATCTTATTGGGAATGGAGTCCGGTGCTCAATTTAATATACAAGGAGAACTTTTTTCTTGGAAAGAATTGGTTCCTAAATTTATAGAGTCCGTTAACGCGGATCTCTCCTTGGAAATTGAGGTTAATGAGGCAGGGAGTTCTAAACGCTGGCTTTTAGCAAATACGGATTCCATTGATAAAACTGATTTTGACGGAAAAGAAATTGTTGTAACCTTAATTGACTATTCAGAGGAAAAACGATTAGAGATTGTCACAAAAATCTTAAATGAAATTGATCAAATGGTCCTTAAAGGAAGTTCTCTTAAAGCTATTGAAGAAAAAATCTGCAATTATATGGTGGAAAAAATAGGATTTATATGTGCCTGGGTGGGCTCGAAAGAGGAAGATGGAAGAGTCGCTTTCAGTACTCATGCCGGAGCACAAAGTGTCAATAATGCAATGGTACGCTGGGATGATTCAGTATATGGTCAGGGCGCAGTAGGCAGAGCGATTCGCCTGGGTATACCGCAAATCTTTGAATTTGAAACCGATGATCTTCTTTATTCACTTTGGAAAGAGAATTTAGAGGGACCTGGTATTAAGTCCGTCGCAGCGTTTCCTCTCATTCATCAAGGCAGTGTTATTGGAGTTTTTGTTCTCTATTCGGAATTGCCAGACTTCTTTGATTCAAAACGAATGACCATTTTAGAGCATTTAGCGTATCAGTTAGCGATCGCTGTTGCGAGCATTGAAGAGCGTGAACGGCTGGAGCGGTTCCGTATTCTTGCGGAGCATGCAAATGAAGCGATTTTGTTTGTTGCTTTGGATGGTCGAATTATTGATGCTAATGAGTCAGCGGAGAGAATGTATGACTATTCTCACGAGGAACTGTTGAATCTAAATATTCAGGCTTTCTGGCTGTCCATTGAAAGGGAGCATGCAGAAGAATTGCTTACCGGATCGGTAAATGGGCTTCAATATGAAACGAATCATATGACAAAAACAGGGAAGGTCTTTCCTGTAGAAGTAAGCATTAATGGAGCCAATCTAAAGGGAAGATCTGTTATTTTAGCTGTCATAAGGGATATATCCGAACGCAGAGAGGCTGAAGAAGTGATCTGGTACAAGGTTCATTATGATGAACTAACCGGGTTGCCTAATCGGCTTCTTTTTAATGAGCATTTAAAAGGAGCGCTTGCCCAAGCGAAAAAGAATCAGACGCAATGTGCCCTGATTTTATTGGATCTTGATCAATTCAAGCTGATCAATGATAGCCTAGGGCATCATTTAGGGGATCAGCTCTTAAAACTTGTTGCCAAGCGAATCGAAAGCTTATATGTCGGGGACACGTTCGGACGGTTTGGCGGGGATGAGTTTGTTCTGCTCTTATCGAATTTAGAACAGATTGAAGATGCGGAAAACGTTGCAAGGCGTGTTCTTCAGGTTTTCATTACCCCCTTCTTTTTAGAGGGAAATGAGGTTTTTATTACGCCGAGTTTAGGGATCAGCTTTTATCCTGCGGATGCGGAGGATATGGAAACCCTAACGAAGCAGGCAGATACCGCGATGTATCATGCCAAAGAGTTGGGACGCAACAATTATCAATTTTTTACAGAGGCGCTTAATATGAAAGTCCAGGAGAGACTTGCCTTAGAAAATAGTTTGCGTAAGGCGCTTGAGCGTGAAGAGTTCATGCTGTACTATCAACCTCAGGTTGATTTAAAAACCGGTGAGATCAAAGGGGTAGAAGCGTTAATTCGCTGGAATTCTCCTGAGCGAGGTCTCATTTCTCCAGGGGTTTTCATACCTATTGCAGAGGAAACGGGACTCATCGTGCCCATGGGTGAATGGATTTTACGCAGCGCTTGTATCCAAAGCCTGAAATGGCGGCAGCCCGGTTATCCCGGGCTGCGAATGTCGGTCAATATTTCAGCTCGTCAATTCCGCGAACCTCAATTTATCGAAAAGGTTGCAGAGGTGATTAAAGAGACGGGGATGGACCCGCAGTGGCTTGAAATTGAGATTACCGAAAGTATCGCAATGGAGTATGCCGAAGATTCTATGGAACAGTTACGTAGACTTAAACAGCTGGGTGTTAGGATTGCCATTGACGATTTTGGCACCGGCTATTCATCGATGAATTATTTGCGGAAACTTCCGATTGATACCTTAAAAGTGGATCAATCTTTTGTCCAGGATATCGGGATTGATGAGAATGGGGAGGCCATCGTAGTTACCATTATTCATCTAGCCCAGAGCCTGAACTTAAAGGTCATTGCTGAAGGGGTAGAAACGGAGAATCAACAGATTTTCCTTCGTACGAACAGATGTCATGAAATGCAGGGCTATCTCTTTTGCAAGCCTGTGCCTCCGGTGGAAGTTGAGAAATATCTTCATATGGGAAATAGTTCAAAGGTTAAATAAAGGAGCATTATTTTGAAACAGTCTGGGTCGGTTTGGCCTCAACATTTATTACAGTGGTTCTGGCGAGTCAAGCGGGATCTGCCATGGCGCAATACGGAGGATCCTTATGCGATCTGGGTTTCCGAGGTGATGCTTCAGCAAACTCAGGTAAAAACAGTAATTCCCTATTATCAAAAGTTTCTTAAACGCTTTCCGACCGTTCGGAGCCTAGCCGAGGCTGAGCTTGAGGAAGTGTTGGAGATGTGGAGGGGACTCGGGTATTATTCGCGTGCCCGCCATCTTTGGGAGGGGGCGCGATTTGTTTTCGAACATTGCGAAGGCAAGGTTCCTGAAACCTATGAAAACCTGCTTAAAATTCCAGGGGTTGGGGAGTACACAGCAGGGGCTATTGCCAGCATCGCTTACCAGGAACGGGTCCCTGCTATTGATGGAAATGTCAATCGGGTGCTTGCCCGCCTTATCGCTTGGGAAGAGCCGACCGCTAAGGTGAAGAGCCGCCGGGTTTTTCGGGAGCTTTTAAAGGAGGCTCAATCGAGTAAATACCCGGGAGATTTTAATCAGGCCTTAATGGAATTAGGAGCGACCTTATGTGCTCCTAAAAATGTCCGCTGCGGGGAATGCCCGCTGGAAATAGAGTGTGATGCTCATCGGTTAGGACAAGAGTTAGCATTCCCGGTTAAACAAGAACAGCCTCGTGTAATGGAAGCTTTTCGTTTTACGTTAATGATTCGAAAAGGAGATCAGCTGCTGGTTCGAAAACGTCCCTCCAGCGGGCTTCTGGCAGATCTATGGGAGTTCCCGGGCGAAGAAATTCTTAAGCATGACCTTCAAATATCTAACAACAGTAATGACTGTATAGTAGCTGCAGAGTCGGGTGAGTTATATGGTAAAAGTGACCAAGTTCTAAATCGTGAATTTTTACGTCCGGGGTTTTGGTATGATCTTTATCAGCGAGTTGTTTCAGATCATTCTCAGGATGAAAACATGAAGAAAAAGCTGGAGAAAGGCTTAGAAGTTAAGGGACCGATTTTTCATATTTTTAGTCATCGCCGTTGGGAAATGTATTGGGTTGATTTAGAATGGCCGGATGAAATAAGCGATATCGGATTGTGCTGGGTTAGTCGGGAAGAACTCAAAAGGATGGCCTTACCGGTTGCTTTTCAAAAGCTTTTAGAAGAACCGAACAGGAATTATGAGGGGTAAGGTTGAAATATAGAGAGGATTAAGGGGAGGCAGACAATTGATGTTTAAACAGGTTATTAAACGCCGGAAAGGGATAATTGCCTTAGGGCTGGCGGCGAGTTTAATTCTTTCAACTCCGGTATTGGCGGCAGAAACTGCATTGCCTGAAGTTAGAACGTTATTGCAAGAGGATTATGTTGACCCTGTATCCAGTGATGTTTTGAGTGCACCGACTATAGCTGAAACATTGACAAAACTAGGGGATCCTCATACAATTTATTTCACTGCAAAACAGTATCAAGATTTCATTAATTCTATAGATATGACGTTTTCGGGCATCGGCGTATATATCGAGCTTGTTTCAGAAGGGATTCGGATCACATCCTTGATTGAAGGATCGCCTGCAGATGAGGTCGGACTTAAAACAGGGGATATTATCACTGAAGCGGCCGGTCAGTCCTTAGCCGGTCTCTCTCAGGATACAGCCGTCGGTCTTTTACGTGGACCGGAAGGAAGCACGGTTCAGATCACCGTAAAACGGGGAGAAACAACCTTGAATTTACAGGTCTCTCGCCGAGCTATTGAAGTTCCAACGGTAGAGGGAAAACTTATCGAAGGCGGAATTGGTTATATTGCAATTCATTCGTTCGGAACGACCACACCGGCTGGATTTGATCAGGAGGTCATGGATCTTAAAGGAAAAGGAGCAAAAGCCTGGATTATTGACTTGCGCGATAATCCGGGCGGATATTTAACTTCCGCCTTAAATTTAGCCGGGTATTTTATAGGAGATAAGACGGCTCTGCAAACAAAGGATCGAAATAGAACTTCTACTTTTCCCGGAGTTAAACAAAGCATTCTTTTAAGTGAACCAACTATGTTTTTAACAAATGAAAACAGCGCAAGTGCTTCGGAAATTCTAACAAGTGTCGTTAAGGATTACCATAAGGCGACGATTATCGGGAATCGGACCTATGGAAAAGGCTCTGTTCAGAGCATGTTTCAACTCTCGGATGGGAGTGTGCTCAAAATGACCATTGCTAAGTTCTTTTCCCCTTTTGGCCATGAGATTAATAAAATAGGAATAAACCCTGATGTTAAAATAATAAACTCGGATTCGGAAAAAACGGCCGAACTTCTTTTAAAAGGTTCGGTTCAACCTAATAGTGATCATGCCGGTTCTGTTCGGGTTTATGTCAATAACAAGTTCTGGAAAATCCCTTTAGATCAGGCAAAGAACGCAGAGTTTTGGCAAGCCTATGGTGAGCTTGTTTCAAGCCTTAGTCCGGAAAATTTGCAAAAAGGAACAGAACAAGGCTGGCTTAGCTTCAGTAATGAGGATAAGACAAAGTTATGGCCGCTTTATTACCCGGGCTATCGAGAAATTAAAGGGCTTCAAGGAGTATCGCTCGATAAAAAGTTTATTGTTACGTTCGGCGGGCCGATCAACTGGAAAAGTGTCACTGCTGAAAGTTTAGAGCTTATTGAAAAAGAAAGCGGGAAACGCGTACCGCTCAACTTTACTCCCTTAAGTGATCAACAGCTTCAGGTTATTCCGACAGACCTTCTGGAAGCAGGAAAAACATACTGGCTTATTACACACCCTACAATTTTGAATCAAGATGGGACATCTCTTCCTGATGGCGCATTGGCTGTAATTCAAACTACTGCATCGAGCAGCAGTTCGGCTAAGATTCAGTCGAACTCATCCATCCAGCCCCAACAATCGAAGAAACCTCAAGGAGAACTTCTTCCTTTGCCAGACTATGGGCAAGCTATTCTGGATGTAAAAGTCAAGTCAAAGTAATGTAATTAATTTATTAAAGATAAAGAGGTTTTTGAAGTGGAAGATATACGTCGCTCAAAAACGGTAACCTTGCCGCGGCTTAACCGGCTTAGTCCCTCCTTGGAGAGTACGGCGCTTAAGATTATGGAAGAGTCGGGTGAGCTGGCACAGGCGATTGGAAAGTTCCGTGGGTTAAGCGGAGAACAGCAGAGGGTTGAAGAAGCGGAAGCTATGCAAATGGTCGCTCAGGAACTCGTTGATGTTGCGCAAACCGCTGTAACCATGATGTTTGTTTTAGAAGAACAATATGGAATTAACTTGGACAAAATACTTGAAGAGCACGTTAATAAATTAAGAAAAAAAGGGTATTGCGATTAAAGTTATAAAAATCACCGACTTTGGGAAAGAATAGAAATAATTCTTTTTTCAAGAGGTGATTTTTTTTGTCACACCGACGATGCCGGAAATCCTCGGCAATGTTCCTGTGCGGGGTGCTTACGTTGTTTTGTTGGCAGAGCTCCATTTATCCTGTACGTGGGCAAACTGGTGGCGACCTTTATCAAGTGTCGGACACCAAGGTAGAACAACAAATCCAAGTTGAGAAAAACAGTCAATCCGGGTTTGTTCCAAAGAAAAAACAGGTTTCGTCCCAAGAGCAGATAACTCAACAGAAAGTCCAGAATGATGATCCGATCAAGACCTACAATATTGTGATGGATGAACGCACAGAAGAGTCTACAGCAACTGTACAGCAAACAACTGCTCCGCAGGCAGAGACGCAGCCGACGACTGAGAAGCCGGTTCAAGATAAAGCGTCTGAATCAGCTTCGATTACTTCAAGAGGTAATAATAAGCTAAGCGACGGTAAGCAGAATAATGATGCGATTACAAAAAACGATCTTGAATTATTAGCCCGGTTAATTTATGCCGAGGCACGCGGAGAGGATTTCGAAGGACAAGTCGCGGTAGGCGCGGTTGTTCTTAATCGTCTAAAGGATGCTCATTTTCCTAAAACAATCCAGGACGTCGTTTTCCAGCCGGGAGCTTTTACGGCAGTTGTCGATAAACAGATCCACTTAATACCGGATGAAGAAGCGTACCGGGCAGCAGAGGCAGCTTTGTCAGGAAAGGATCCAAGTGGGGGCGCACTGTATTATTTTAACCCAAAGATTGCCACTGATCGTTGGATTAAGAGCCGTCCAGTGATTAAACAAATAGGAAATCACACATTTAGTATATAATTGAATCAACAGCTTTGAAAAAATAGGCTCCCCTTAAGGCAGTAGATCAAATAATACAATTTGCTGCGGAAAGGGGAGCATATTTGTGTCCAAAAACGGAGAATATAATGTCTCAAACAATAGACATAATAGTGAGAGAAGAAGACCGAGGTATAATCAGACTTTTAAGAAAATAAAGAAGTAATTGGAAATTTAGAGTGTACAAATTTGTAGACATGTGTAAAAAAGTGCGACTTCAAGAAACTTTGTGAACTTTTTTACCTACTTTATTATAATTTCAAAAAAGGCTAAATTCTAAGGATTTGAAGACCGATAGGAACGAATGCTCGTCGAATATTCGGAAAATTGGCATATATCTTGCAACAAAAGAACCCATAGATAAAACTTGGGCTAAAGCTGTCGCTTTAACAAAGGTATGGATATGGGAGGAAAAGGAATGCAGGAGGTTGTCATTGTCGGTGCGATGCGCACCCCTATCGGAGATTATCTTAGTGCATTGAAGGATGTTTCTGCAATTGAACTTGGGGTAACGGCATTAAAAGCGGCTTGTAAAAAAGCAAACTTAGACATTGCTAAAATTGAAGAGGTTGTTGCAGGCAATGTTTTTCAAGCAGGTCTAAAGGGAAATCCTGCTCGTCAGGTCGCTTTAAATGCGGGTTGTTCCTTAGAGACAGTAGCTGTTACTGTTAATCAGCTGTGCCCTTCTTCAATGAGAGCAACGGATATTCTTGCCCAAGAGATTGCTCTCGGCAAGGTGGATATTGGAGCCGTTGTGGGGATGGAAAGTATGTCCAATGCCCCTTACCTTTTACCCAAGGCACGGAGCGGGTATCGAATGGGAAATGATGTCTTAGTCGATTCTATGCTGAACGATGGTTTGGTCGATGCGTTTTATAACTATCACATGGGAGTAACAGCAGAAAATCTGGCTGAGATGTATGAGATTTCTCGTGAGGAACAAGATGAATTAGCTTTATTAAGCCACCAACGGGCGGTTAAAGCAATCAAAGAGGGAAAATTCGACGAGGAAATCGTACCTGTACAGATTAAAACGAAAAAAGGTTTGACCGAAGTAAAAGTGGATGAGCATCCGAATGCATCAACTAATCTTGAGGTCTTAGCTAAATTAAAAACAGTTTTTAAAAAGGACGGTACAGTAACGGCTGGAAACGCATCCGGTTTGAATGATGGAGGCTCCGCACTCATTTTAATGTCTGCAGAAAAGGCAGCTGAGCTTGGAATCAAGCCTCTGGCAAGAATTCTGGCGACGGCTTCCGCGGCTGTCGATCCGAAGATTATGGGAATTGGCGTAGTGCCTGCTGTCAAGAGAGCTTTAAAGTTTGCAGGTCTGGATATTGAGGACATTGGTTATTGGGAGCTGAATGAAGCTTTTGCAGCCCAATTTCTAGCTGTTAACCGTGAACTGAAACTAAGTATGGATAAAGTCAATGCAAACGGTTCTGGGATTTCGCTAGGACATCCTGTGGGAAATTCCGGAGCGCGTTTAATTGTTACGCTCTTGCATGAAATGCGCCGCCGCGGGGAGCGGTATGGCTGTGCTTCACTCTGTGCCGGCGGCGGTCCGGCAGTTGCTACAGTGGTCGAACTCCTATAGAGAAGAGATAAAGCCTAAAAAGAGTAGAGATCAAACATGAGGAGGATTTTCGATGAGTCTAAGTGAAGAATATCAAAAAAAGTTGGTAACTCCTGAGGAAGCAGTCCGTGTGGTTAAATCCGGTGATTGGATCGATTACGGTTCTTTTGCGGGTCAAGTTGTAGCGTTGGATAAAGCGCTGGCAGGACGTGCTGAGGAACTTGAAGATGTAAAAATCCGTACGTATACATCCTTGCGTATGCCTGAAGTTGTGAAAGTTGATCCGGAGTCCAAGCATTTTATTTTTAATAACTGGCATTTCAGCGGTATCGACCGTAAACTTCATGATCAAGGAGCTGCCTGGTTTATTCCAATGCTTTATCATGAGGTTCCGGGGATTTACCGTCGATTCCTGGATGTGGATGTGGCGATGATTCCCGTTACGCCGATGGATGAGCATGGATATTTTAACTTTGGTATGCAAGTATCTTCTACCCATGCCGTTTGTGAAAAAGCTAAAATCGTTATTTTAGAAGTCAATCCCAATATGCCAAAGTGTCTCGGGGGAAAAGAAGAAAGCATTCATATTTCGGAAGTGGATTATATTGTCGAAGCAGACTGGAAGATGCTGCAGGTTCCGAGCGGTGAACCCAAAGAAATTGAAAAAAAGATTGCTTCATATATTTTGCCTTTGCTTGAAGACGGAAGCTGTATCCAACTTGGAATTGGCGGTATGCCTAATGCACTTGGGCAGATGATAGCTCAATCGGATCTAAAAGATCTGGGGCTGCATAGTGAGATGTTTACCGAATCCATGGTTGATATGGTGGAGTCAGGACGTGTCACCGGTGCCAGAAAGAACATTGACAGGTTTAAAGTTGTTTATACGTTTGGCTTCGGTACTCAAAGGTTATATGACTTTTTACACAATAATCAGCAGTGTGCTGCTTATCCCGTAGATTATGTCAATGACCCGTTTATCATAGCCCAAAACGATAAGGTGGCTTCTATTAATAACTGTATTGAGATCGATCTGACGGGTCAAGTTGCCTCGGAATCCTCGGGAACGCGTCAGATCAGCGGGACTGGCGGACAGTTTGATTTTGCCTATGGTTCATATCATTCAAAAGGCGGGCAATCTTTCATGGCTATGGAGTCGACCTTTAAAAAAGGTGGGGAGCTTCACTCAAGGATTAATCCGATCATTACTCCAGGAGGAGTTGTCACCACTCATCGCGCTCTTGTTCAGTATATGGTCACTGAATATGGGATTGTAAATTTGAAGGGGAAAGCAACATGGGAACGCGCCGAAGCCCTGATTTCGATTGCGCATCCTGATTTCCGTGACGAATTAATTAAAGAGGCTGAACAGCTTGGAATTTGGCGTCATAGTAATAAACGTTAAGAATTATAAGCGTTCTGATTAACATACAAATTGGCATATCTAATGGCAACACATTGGATATGCCAATTTTCTATAAATATAATAAATCGTATTTGGAGGAGTACACACTTTAACTCAAAAAAAAACGCTTGGCATTGATACTTGTCAAGCGTTTTTATCGTTCTTTGGCGGTCTAGAAATTCTATCGTGTCACATGAATAGGTTTAGCTTCACCTTTATGTAAGGTAAAGACTGTAATTTCGGGGGGGACATTCAGCCGGAGGGGGATTACGCTTTCGCCAATCCCGCGGTTAATGTAGAGAGGAACCCCCTGAATGATATGATAGCCCTCATAGATGCCTTCACTGCCAAGATAGGTATTGGTAATCCAAGGTTTCCTCATACCCGGCAGGCGAATTTGGCCTCCATGGGTATGACCTGTTAACATAAGCTCGGCACCGTATTTGGCGACATCATCAAGACAATCGGTAGAATGGGAGAGGACGAGGCGAAAGTGACTTTCTTTAAGTTCTTTTAACTTGGAATAAGAGCGAGCAACATCATCATGGGCAGTTGCCGGATCATCAACACCAATTACCCAGAGGTCAAGTTCTTTTTGATATTCAGCATCGTTAAGAAGGGGGATCCAGCCCATCCCCCGTAAAAGTTCTAAATAACGATTAAAAAGGGTTCGTGAGAAATGAGAATAATCATTATTTCCCATAACTATGTATTTGCCGAAACGTGCTCTTAATGGCTGCAGATACTCTGATACTTTATCGAGGTCTGCCCGAGTCGAAATGAGGTCCCCAGTCAAAACGAGAAGATCTGGATTTTGGGCGTTTATGTTTTTTTGAATTGTTTCGGAACTGAGACGAAGGTGTTCGAGGTGAACGTCGGAAAATTGAACGATGCGTTTCCCATCAAGTGCAGAAGGAAGTGTCGGATAGGATAAGTCCCAAAATTCTTGTTTTAAGGTCAGGGTATCATGTTCAGCCCATGCTAGAATTCCCGTTCCACCGATTACCGTACCGGATAAGGCCCAATGGCCGGCAAGGAAACCGCCTATTCTCCGTAAAAAAGTACGCCGGGTTAATGTATTGGGGGATTTTTGCATTTGCGAACCCCTTTCAAGCCATTGTTCTTCTTACGATATGTTATCACAGGCAGGCAGCAAATGCCAATCGAAGAGCACCAATCGAATGGCGTTAACATATTATGTTAAGAAAGAGCGCCTTAGATAGGGGGGAATAAAGGTGAAGTTTGGTGGAAATATGAACAGGCCGCAGGGCTTTGGACAGGCTGCTCCGCAAGGGTTGCCTGTTCAGCCTCAGATGGGTCCTGGTGCTGGTTTGGGTTACCCGGGAAATGGAATGATGCCTGGTCAAGGATTTCCTCAAGGCGGGATGAATCCCGGCAACGGGATGACTCCTAATCCTATGGGAATGATGAATTCAGGATTTGCACCGTTCCCCGGTGGTTCCATACGTAATAATCTGGGAGCCGGGCTTAAAAGCCGCGGGGTTTTTCAAAAAGATGGGCAGATAAACAACCTTCGAGGCGGTTTTATAGGACCTAAACAAGGAGGAGCAATGGGTGGCGGTCCATTTTCCTTTCTAGGTCAGGGAGGAGAAGGGCAAGCCATCAATCAGCCGCGTCAATTGATTTTAGAACCTGCACAGGCTGGGCTGGCGGCTAACGGCATTGCGACCATCTCTCCCGATAACGTTTTTACGTGTATTGCTAATTTGCCTGCGCCGAATACTTTATTCGAGCAGGGTTATAACACGTATGCTGCTTATTTGGTTGATCAAGGAGGAAAGACGGGGTTTTTAGCCGGAATCTTAAGACCCGTTGGCAATGGTGTTTATCAAACTCAGTTTCGGAGCCAAGTTCCTCTTTTCCATTACAGCAGGGTGTTGATTACAGTAGAAAATCCTCAGCGTTTGGGGCATGTTCCGAACGGACCGATTATTTTACAAGTGAAACCGCCCTCAGGTCCATCACGTTTTCTAAATCCGGTTAAAAAAGCAGGCGGATCAGTTTGGAATAAGATTACGGGTTTTGTCCGGGGAAGAGGAAAAGCCCCGATGGTTCCTCCGGTCGCAGTACCTCAAGAAACGGTTCCACTCGAAGGATTACCTTCGTCGGGGGTACTCGATCCTGTGAATCCTTTAAATTCCGCACCGGTTGAGCTTCCGGGCGCTCAATCCGTTCCTTCGTACGTTCCTCCAACAGCTCCCTAAATAATTAGAATTAAAAAATGTTAAATATAAGGCAGCTCTCATGCTGCCTCATATTTTATTTTAGCCAACACGTTCAAAATAAGCTAAAACACTTCCCTCGTTCAAGGAAAGTGTTAAAGAGAAAATAGAATAAGAATAATCAAGCCCATAATTGCTAAAACGCTTAAGGTAACGATTATTCCGATAGTTAATAGATTCGCGGAATTAAAAAGGGTATTCGTTAAGAAAACAATCAAAAAGAAAATACTTAAAGCGATAAAGGTTGCTCCGACCGGCGGAGAACGAAGAAAGGTAATACTTTTACGAAAGCCTGATTCACTGTAATCAAGTCCTTGAACTTGTAAAACTGTGTTAGGCGGAATTCCATAACGGATCATGAGTTCTACACACCCCCTTGAGAGGATGCGGTGGGTTCGCACCCTGGGGCTCCTATACCAGTACGTTCAATCAAGAATTGAGAAAGAATCATAATAAAGGCCAAGATTAAATTTCCTGGAACACCGGGAACTTCGAAAAGAGGCACGTTAAATGAGGTGTCCGGGCTTCCGTCAAAACCCGCAATAGGGGCCCCAACGGTGAGCGAAAAACTTAAATTGTCAGGAAAAAGAGGTTCATCCTCGCCAACGGGGCCAAAGCCTTGTCCAGTTGGGGAACCATTGGGGAGGGTTAAATTCCCATTGGAGGCATTTTGTAATAGGCTCATGAGTTGAGGAAGCGTCAGTGTTACTGGGTATAGATCGGGGCGAATGGGTCGGGGACTCGGAGCCTGAATAAGAGAACGCTTCATAAGGAAGCTTGTTACAATGTCAAGACCGGCAACGATTAACGCAGCAAAGGGCAATTCAACCTTGGCAAAAGGGAAAATCATGGCACTAACAGGACTAAAGATTAAATTGCATCGAATCGGACTACTGACTAAAAGCGAGAAAGAGAAGGGAGCGATAGGCAGAGGCTGGGGACAAGCGTTAACAGTTGCCATGTCGCTCACCTCCTCAATATTTTGTATTAAAACCAGGTTTGAATGATCAACCAAGTCCCAAGGGCAAGCACAATAAGAAAGGATATTAGAGTTACTGGGTGGGTAATATCATTTTTAAGAATGGGGCGAGAATAATTGGGAAACCTCATTCGTTGATGCCGGGGATTTTAGTATTCGGGGGAAGTTTAAACCCAGACGGGAGCTTAAAATCCTTGGGAATTTCCATGGCTTTAGCAGAGCCGCCTCCGCCGATGGAATCAAAAATCTTCTGCGCCATGTTTTTGATTTCATCAGGTAAGGGGAGTTGATCAGCACTGGGCATACCATGAATGCTTGTCGTAATGGTAAGATTAACCATGGCCATGACGCGTTCAAATTTTTGTTGCTGCTGGAAATACGTTTTAATAAGAGGATGTTTGTTTATGATGCGAATCTTCAAGTCAATCAGAGCTAGAGATTCTTTTTCTGGAACGACTTTACTAAGCATTTGAGTAGTAACCAGCTGACGTTCTTTTTCCTGATATTGCATGAAGGACTCATTGGCTTCCGGGTCTGCTTTAATTGCGGCTTCAGCTGCAAGTAAAGCTTGCACTTCGGGGGTTTGGACTAAAGCTTCCCCGAGTTCCCTTGCCTTGTCAATGTAGCTCATTATAAAGGGCACCTCCTTTGATTCCTGATACTAAAGTATGCGGGAAGTCTGCAGGACGTGAGAGAAGGAAAGGATAGAGGAGATGTAGAATGATTAAATTTAGTAAAAGAGGATATGGGGTCATGTAACTTCTCTCGCATCCATTCACTTGTCGCTCCAGGGCTGGCACACTTGCTTTCGTAGTAGCTTCGCCAAACCTCAAGGTAATACCTGAAGTAAACCAGTGGCTCCGCTATACTACGAAAGCTTAGTGCGCCTTACCGCCCTTCCGCGAAAATCGTTCATTTCTGCGTGAGAAGCTACATGGTTGTGCCTCTTTTATATCAAGGTATGGGAGGATGGGTTGAAGTGCGAACATATCGTTTGGAAATCCGGCTGATTCAGTTAACCGTTTTACTGAGTGTTTTCGTTGTGGCTGCAGGCTTTTTAGGAGCTTGGGGAAATTCTAAGGGATCCGTTGCTTCTTCTGCTTCATCTTCCAATAAGACGTCAGAAACTCGGTCAGTACAAAATACTAATACAAATACAAATGCAAACGCAAACGCGAAAATTGTTGCGTTGGGAGATTCATTTACTTATGGATATCCGGCCGGACCAGACCATTCCTGGGTTGGGGTTCTTGGGGAAAACCTCAATACAACAGTTTTGAATAAAGGAAAAGTCTTTCAGACCTCGAAGGATATGCTTTCTCGATTTGACGCCGATGTTGTTTCCGAAAAACCGGGTCGAGTTATTATATTCGCGGGGAATGGAGATGCGCTAAGAAATATATCGTTAAAAGAGTTTCAGAGCAATGTTCAAGCGATTGTTGATAAGTCGCGCTCAAATCATATCACTCCGCTGCTGGCTTTACCCATGCCTTATCCTGGGGCTCAGGAGGCTATTACGGATATGAGGAATTGGATAGAAGAATATGCACAAACAGAACGTTTTCTTGTTTTGGATTTTGCTTCAGCGGTGATGGACTCCAATGGAAAATATTTAAAAGGGTATTCGGATAATAATAAATACCCCTCGATAAAAGGGTATCAAGCCATGGGAGAATATGCTGCCCGCGTCCTCAAGTAATTCATATCTGCTTTAGAAATTTGCCGGATTTTGATTTACAAGCGGGAAAGGACTTAAGCGTTAGTTTTGTCCCCAAAGCTTATCGGGTCACCGATGTAAAGCAAAATCCTTAATGGAAGAAGCTGAGAATCGCGAAAAAGACATAGCCGAGAACTCCGCCAAGCAATGCATAGTGAGGATGACGTTCGCGGGAAAGAGGCCATAGTTCACCAAAGACTAAAAAGGCCATGGCGCCCCCGGCCAGTGCGAGGAAAAAGGCAAGGGAGTTTTTTACACTCTCAACGGCAATGATGCCTAAAAAGGCACCCAGGGGTGTAAAGAAGGCGATACCTACATTAAGAAGCAGTACTTTCCATCCTCGTATGCCGGCCATTTTTAAGGGGGCGGCGGTAGCCATTCCTTCGGGAAGATTATGAAGGGTGATTGCTAAAGCAATAAGAAATCCCAGTCCGTCGGTTGCTTCTTGTCCGACCGCGATCGCCATGCCCTCGGGAAGATCATGGAGCGCAATTCCTGAAGCAACAAGAAGGCCGATGCGTTTTAGTCTTTGGCGGCGAGTGAGGGGAAGATTCGGTGAGGATGAATTAAGGCGGCGATCTGCTAATCCCATAAAGATAAGTCCAGAGATAAGTCCCCCCAAAACCTGCAGCGGCGGGCCGATTTCCCAGGCTGTAGGAAGGAGATCCAGACTAACAACGGCTAACATTACTCCGCCGGCTCCTGCAAGTAAGGCTGCCAGAACTCGTTCTTGCGGACGCCCAAAGAGAAGAACAAGAATACTGCCCAAGGTTGTTGCCAAACCTGCGATCATACTTATCCAAAGAATTTCTAATGTTTTCGTCATCAGATAATCCCCCTCGCCGGAAAAAGCCATATTAAGATGTATGCCGGAAAATTATCTTTATACGAAGAATAGATCCAACATAATATCAAGCTAATTATTTTTTTCACAAATAAAAGTCTAAAACTCCTTTTTATTTGGACATACTGAAATTAAGAGATGATTCAGTAAAATTTCCAAAGAAGAGGAGTTTAACGTTATGGAATATAATTTTTCATGTCATACAGAACGCAGGGTAAATATTTATCATTGGATTAGTCTATTCGTTATTGCACTTTTTTTGTCAATTAACAGCGGACAATATTTAAGCTATGGCAAGGCCATTAATAGTTTTAAACAGGATTCGAGTACTGCAGCCGAAGCACAGCTGGCGGCACATCCTGAAGAGCTGATTCGTTTTCATGTGCTTGCTAATTCAGACAGCGATGAAGATCAAGCTTTAAAACGGGCAGTCAGAGATGCTATATTAAAAGAAGTTTCCCCGCGACTTGCCGAATCTCATTCGCTTGAGGAGTCTCGAAAAATCCTAACAGATTTACGCCCGGCGATGGAGGAAATTGGGAAATCGGTTGTTCAAGCTTGGGGAAAAGACTATGAAGTTAAAACAGACTATGGGCATTTCCCTTTCCCGACTAAGTCCTATGGTTCGTTGGTTTTGCCGGCTGGCGACTACGAGGCTGTCCGTGTGCTGATCGGCAAGGCTGAGGGTTCAAATTGGTGGTGCGTGCTATTTCCTCCATTATGCTTTGTCGATATTGAGCATTCGACTGCCGTTCCCGTTGATGGCAAGCCAGGGATCCCTATTCAGCAAGGAGGGAAGAACTCCGCATCAAAAGCTGTGCAAGGATCATCCGCTAAACCGGAGGTGAAGTTTTGGATTTGGGAGAAACTTAAAAAGTTCTGGTAATTATCTTTTCTCGTGGTCATCGACGGCTACTGAGTAATAATAATTACTTCTTTCCCTCAGAAATATATTGGGAACGTGTACTATTTTCCTGGACAAAGCATAGCATTTAACACAAGGTGTTTTGAACGGATTAAGGGGGAAGAAAGGTGAGGAAGCTATTTACAATCGTTGCAATGATGGTCATCAGTTTTGTGCTTACTGGCTGCGGAACACTTCAAACACTCGTCCAAAAGGATGGAGAAACCTCTCCGCTGTCACAATGGATCGGAGGCAAGGATCAGCAAGCGGTTCCGGCGACAACAAATCTTGGGGATGGCAAGGCTGTCAACCTTTACTTTCCGGATAGTACAGGAAAATACTTAGTAAAAGAAGAAAGAACGTTGCCTAAGACGCTCAGCTTAGCAAGAGAGACGATTAATGAATGGGTTAAAGGACCTACGGGTAAGGGAAACGCTCAAGCGGCTGTTGCTCCTGCGACCACCCTTTTGGATATCTCAGTCAAAGATGGGATAGCTACTGTTGACTTCAGTAAGGAATTTGTACAACCGGTAAATAAAGTGTCGCAAGAGGTTTCAATCTATGGGCTTGTTAATACGCTAACTCAGTTTCCAACAGTACATGAAGTCAAGCTCAGAGTCGAGGGAAAACCCTTAACGAAGCTTGGAAATTTGGATCTGAGCCATCTTTCCTTTAATGATGGACTTGTTAAAGACACTTCAGCCGTTAAAAGTCAAGGGGCAGGGAGTAGTAAGACCACTCCAAGTTCAGGGGGCAGCGCAGGTACGTCAGGTTCCGGAACGAATAGCGTTCCATTAGGCACTGATTCACCCAGTTCAATGAATTTATTCTCTATTCCGTCAAGTACAACCTGAAATATATTGAATAGACTTTGATAGATTAAAAGCAGGGCTGTTTCTTCTTTTAGAATATAATTTCTAAGGAGGAACAGTCCTTATTCACTAGGAAAGGGCAATATGCTAAAATAAGTACAAGATATTTTAATTACGGGTATTGTTCATCTATGAAGTGTTGCCGATAAGAAGGGAGGGTATCTCGTGGAAGGGTTGTTGGAATTGGGACAAGAACTTGAAGAAACGATTCGTGAAATAAATACGATGATGTATCGCAGTGAACGTTCAATTCTTTTTGAAGCGAGAATTTCTAATTCACAATTTAATGCCCTGCTAAAACTAAAAGAGTTCGGATCACTAACCATGGGAGAACTATGCAAACATTTATTCACAGCATGCAGTACAGTTACGGATTTAGCGGATCGATTAGAGCGCGGAGGACTGGTCGAAAGAATTCGAGATGTCAAAGATCGGCGTATTGTCCACATCAATCTTTTGCCAAAAGGAGAAGAAGTTGTGGATGCAGTTATCCGGGAGCGTCAGGTATTTCTTGAAAAAGTCATGAAGACGTATTCGGAAGAAGAAAGCGCGGTTTTATTAAAAACATTGGTGAACTTGGTAAATAGGATGGGAAAAGAAGAAAAAGCTTATATACCTGAGACGCAAGTTCTATAAATATTTAATTTTGATGGATTAGAAATTGATTAAGAATCTCAAACTAAGGTAGGATTTCCTACCTTATTCTTTTTATGATATTGAACTTAACAATTTCTTATGAATTTCCTGAGACAGTATTGAAAATTACTCGTTATAATAAGGCTAGCAGAATATAAACAAGAGAGTAATATATAGGATTTTATTGCAGTAGAGAGGGTGAAACATGGAAGCAAAAATTTTCTTAGTTGATGATGAGCCGGAAATTCTAAATCTTGTGCGCGATTATCTTGAACGTGAAGGTTTTAATGTACTTATGGAAATGAATGGTATGGATGCTCTAAAGCGAATTGAAGCAGAAAAACCTGATTTGGTTCTTTTGGATTGGATGCTGCCGGGAATGAGCGGGATTGAGATCTGCAAAAAACTTCGACAGACGAGTTCGATACCCATCATTATGTTAACGGCAAAATCAGAAGAAGTGGATCGGGTTTTAGGTTTAGAATTTGGAGCGGATGACTATATTGTTAAGCCGTTTAGTTTACGTGAACTGCTAGCGCGGATTCGAACCGTTTTGAGACGAACTTTGTCTGGAGTACAAGATCCGGCAGGAGGGGTCCTCCATCGAGGGGAACTGACAATTGACGGACCAAGTCATCGGGTATGGAAGAGAGATAATGAGATCCAACTTACGCCGACAGAGTTCAAAATATTACAGCTTCTAGCCTCGCGGCCGGGAGTTGCCTATAGCCGCCTGCAGCTCCTTCGTCAGGCGATGGGTGAAGAATATCTTTATTATGAACGATCTATTGATACTCATGTTTCTAATCTTCGCAGGAAAGTGGAAGATAATCCGGCGGAGCCTATTTACATTCAAACGGTTTTCGGAGTAGGTTATCGTTTTGGTGATCCGTCATGACTCTTAAACGGAAGTTTTTAATGGCTTTAGTTGGGTTAGTCTGTTTTATGGGTATTGTTTTTTCTGGAATTGCGCTGTCCTCAGTCCATTATTTATTAGGGCATGCCGTAAGTTATGTTCAGCAGGGCTTTACTCAGCAATGGAATCGAAGCCTGACCTCTTATTATATAGAACATAAATCCTGGGATGGGGTACAGGAGTATATCAACAGGATTCTTTCATATGGACCTCGTCCAGACGAAACGGCGCCGAGGGAAGCTGACCCCTTTTACGTTTTTGATATCAATAAGACGGTTGTCGGTACTTCAAGGAGTATTGATTTAGGTAAAAGTTTAACGCAAATTTCTGACAATGACAAAGTAAGCAAGCAATGGCTTGAAATTAAAGTTAACAACACAACAGTAGGCTATTTTTGGATTGACAATAAAACCCCGCCTCGTCAAAATCGTTTAGCAGAATCGATTGGGCGATACATTATTAATTCAATGCTGATTGGCGTGGTTTTAACGACACTTTTAGCGGTACTTTTGGGAAGCCTTCTCACGAACCGTTTAACCGGCCCGCTTAAGGATTTAACCTTCGCTGTACGCCGCGTGGGGGAAGGGGATCTTAAAACACGCCTTAAGATCGAAGGCGAAGATGATATCGCCATGCTTGGGAATGCCTTTAATCAAATGACAGAACAGTTAGCACGCAATGAGGAAGTTCGGCAAAATATGGTCGCGGATATTGCTCATGAGCTTAGAACGCCGCTTGCTATTATTTCGGGTAAGCTCGAGTCAATTCAGGAAGGAGTACTGCCATTAACTGCAGAAACATTGCTCCCTATTCAGGATGAAGCCATCCGACTAAGCCGTTTAGTCAAAGATTTACAACAATTGAGCTTAGCTGAGGCGGGTAAGCTTCCGCTGCATCGGATGCCTATGGATTTGCATAAGCTCTTGAAAAAAATTCTCGAGCAGTTTGCTATTGAGTTTGAAGATCGGGAGATTAAAGGAGAACTTTTTGGAGAAAGTCTTAAGATCAACGCTGACTCAGATCGTTTAACACAAGTCTTTGTAAATCTTATTGGAAATGCACTTTTGCACACAACTTCTGGAGGGAAAATTAAGGTGAGCATCGGACGGTGGAAACCTAAGGTTTCTTCTGAGGAAGGAGAAAAGAAAACGGGAGGCCGTAAAATTAGAGCTGCTTCCGCCGGTGACGTACGGGAGCGTCCAGAGGAAGATAATGATAAGCAATTGGAGTGGGTAAGAGTTACGATTGAAGATACAGGTGAGGGAATTCCAACTGAGAATTTGGAACATATCTTTGATCGCTTTTATCGGGTCGATCAATCCCGTGATCGAGAAACTGGAGGTACGGGATTAGGATTAGCGATTGCGAAAGAATTTGTACAAGCTCATGGCGGAGAGATTCAAGTTAAGAGCGAGCTAGGCAAAGGAACGTATTTCAGCGTATTTTTACCGATTAATTTCTAGCTTTTAATTAGGTAGCTTTGAATTTAAATAATTTAGGAGACGAGGAGAGTAGGTATGAAAATTAAGTTGCCCAAATTACCTAATAACTTACCAAAAAAGAAGTGGATCATCCTGGGTGTTCTTGGAGTCGCTCTAATTGGAGGGGGGTTTGGGCGTATAAAAGTTTTTCAGCCAAACCTGCGACCACGACTACAGTCAACGGTAAAGTTACGCGTGGTAATGTGAGTAAAGTGATTACTGCTACAGGAACGGTTAGTTATCCGAAGCTTATTAATCTTACATTTGAACAGACAGAAAAGCTTATCGCTAAAAATATAGCTGTAGGAGACAAGGTTAAAGCGGGTCAAGTTCTCATGCAAATTGATCCAAGTAATTTACAACAAACGGTTAATCAACAACAAGCTAATCTTGCTTCAGCTCAAGCAAAGCTTAAACAAGTTCAAGAGGATGCTTTGCCTACTGCAGTATCTTCATTACAACAAGCTCAAGAAACTCTTAATACGAAGAAAACTGCCTTAGATACAGCTAAAAATAATGCAGATTCTGCTTATTTAGCCAATCAAGTAAATATTGCCAATCAAAATGTGACCCAGGCGAGTAATACTTTAGCACAGGCAATGGCTAGTGGAGAAAGTTCAAAAATCCAGTCGGCACAAACGGCTCTGACACAGGCTCAGCAGGCGCTTACGACGGCACAAAATGCTCAAAATGGTGGCGCTGCTACAGCCCTAAATATTGCTCAATCTGCATATGATGTTGCTCAGCAAAACTTATTACTTACTCAAGAAAAGGTTAATAAGTTAGAGAATGGTCAAAATTCGGCAGATATTTTGACAGCCCAAACCGCTGTACAACAGGCTCAAGCTCAACTTGAAACAGCCCAAACTAATTTGGGAAAAGCGACAATGACTGCTCCTTTTGATGGTGTGATTACGGCTGTCACAGGACAAGTCGGGCAAGTTATGGAATCGACTACGACATCAAGCTCCAAACCAGGAGTAACTTTGGCGGCTGATCCAGATGTCCTGCAAATTGATACGACGGTTGGTCAAGCGGATGTTAATAGTCTTAAAGTGGGCCAGAAGGCGGAGATCACCCTTGATACTCAAGCCGATACAAAAATATCAGGAACGGTGACAGCTGTTGCAGTTCAAGGAACTACTTCGTCGAATGTTACCACTTTTGGAGTGACGGTGACTGTTGATGAAAAGGGAACCATTTTAAAGGCTGGAATGAATGCTAACGTTAATATTATATTAGATCAAGTTAAAGATGTGCTGACGATTCCCAGTGAGGCTTTAAAAACACAGAATGGGAAGAACTTCGTACTTGTTCCGAATGCCTCTGGTGAAGCCGCATCCAGTAAAAGCAGCAATAAAGCGAAAAATAGTCAAACCTCTAATTCTCATTTAGTTCCAGTTGAAATCGGATTAAATGATGGGACTAATGTTGAGATAAAAAGCGGATTGACCGAAGGACAGGAAATTATCATATCTGTTGTCACAGCTGCAACATCAAAATCACCTTCAACTTCAACCCAAAAATCAAGTACGAGTAATAGGACCGGGGGATCTGATATGGGAGCTCTAAATCGGGCGACCAGTACAGGCGGGCAGGGTGGTCCACCTTCCGGTGCATCTGGCAAATAAATCGTAAATGGCTTTAATCATTTAAGATGTTAGTTATTGTTATTGTAGAGGAGGTTGAAGATTGATATCACTCAAGGGAATTAAGAAGATTTATTCTACGGGAGATATTGAAGTAGCAGCTTTGCGTGGTGTGGATTTGCAGATTGATGCGGGAGAATTTGTTGCAATCACCGGACCTTCTGGTTCGGGAAAATCGACAATGATGAATATTCTAGGATGTTTGGATAGACCTACTTCTGGTGAGTATTTTTTGGATGGGGCAGATGTTGCTCGTGCAACAGGAACCCAGCTTGCAGAAATTCGTAACCGGAAAATCGGGTTTGTTTTCCAGGGGTTTAATCTGTTGCCTCGTACTACCGCACTGGAAAATGTAGAGCTGCCTATGCTTTATGCTGGAGTACCTGCTAAAGAAAGACGTGAAAGAGCTATTGATGCTCTGGAATCAGTTGGCCTTGGGGATCGCATTCATCACCGTCCGAAGGAGCTTTCCGGAGGTCAGCAGCAACGTGTAGCTATTGCACGTGCATTGGTCACAAAGCCTGCCATTATTCTTGCGGATGAACCAACTGGAAACCTTGATACTAAATCGAGTATTGATGTTATGGCTATTTTTCAGAAGATCCACAGTGAGGGTAATACTGTATTGATTATCACTCATGAACCGGAAATTGTGCAGTATACTCGCCGGGTTATCTACTTTCGTGATGGAGCGGTTGAGGGAGATAAGCTAGTGGAAAACCCACGAAATGCTGCAGCCGATGTACAAAGTATGAATGTTGCTATATAAAGATTTTAATTGTTAACATTAGTAAAAGAGTAATAGGAAGGGGGGGATGGTTTTGAATCTGCTTGAATTAATTCGGATATCGATAAGAGCGCTGAAATCGAATAAACTCCGATCGATTTTGACAATGCTGGGAATCATTATTGGTGTGGCAGCAGTTATTGCCATGGTTGGGATCGGAAACGGTGCAACGGCTAACATTACCTCACAAATTAAGGGGCTTGGGTCAAACTTGTTAATTGTTTCACCCGGTCAAACCAACACGGGTGGGGTTAGAGGCGCGGCAGGAAGTTCCAACACATTATTAATGAAAGATGTTACGAAGATCCAGTCAAGCTGTCCAGCGGTAAAATCGCTTGCTCCCTTTGTAAGCACTAATGTTCAAGTTGTGTACGGAAGCGGAAATACATCAACAAGTGTAGCCGGGACTACGGAAACATATGCTGATGTTCGGAATTTGACGCTTTCACGGGGGCGGTTCATTACCAAAGAGGACGTCGATTCATTTACTCGTGTGGCTGTCGTCGGACCATCTGTTGTGGAAAATTTGATGGGAAGCAGCGATGCTGATATTATTGGCAAAACTATTAAGCTTAAAAACATTCCGTTTCTTGTTGTAGGGGTAACAGCAAGTCAAGGGTCTTCCGGAATGAACAATAATGATGACGTTGTCTATATTCCCATATCGACGGCCCAGGATCGACTCATTGGGAATAAATATTTGCGGTCAATATTCATTGAAGCAACAAGCGCAGAGATGATGAGCACTGCACAAGATGAAATAACTAGTACGTTACGCAGCTCACACAATCTCCAAACCGGTAAAGCTAATGACTTTACTGTTACCAATCAGGCGGATGTTTTAGCGACTATGGAAAATGTAACAAAGACGTTAACGATGCTATTAGGGGGAATAGCTGCCATTTCGCTTTTAGTTGGCGGGATTGGAATTATGAATATCATGCTTGTTTCTGTAACGGAACGGACAAGAGAAATTGGAATCCGCAAAGCGATCGGAGCCAAAAGTAAAGATATCCTGATTCAATTTCTCATTGAAGCCGTTGTTTTGAGTATTTTGGGAGGAGGAATTGGAATTCTCCTCGGCTGGAGCGGTTCTATTCTTGCTGGAAAGGCACTGAGTATGACAACAAGTATTAGCATGTTCTCAGTCTTTATGGCGTTTGGTTTCTCAGCAGGAATTGGAATCTTGTTTGGTGTTTTTCCTGCGAAAAAAGCGGCCAGTATGGATCCCATTGAAGCCTTAAGGTATGAGTAAAAGGAGAGGAGACTTTTTGTGAATTTTTTATTCAACCGATTTATTAAATATCTAAAGATAATAGCAGTAAGCCTTATTCTTTTGTCAAATTTCAATCCTCAGACTGTATTAGCTACAACTGATTCCGCTGGTAATTACACAGGTTACTTAAACTATATTCAGTTTATTTCTGATTCAGATAATAATGTCATTGTTGGTGAAACAAACACAATTAATTTTCGCCTTTTGGATAACAGCAATGAAGTTTACAGCGGAAACGGTCCGTTTATTGCGACGATCTTCGATCCCAATGGCAATAAAACAATGTATAATTTAAGCGGTAGTACTTCTGTTTCTAATGTAACCTTTGATACACCGGGTGATTATACAATGTATGTCACGGCAACTTCAAATACATTAGGTTTGGCAGCAGGGACAGAATCACTCGGTGTTGCTTCAGGGACTATTCATGTCAGAAGTGCTAAGATCGCAACATCTGGAGATTTAGCTCTTAATTATAGTAATACGGTTAAAGTTACGCTAACCGATAGCGATGGAAACATATTACCCCGTAAATCGATTACTGTAGATGCGACAAATGTAGGTGGAACGACTTCAACTTATACGACACTCTATGATGGAACATTTGATCTGATAATGACTCCGACTAAGGTAGGAAAAGTAACGCTAAACCACGGCGGGCATGATATCGGAACCATTAATGTTATTTCGGCTTATTCTTCCGGAAATCGAATTGGAAGTGGCGCTTCAGATAATGCAGATCGTTCGGTGGAAGTATCTGTAAAGGGCTGGAACTCTTCGACTAATGTTATACTCACTCGAGACGACGTTGTTGCAGATGCAATGGTTGCAGTACCTTTGGCAAAAAAGTATGATGCTCCGATCTTAATGACGCCTTCAAAAGAACTTAAGGCTAGTGTAGTGAGTGAGATTCTCCGGCTAAATGCTAAAAATGTATATATCATTGGCGGGGAGGGAGTTGTCTCTAGCGCAGTTGAAAGTCAGCTTCAAGGATACGGAATTTCTACACAACGTATCGCAGGAAGTGATCGTTATGAAACAGCAGCAAAAGTAGCTGGGCTAGTCGGTTCTTCGGGAACAGTTTATTTAGCCTATGGTTACGGCGAACCTGATGCTCTGGCAGCAAGTGCTTTAGCAGCTGAACAAGGAATACCGATTTTGCTAACAGATAAAAATGTTCTTCCAGATTCTACACGTAAGGAGTTGACAACTCTTGCTCCGCGAAATTTAAAACTGCTTGGAGGAACTGGCGTAATCAGCACTGATCTTCAGAGTTCCTTAACCCATAGTTATGTGGTTGAACGTTGGGGTGGAGCTGATCGATATGCTACAGAACAATTGATTTTCCAAAGTTATTTTGCTAATCAACATTCATCGAATACTTTTCCTGCTTATTTCACGTCTGCTTATGTTTCGCCAAATGATGTAAGCAATGGAACACCTTATGGTGATGCCCTGTTTACCGCTGCTTTAGCTGCTAAAAATAATGGCTTCGTCATTACATTACCGCCTGATGAAATACCTTCATCCATTAGTACATTTCTTCTCTATAATAAAGTTTTCATTCCTTCTGGGACAGTGGTCGGGAATAACTCGGCCATAAGTTATCAAGTGGAAGAAAAATTAAATCAGCTTTTAGCTAAGTAAGGATTTTGAATAAGGATTATAGAAATTAAATTTTTAACATTAGATCATGTTTGGTTATCTTCAGCAGGGGGACCTCGCGAATAAGGCGGTACGGTCCTCTTCTTCTTTTTATCTTCGAATGAAGTATTTATTTAGATATATAATTGAAACAACTAATTTTCTGGAGAGAAATTATTATGATTTAGGGAATATTAAATTGCAGGAATAATCATCTGAATGTCGAATATAACAGAACATAATTGGACTAATTGACTAATCCAAAATTATAATCCAATCCTTATTTTTAATAGCTGGAAGAAAAGGTGGAGCATATATTAAGGGGGGATTTTATGGAGCTTGACCGGAAAAATGGGATACCTTACTATATTCAACTTAAAGAACAAATTCGAAAAAACATTATGAAGGGAATGTGGCAGACCGGAAGCAAGCTTCCGACAGAAAGAGTTCTTGCTGAAGAGCTTCAGGTAAGCAGGAATACGGTGAGCCAAGCCTATAAAGAACTTGAAAATGAAGGAGTACTCACGTCAACTCAGGGCAGAGGTACGTTTGTTGCAGATACGATTGTGATTGCTCAGCAAGAAAGCCGTAAAGAGAAAATCCTTCGGATCATCGATGTTGCTATGGAGGATGCAGTCAGCCTGGGTTTCTCCATCAACGATTTTATTTCATTTGTTCATGTTCGCGGAATGGAGAAAAAGGAACTTCTGGCGAAACTTAAAGTCGCTTTTGTTGAATGCAATCCTGAACAGCTCGCTGAAGCTCGGTGGGATTTAGGCCCGGGAGTCACACTGATCCCTGTTTTGCTTTCTGAACTTAGAGAGCGCCAAGGACGGGAAAGAATGAAAGCTATGAACATGATTGTTACAGGTGTAAATCATCTTCAGAAGGTCAAGGATTTACTGGAGGGACTGGAACAGACTATTCTTGGGATCTCACTTCAACCGAAACTCGAAACCATCGTTAGGATAGCAAAGCTTCCTATGGAACGAGATATTGCCTTAATCTGCGAAAGCCGCGTTTTTGCTGAAAAGGTTGAATCCGCCTTAAATAATGCAGGCCTCTTTCCAAAACTTAAGATCTTGGTAAAACCAAGAGAAGAGGAAATACAGCAGCTGCTTCCTCAATGCAGTGCAGCAATCCTTGCTCCGATGATGAGAAAAATAACTGAACGCTGTCGGCCGGAACAAATGGAACTGATCGAATTCCGATTTGAGCCGGATACGGGCTCAATCAATTTAATCAGAGGCACATTACTCGAGCTTAAATCAAAGAAAGTTGTCGAATAGAGCATTCATTTTTTAATTCTTTTATGAGATATAGACATATTTAAATGGGGGTGCAGTGTGAAACATCAACACATTATCGGAATGTTTGATTCGGGGGTCGGAGGACTCACAGTCATGAAGGAGATTTTAGAGCGGATTCCTGAGGTCCGAATCATCTATTTAGGAGATACAGCCCGGGTTCCCTATGGGAATCGGAGCAAGGAAGAGCTTATCCGTTTTGGTGAAGAAATCATTACCTTTTTAATCAGCCAGGGGGCGGAAGCTGTAGTTGTGGCGTGTAATACAAGTTCGGCCAATGCACTCCCGGTTTTGAAAGAAAGTTTCGATATTCCACTGATCGGTACTATTGAGCCCGGAGCCCGTTTAGCGGTGAAAAAGACGATGGGCGGGAAAATTGGACTGATTGCAACGGAGGCGACTGTACGCAGCAAAGCGTATAGCTCAGCGATCAGCCGCGTTTTATCCAAAGGGGTGCTCCCGGATAATCAAGCGCTAAGTGAGGAGTGGCAGCATGGAGAGCAATCCATCTCTTTAGTTAAGTCCCAGGCATGTCCTTTGTTTGTTCCGTTAGTTGAAGCCGGATTGTCAAAAACTCCCGAGGCCAGAGGGATTGCCCGTACGTATCTCTCAGGCTTTGAGAGTGAAGGAGTAGATGCGTTGATTCTGGGATGCACCCATTATCCCTTCCTTGCTCCTGTAATTCGAGAAATCTTAGGGGAGAAGATTGAGTTGATCGATCCCGCACGGGCCATGGTACAAGAACTTAAAACCGTTTTGGATAAGCTGGATCAGACTCGTCAGACGAATCAAAAGCAGGAGTCAGTTCAGACTACGAAAGTTCCTTGGAAGCTTCGTTTTTACGTCAGCGGGGATCCGGAACTTTTCCAAAGCGTAGGCAACACGTTGCTTCCGGGACAAATTCAAGAGGTCAAGCAAGTCGTATGGGGAGACTAAATCGAACTTAGGTATAATCTGGAGGGATTATCATGGAACAAAAAACCTTGGTTCTCGGTGTAATTGGTGCGGATGTCCATGCCGTGGGCAACCGAATTTTAGACTATGCGTTTTCCCAGGCAGGATTTAAAGTCATCAATATCGGCGTGCTTGCTTCTCAAGAGGAGTTTATACAGGCGGCAATTGAGACGGATGCCGATGCGATTATGGTTTCCTCCCTTTATGGGCATGGTGAAATGGATTGCCGCGGACTTCGGGAAAAATGCCAGGAGGCCGGAATTGGAGATATTCTGATCTATGTCGGCGGTAATTTGGTCATCGGCAAGCAAGAGTTCGCGAACGTTGAAAAGCGTTTTAAAGATATGGGTTTTGATCGGGTTTATCCGCCAGGTACAATGCCGGAGACGGCAATCGCCGACTTGCATCGCGACTTAAAGTTTTAAGAAGTGAGGAGGGCCAGTATGCAGCACGTCCTTCTGATTGATTTTGGAAGTACCTATACAAAAATTACGATTGTGGATCTTGAACGTGAAGAAATCCTTGGTACGGCCCAGGCGGGTACGACAATTGGGTCCAATATCATGGAGGGCTTGAATAAGGCTTTGGCTCAGATCCCCGAGCCTGAAGGAGGCTGGAGATTTGTCCGTAAGCTTGCGTGTTCCAGCGCAGCCGGCGGGCTGAAAATGATTGCCAGCGGCCTGGTGAAGGAACTGACCGCTGAAGCGGCCCGCCGGGCGGCCTTAGGGGCAGGAGCCCGAATTTTGCAGGTCTTTAGTTATGAATTAACCGCTCAGGATCTTGAAAAAATTGTGGCTGCCCAACCGGATATTCTTCTGTTAGCCGGGGGAACGGATGGCGGGAATAAAGAGATTCTTTTAAAGAATGCTGAACGGCTCTGCGATCTTCCGATGAGCCTACCCATCGTTGTGGCGGGGAATAAGGCAGCATCTCCTCAAGCCGCTGAAATTCTGAAACGGCGTCATGCCCTCGTTGTTATCGCAGATAATGTGATGCCGGAGCTGAATGTTTTAGATGTGGACTCTGCCCGTCAAGCCATTCGGGATTTATTTTTGAGCAATATTATTCAGGCCAAAGGGTTAGATAAAGCGGAAGAGTTTGTGGAACGGGTGTTGATGCCTACTCCGGCTGCCGTCCTTTCCGCGGCAGAGCTTTTGGCCCAAGGATTTGATGAGGAGGAAGGATTAGGGGAACTCCTTATTGTCGATGTAGGCGGAGCGACGACGGATGTTCATTCCATTGCGGTCGGAGATCCATGCAAGCCGGGTGTAATGTTAAAAGGATTGCCTGAGCCTTATGCGAAACGGACGGTCGAAGGAGATCTTGGAATGCGCTACAGCGCCGAGGCTCTTGTTGAAGCCTCCGGCCGCCGACTTAAGCAGTATTTAGGCTGGAGCAGTGAAGAGGTTAATCTTCAGCTTGAGGTTTGTAAACGAGAACCCTGGTGGGTTCCCAAGAATGAGCGCGAAATTCAGTTTGATACAGGTCTCGGACGTATGGCGGTTGAACTTGCCGTCAAACGTCATGTCGGGACTTTAGAGGTTGTTTATACACCCTTTGGAGCAACGTATGTACAGTATGGCAAAGATTTGACGCAGCTGCCTGTAATTATTGGTACAGGAGGGGTCTTGCTTCATCACTCCCAACCTGAGGAGATTCTGCGCGGCGCTTTGTTTGATTCGGCAGAACCAACTATTCTTAAGCCGCAGCAGTCCGATTTTTATTTAGATCAGGAATACATTCTTGCGGCAATGGGGTTATTACGGGAGATTGCCCCATTAAAGGCGCTCCGTATGTTGAAAAAATATTTGCTTAAGCTATAGGAGGTAGAGTCATGGAATTAACCGTCAAACAGATGGATCCCGAAGAGTTTGCCCGGCAGCGTAAGGATGTTCTGGCTCAATGGGCAACGGGTAAAGAGGTTAATTTTGAAGAAGCCGTTGAATACCATAAGAACTTGCCTAAAAGCAAAGTCTTTGCCCATAAGCTTGAAGAGGGAAAACGCCAAGGGATCACTTATGCACAGCCTCGTGCCGGTGTTGCTCTTCTTAATGAACACTTAGAACTTTTAAGATATCTTCAAGATGAGGGCGGAGCTGATTTTCTGCCGACAACGATCGATTCCTATACACGGCAAAACCGATATGCAGAGGCTCAAGCAGGAATTGACGAAAGCCGGTCGGTCGGACGTTCGATGCTCAATGGCTTTCCGGCGGTTAATCATGGGGTAGCCGCATGCCGTCAAGTCGTGGAAAATATGCAAGTTCCTGTTCAAGTTCGGCACGGGACTCCTGATGCCCGGCTATTGGCTGAAATTACGCTGGCCGGAGGATTCACAGCTTATGAGGGCGGCGGTATTTCTTACAATATTCCGTATGCAAAGGATGTTTCTATTGAGAGTACGATCAAATACTGGCAGTATGTCGACCGCCTGGTTGGGCTTTATGAGGAAAAAGGAGTAAGCATTAATCGGGAGCCGTTTGGTCCGTTGACAGGTACGTTAGTTCCTCCGTCAATATCCCATGCGGTGGCAGTGATCGAGGGAGTTCTCGCGGTTGCTCAGGGTGTCAGAAGTTTAACGCTCGGGTATGGGCAATGCGGGAATTTACTTCAGGATGTTGCCGCATTGCATACTCTGCCCATGATTACCGAGGAATATCTTAAAAAGCTGGGGTATACGAATTTTAATATTACAACCGTATTCCATCAATGGATGGGAGGATTCCCGCAGGATGAGGCAAAGGCCTATGGAGTCATTTCCTGGGGAGCTGCAGCGGCGGCCTTAGGAAAGGCAACGAAGGTCATCGTCAAGTCGCCTCATGAAGCATTGGGTATTCCCACAAAGGAGGCCAATGCGGCGGGAATTCGGACGACAAAGCAGATCTTAAGCATGTTGAAGGATCAAACGCTCCCTATGACTGAGGAACTTGCTTTTGAGGAGAAAATGATTATCAATGAAACTCGGGCGATCCTTGATAAGGTCTTAGAGCTTGGCGAGGGCGATATCGCTGTCGGTACGGTCCGTGCTTTCCAAGCAGGAGTCATCGATGTGCCGTTTGCACCGAGCCGTTTCAATGCCGGTAAAATTCTGCCGGCACGGGATTCACAAGGAGCAGTTCGACTGCTCGAATTTGGCAATCTTCCATTTGGGACGGAGATTAAGAAATTCCATCAGGAGCGGATCGCTCAGCGCGGACGTGACGAGGGAAGAGATCCGTCCTTCCAGATGGTTATTGACGATATCTATGCGATTGGCAAAGGGATGCTGGTTGGGAGACCGAGGTCATAAGCGCGCCGTTTTGGCCACGGTCGCTAATGGCGTTCGCAGACCGAACTAGAGCTCAGAAATCAGTCTCCGGCAGGGTTGTCGCGTGTCTTCGCCCGATTTGTCTAGATGGCAAATCGCACTTGTTTCCATGGCACACGCGACACTTGACACGTCCTGTGTCATCGCCTGGCAAAATCGTTTCCCGATAGTCTCCAGTGGAGAGTATCGCACTTGTTGACTCTGTTGCCAGCTGCGCAACCTTTCGCCGGTGAGATGTTCTTATGAGTATGCGGCTCGGGGCGAAAACCTTCACCGGAGGCTTTCGGTCTTGACGCAGCCCTGCCTACGCCTGTTTTCTTCGCTAAGTTCGGTTAGCTGCTCGCTTTAAGACACTCCCTTTGGACAAAACGACGCTTGGGCAGATATATGGGGAGTTCTTGAGAGCAAGATTTAAGGCAGTGTTGTTAGTTGGGGCTTTGGGTCCTGATTGGGTCAAGGCATTGGAAACCACACTTGCTGTACGGTTGCCTCGCCTTCTTAGAAGTGAGTGAGCATATGCATGAACTGCTTTTTATAGATACGAATGTTTAAGTTCGAAATGTAGAAGCTAAGTAAATGAACTCTTATGGGAGGGTATATCATGAAAATAGTTGAGGTTCTTGCTTCACCAGGGTTAACAGGATTTTACTTTGATGATCAGAAGGCGATTAAAGCTGGAGCGGGTCATGATGGTTTTGCGTATACCGGTTCGCCGATGACTCCGGGGTTTACAGCCGTCCGCCAGCGGGGTGAGTCGATATCAATTATTTTGATGCTAGAGGACGGGCAAGTGGCTTCAGGAGATTGTGCTGCGGTTCAGTATTCCGGTGCCGGCGGCCGGGATCCTCTCTTTTTAGCTAAAGATTTTATTCCGATTATTCTGGAGGAGATTCGTCCGAAATTAGTGGGGCAGGAGTTAGATTCGTTCCGAAGGATTGCCGATCTGGTGGAACATTCGGTTCGCCCCAATGGAGAGCGTTATCACACGGCAATCCGTTATGGAGTGAGTCAGGCGATTCTGGATGCGGTAGCAAAGGCAAAGAAGATTACGAAGACAGAGGTTATTTTAGATGAGTATCATCTGCCGATGGTGCTTGAGCCTGTGCCGATTTTTGCTCAAACGGGGGATGACCGCTATGACAATGCGGATAAGGCGATCCTTAAACGAGTAGGGGTTTTGCCTCATGCACTGATCAATAACGTTGAGACGAAGCTGGGCAAAAACGGTGAACTCCTTTTAGAGTATGTCGAGTGGCTTAAAAACCGGGTTATTGTGCTGGGCGATCCTAATTATCGGCCGATCCTTCACATTGATGTGTACGGAACGATTGGGTTAGCGTTTGAAAATAATGTGGAACGCATGGTAGAATATTTTGCAGCGTTGGAGAAGGCAGCGGAGCCTTTGCATTTACGGATTGAAGGCCCCATGGATGCAGGAAGCAAAAAGGGCCAAATCGGGCAGATTAAAGCTTTGCGTGAGGCGTTGAAAAAACGGGGAATTAAAGTTGAGGTCGTCGCTGATGAATGGTGCAATACCTACGAAGACATTGTCGAGTTTGTAGATACTCAAGCAGCCGATATGGTGCAAATTAAGACCCCGGATTTAGGCGGGATTCAGAATACCATTGAAGCGGTGCTTTACGCAAAGAAATTTGGAGTCGGTGCCTATGTAGGAGGATCTTGCAACGAGACGGATTCCGGTGGACGAACGGCAGTCCACGTGGCTTTAGCAACCCGGCCTGATCAGATGCTCGCGAAACCGGGAATGGGTGTGGACGAAGGATATATGATCGTGCATAATGAAATGAATCGGACGTTGGAGATTCTTCGTTATAAGCAGAAGGGCAAGACGCATGAGAATGAGGCGTTTTGGAGCTAAGTTTTTAAGTATTTAACAGAGGAGTAATAGAGTTTAATGGTCAAGATTGGTTTAACAACAACTGTTCCTGTAGAAGTGATCTACGCTGCCGGGGATATTCCGGTGGATTTAAATAATATTTTTATTACAAGTCCTAAGGCAATGAACCTGATTGAAGAGGCAGAACTCGCAGGGTATCCGCGAAGTGTCTGCGGTTGGATCAAGGGGCTCTATTCAACGGCCTTGGCAAATCCCGAGATCAATCGGATTATTGCCGTAACTCAAGGTGATTGCAGCAACACCCATGCCTTGATGGAAACTTGGGCGGAGCAGGGAATTGAAATCATTCCTTTTGCTTTTCCCTATGACGGCGATGCGGATATGCTCCGTTTGCAGCTGGATAAGCTGATTCAAGCTCTGGGAACAACCTGGGATAAGGTCTATGAACAGAAGGAACGCTTGGATAAGGTTCGGGCGCTGGCTTGGGAATTAGACCGCCTTACTTGGGAAGAAAACAAAGTTACAGGGTTCGAAAACCATTTGCAGCTTGTCTCGTGTTCTGATTTTAATAGTGACCCGGAACGATTTGCCGCAGATCTGGAAAAACTTATGGCCGAGGTTAAGGAACGAGAACCTTTAAATCTTAAGTTTAAAGGGAAAAAAAAGCGTGAGCTTCGTATCGGTTATATGGGAGTTCCGCCGATTATGCCTGATCTCTATAATTTTCTCGAGGAACATGGGGCACGCGTTGTGTTTAATGAGGTTCAGCGGCAGTTTAGTATGCCGTTTGCAACTCAGGATATAGTTGAGCAGTACCGGCTTTATACGTATCCTTATTCGATATTTAATCGGGTTGAGGATGTGGCACGGGAAGCGGAACGACGCAATCTGGACGGGATTATTCATTATACACAGAGTTTTTGCTACCGACAGATTGAGGACTTGATTGTCCGCAAGCGGCTGGATTATCCTATTCTTAATCTTGAGGGAGAAAACCCAACAGGGCTTGATGCGCGAAGCAAGATGAGGTTAGAGTCGTTTTTGCAGATGCTGCGTGATTAAACAGCTCACTGATTTTGGAAGCTGGGTTATTGATGTGTTTCTTCTTAAGTTACGCTATTGGCTGATTTATGTTTTTCATTCAATATAAACTAAGTATTGTAATAGCACTTCCTAATAGGGAGTGCTTTTTTTGAGGTTAAACCCTAAATACAGAAGTACGAATTAATGATAATTTAACAATGAGATAATTTATGGCGCATTTGGCGGATTTTGTGCAGTAAAGCCCTCCGATCGTCCATGACAAAGGGCCTTGTTCTTAAAATTACTCTTGGAAAGAGCTCTATTAAACTTATTGGCTGGAATCTATTAGTATTTTTTTAAAAAGTGACAGTTTTCCCCATGATTTTCAAAGGGACTATGAGATAATTTAAGGAAGGGGGTATGCAGATGAAAACAAAAATAGTATTTACATTATTAATTATTTTAGTAATGTTATTACAACCAACCTTAGTTTTAGCAAATTCGTCTCTAAGATTACAAGATAATAGGGTGATAATAGATACTTCTATTAGTTTGAACAAAACTTCAGATGTTTTAAAGATTGGTGAAACAGAAATTTTAGTACCTGAAATAATGGCACCTATGCAATTCGCAGTTTGGTCATCATCAAATGACAGTATTGCTACAGTAAATATGAAAGGAAAAATAACTGGAGTAAGTCAAGGAACAGCAAGAATAACTGTTAAATCAATGTATGATTTTAAGACTGCAACTTGTACAATAACGGTAAAGGATGATAACTCTGATATAGTTAAATTTAAAGATAAGAATTTAGAGCTTATTGTAAGACACGCGATAAATAAACCTAAAGGGGAAATATATAAAAGTGATGTTAAAAACATTACAAAATTAGCACCACCGTTTGTAAAAACAGATCCATTTAGTGGTGAAGTTCTACCTGCAGATATAGATGGATTCAGTGGAGAAGATCCAATTGGAAAGATAACTGAATTGAATGGAATTGAATATTTAACCAACTTATCTTATCTTTCCTTGCCACATAATGAAATTAGGGATCTTGGCCCACTAAAAGGACTGAAAAATATTGAATGCCTTGCTTTAGATAATAACAGAATCAGTGATATAAGCGAATTACATGGGTTGACTAACCTAAAACAACTTTCATTGTATAATAATGAGATTGATGATATAAATCCATTGGAAGGATTACAATATTTATCTTATCTCGATTTAGGTTATAATAAAATTAAGAATATCAATTATTATCAAATTAGAAGTATATGTGTATTTGAGGGAAACGATCACATGAGTCACATGTATTTAGATCATAATGAGATTAATGATACAGATATAAAAGAGATAGAACATAATTTTGGTGTTGAATTTTAAAACTAATAAATTGCATAACGTTAAGTTTATCAAATTGAATAATATAATATGAGATAAAAGAGAGCTTTAGAGCTCTCTTTTTTAAAATTTAATTTGTTGGTATACAAAACGGAATTTCATTACAAAAAGGACTTGCGAACACATTAGGGGTACTTTTGTAACAGCTTCGCGAAAGACCCATTTTGCGTAATAATTTAAATTTGCAAGGTGAAGGTAATGTATCTTGGCAAGTTAGGAAAAGAATAAAAAAGACAGAAAGTCTTAACAAAAAAATGTTAGACTTTCTGTCTTTTCTTTTCTAAAACTATCTTTCGTCGAATCCATATATCACATTAGATACCGCAATATGACAGCAACATACAGCTTTATTGCAGCAATATAGTCCTTGATTTCAACATATTCATTCGGCTGATGAGCCATCGTCTCATCGCCGGGTCCAAGGATCAGGACTGGAATATCTAAGGCGGGTACAAAAACTGAAGCATCAGTATAGTATTTTACACCGCAAGGCTTCAGTTCAATTCCTAAAGTCGTTTTAGCTTCCTGAATGCTCATCTGAATGATCTCCGCTTCAGGGTTTGTCTCCACAGGTGCACGATTATTGAGGACTGTGAAGGAGGCTTTAAAATCGGGGTTGGTCTGTTCCAGTTCATCTAAGATTTTTTGAATATCATTGATGATTTGGCTGTGGTCCTGTCCGGGAACGGTTCGAATATCAACCGTCAGTTTACAGGAATCCGGAACAACATTCGTTTTTACTCCACCTTGAATGGTTGCGATATTCATACTCGGTTCGCCTAATAACGGATGAGGGGAATATTGAAAACTGTAATGAACAAGTTTATTGATAATTGCGTTCATCATCAAGACGGCGTTTGCACCGCATTCAGGCATTGAACCATGAGCAGTTTTTCCTACAGTAGTAAATTCAAGCCATAAAGCCCCTTTAGTTGCGGCAAACAGCTTTAAGAGACTGGGTTCGCCGATAATGGCGGCCCCAATGTTTTGAAGATACCCTCGGGTTAAGAGATCTTTAGCTCCGAGACTATCGGCTTCTTCTCCTGCTGTTCCTGTTATGAGCAGATCACCTTTTAACGGGACTCCGGCTTGGGCGATTAAACCGGCGGCAACGACTAACGCCGCCAGTCCGCTTTTCATATCGGAGGCCCCTCGGCCATAAAGCTTACCAGCATCGATCACTCCCGAAAACGGGCCATACGTCCAAGCTTGGGCACCTGGCGGAACAACATCGAGATGGCCGTTCAGTAGTAACCCTTTCTTTTCGCCGCTTCCAGGTATGCACCCAACGACATTTCCGCGTTCATTTCCGAGATCATCGATATGGCTTTTCAGGCCAAAGCTGTTCAATACATCAGCTAAGTACTGCGCTAATACCTTCTCTGATCCGGGCGGATTTGTCGTATCCATTTGAAGGGAATGTTTCAGAATATCCACTGCTTTATCTTCATCCAGTAATTTGATCACTTCATCATACCAAGATTTCATGTTATCACTCCTCAACCTGCCGCGTCGACACTTTTATGGAGATAAGCCTGTTGAATCTTTTCTTTGCTGATGGCATCGTCCCCGCTGCTTTCCAAGATGATTTCGCCTTTTTGAAGGACATAAGCATAATCCGCTATCGCAATCGCTTTATGCGCATTTTGTTCAATCAGCAAAATCGTGGTTCCATCTTCACGATTGACGCGCACGATCGTATCAAAGATTTCCTTAATTAAGATAGGGGCTAAGCCTAAAGAGGGTTCATCCATCAGCAGCAATTTGGGATTGCTCATCAATGCCCGGCACATGGCGACCATTTGCTGTTCGCCTCCGCTTAAGGTCCCGGAAATTTGCTTTTTTCGTTCTTCCAAGCGGGGAAAAAGCTTATAAGATTTTTTTAAATTTTCTTGAATCTGTTTTTGATCTTTAATCGTACATGCACCAATTAAAAGGTTTTCTTCGACGGTCAATTTGGAAAATAACCGTCGACCCTCAGGAACCGAGGCAATTCCTAATCTGACAATATCGGGTGTTCTAAGGGAATCAATCCGCTTTCCTTGGTATAGGACTTCACCTGAAGTCGGTTTTACTAATCCGACAATGGTCTTAATTGTTGTTGTTTTTCCTGCACCGTTGCTTCCAAGCAAACAGGTGATTTCCCCTGCTCGTACTTGAAGATTGACGTCCCTAAGGACTCGAATCGCGCCGTAATGTGTGGTTACATTGTTAAACTGCAGCATCGTTGTCATCCTCCCCCAAGTAAGCATGGATTACCATCTGGTCTCGACTGACTTCGGCAAATGTTCCCTCAGCAATTTTTTCCCCTGAACTTAAGCACATAACACGATTGGCCAAACCTTCGATCAGCCCCATATCATGCTCAATAACAATAATGGAAATCTGAGGTTGGATTTCGCGGATCTTGCGGATATCATGGACGAGTTCCGTCGTTTCATTGGGATCCATGCCTGCTGAAGGCTCGTCCAGAATGAGCAGTTTAGGCTTGGAAACCAACGCCCGGCAGATTTCTAAGCGTCTGCGGTCGGCATAAGACAAGCTGGCGGCTAGCTTATCTTGTTGCTGCAATAAATTTTGACTGAAGAAACTCAGGATTTTTTGAGCCTCCGCAACAGCCAGTGCCTCTTCTTCACGTTCCCGGCGGCTGCGAAAAAGGGCATCCAAGATAAAACTCTTTTGCCGGCTGTGAAGACCCATTAAGACATTTTCCAAAACGTTGAGTTTCCAAAAGAGGCGGCCATTCTGGAACGTCCGGGCAATTCCTAAGCGGAAAGCGTAATCTGGACGGGCTTCGGTAATCTGTTGACCTAAAAAATAAATTTCACCGGCAGTCGGTTTATAAATACCGGTCAGCATATTAAAAAAAGTGGTTTTACCTGAACCATTTGGTCCGATAATTCCAACGGTCTCTCCTTGAGCAATTGTAAAATCAACTTTATTGACGGCGACTAGACCACCAAACTGCATGGTGAGCTGTTTTGTCGTTAAAAGTTCCATTCCATTCACCTCTTACTTGTCCATAATGAAGTAAACTTACGGGTCTGTGCCGGAATTAAACCATCCTTTTTAAAGAAAAGGATGAGGACAATGACGATTCCATAAAACATATTCCGATAATGTGCAAACGCTTGGAATTTTTCGGGGATGATCGTTAAGAGAACGGCTCCCAAGATAACCCCGGGAATGGAATCGATCCCTCCCAGAAGAATCATGCTGAGAAAGATGATAGAGTAATTATACGTAAAATTCTCCGGAGCAATAAACCCAACCATTCCGGCATAGATGACTCCGGCAACGCCTGCAAACGCCGACCCCAGCGCAAAGGCCCAGAGCTTGTTTTTGGTTAGATCAACTCCATAGCATTGTGCAGCTAACTGGTCTTCCCGCATGGCATTCCAGGTTAAGCCGGTTAAGGAGTGGGAGATATTTTTAGCGACTAAAACGGCCAAACCCACAAAAACCAGCATTAAATAATAGTAATTTGCATGAAAGGGCAATTGGATAAAGCCAAGATCGACGATTGAATTAAACGAATAACTCCCGATATGAGGCGAAGGGATATTGATTAAGCCATTCGTTCCGCCTGTAAGGCCTTCCAAGTTAATCAACAATTGATAAACAACTAGACCAAAAGCAATCGTAACGAGCGAGAGGTAATGCCCTTTAACCCGCAGAGCAGGCAATCCTAAGAGGAATCCAAACAGCATGACGATGACTACGGAGATAAAAAGGCATGCCCAAAATGAAACTCCATAGCGCAGGGCTAAAATTCCGTAAGTATAAGCCCCGATTCCGTAGAAGGCAGCATAACCGAGGGAAGTTAATCCGGCATTCCCAACCATCACATTCAGCCCCAAGGCTAACATCACATAGAGTCCGGTCATGATTGCAACTTGAAGCCAGTACGGATTGCTCGCTTCAAGAATTGGAAAGGTCAAAAGCAAGATAAAGAAGAATCCAGTGGCGAAGCCTTTATGCTCGGTAAAATCCTTCTTCATGGATTGATATAAACCGGGGGCCTTCTTTTGCAGCCCGAGGAATACGCCATAGGTGCCGAGTGCTAAGGCGATAAAGATAAAATAGTTTTCCACGATAATCATGGCTAAAAAGATACTATAGAAGAGAATTTCTAAGCCGACGACTTTGAGTGCTTTTTTTAAGGTTAAATGCATTCGGAACACCCCCTTTATACTTTCTCGTATACTTTTTCACCAAAAATACCTGAGGGTTTAAAGACGAGGAATAAAATAACGATGACGAAGCCGATAACATCCTGATAACGAGAACCGCCGGGAATATATGCGGAAGCAAACATTTCAAGGAAGGCCAGCAAGAACCCCCCTACAATCGCTCCGTAAATATTTCCTAAGCCGCCTACAACGGCAGCGGAAAACCCTTTGATGCTGATTAAGAAGCCCATATTAAATTTAATGATGTTGTAGTACATTCCGTTGAGTAATCCGGCCAAAGCTCCTAAGGCGGAACCAATCATAAACGTTAAGATAATCACTCGATTAATATCTATTCCCATCATCATTGCGGCTTCTTTATCCTGCGAAACGGCAATCATGTAATGTCCGAATCTTGTACGGGTTACAATTAAATGAAGCAAAAGGATAAGGATGAGTGATAAACCAATGGTAAAAATTTGCTCATATTTAATAATGGCTCCGAATAAATAAATTTTGGTTTGGGGAAAAAGGTTTGGGAAGGCCAGAGGATTAGCTCCATTGGGATAAAAGAGCATTACAGCTTCCCGAATAATGATGGAAATACCTAATGTTAATAAAAGAAGCATTAAATCAGAGGCACCCCTCAGCGGACGGATGATCACCCTCTCAATTACTCCGCCTGCCAGGCCGCCGCCCACCATAGTAATGACAATGACGAGAAGGAGAAGCAATAAGAAGCTTGAAGTTAACGTTGATCCTGTTAAAAATCCCAAAGCAGTCAGCGCGATAAAAGCTCCGAGCATAAAAAGTTCACCATGGGCAAAGTTGATAATATCGATTACCCCGAAGAATAGAGTGAAGCCAACCGCAACTAGAGCATACATAGCGCCTAAGCTCAAAGCGTTAATGAGTTGTTGAGTTAACATCCCAAAATCCATACCTGACTCTCCTTTCTTAAAAGTAAATCCCGCCATGAAGGCGGAATTTACTTAGAATGAACTTAAGCTAAAATTTCATGACTATTGAATTTTCCCATTGGCAATTTTATATTTTGAATCGGCTAATGGAATCCATTTTCCATCTTGAACAACATAGGTCAGGACTGTATTAAGGGTGGTTTGTCCATCTGAACCAAAGCTTGTTTTTCCGAGAATTCCTTCAAAATCTTTTGTGCCTTTGATTGCTTTGGCTACTGTGGCACGATCCGTGGACTTCGTCGTTTTCAACGCTTGGATAATAATATTCACGCCATCATAGGCAAAAGGACCATAAGCTTCATAATACTCTTTGTAGTTTGCGGCATTGTAAGCATCGATGAACTCTTTGCCTTTGGGCAGTTTCTCAATCGGGCTGACGAGACCATGAGCAATTGTTCCTTCTCCGGCAGTTCCGGCAATTTCAGTAAAGGTTTTCGAGTGAATTCCAGAATCGCTCATAAAGATCGCCGAAATATTTAATCCGCTCATTTGACGTTTAATTAATCCTGCCTCAGTGGCTAATCCGCCAAAGAAGATCATATCCGGAGACTCCTGTTTGATCTTTGTTAACAAGGCAGAGAAATCTTGCTGCCCCACGGAAATTCCATCAAAGCTCAAGATGGTTGCCCCGTTTTGTTTGGCTTCCTCTAAAAATTGTTCAGCATTTGTTTTACCGTAATCCGTCTGATCATGGATTACCGCGATTTTTTTCACACCAAATTGTTTTGTCGCTACATCACCTGCGTAGATGTTTTGTACTTTGGAAGAGGTAATTACCCGGGTGATTTCTGGATAACCATCAGCGGTAATTTTATCATTGATTGCAGCAGCAATGACTGCCGGAAGTCCGTATTTATGAAAAACATCTTTAGTTGCTAAGGCAACACCACTGTTAAAGTGAGCTACAGCAGCAACTACACTGGGATCACTAGCAACCTTATTGACCGCGTTAACACCTGTTGCAGGATCACCGGCGTCATCCATAACAACAAGCTCTAGATTAAAAGGTAAATCGCCTTTGGCATTGGCTTGTTTAACAGCTAACTCTGCCGAGTTTCGCATACCTAGACCAACGGCGGCATTTGAACCGGTGATCGGTGCAATGAAGGCGATCTTAGCTGTCTTTTTCTGGGTTCCTCCAGTGCCGCAACCTGTGAGCAGAATTGATAGAATCATGGTGAAGGATAAAATAACTGCAATTCCCTTTTTCATTAGATAAACCCCTTTCTTTAATATAAGCATGGATAACAAGAATTTTTCCGTAATCACTCCCTTCAAACTTTTACACTCTAAACACTGCAAATTCTCTAAAAAGGAATTTGTTGCCGCGTATACTTTTGTCATTGATATGGCCAATAAAAAAACGCCGCAAAAAGGCCTGAACGATCAGACTTTTTACGGCGCCATTGCCATTCTTGAGTTTGCTTAAGGGAATTATTCTTGCGTTACGAACAGATTATAACTTAAAGTAGAAAATTTGACTATGCTCTTTCTGAAATAGCGCTGTATACAATAAAGTATCTAAAAAGCTATAAATTCGATGAAATATTCAATATAATATCAAAGGATATAAACTATCCCGTGTAAAATTAATCATGTAAAATAGGAAGAAGGTTTACTTCATGGCTCAAATAACGGTATGCGGAATTGATTTAGGAAGCCGGAGCGTTAAAATCGCTGTAATGGCAAAACCGAGTCCTGAAGAGGATTTAGAGATTAAACAGCTTGAACGCTTGGATACCATTCAATTTTACAGAGAGTATGGACGCAAGCATGAGGGCAAACTTGCTGTTAATTTTGAAGCATTAGGCCTTCCAAAGGTGGATAAACTGGTTACGACAGGTTATGGACGAAATACGCTGGAGGTTGCCGGTGGGGAGACGATTCCCGAGCTGAAGGCACATGTTAAAGGCGCGATTTTTCAAACGGGTTTACGGGATTTTACGCTTGTTGATTTGGGCGGCCAGGATAGCAAGATTATTCAAGTCAAGCGGGGCCGTATGATCGATTTTTTAACGAATGACAAGTGCGCCGCCTCTTCCGGTAGGTATCTGGAGAATATGGCGAATGTGTTGGGAATGACGCTCGAAGAATTAGGTGAGTATTCCGATGAACCTGTTGAGCTGAGTTCAACCTGTGCTGTTTTTGGAGAAAGTGAGTTGATCGGGCAGATTGTTGAAGGTGTGCCCTTGAGGAATTTGGCAGCCGGTGTCAATGCGACGATCGTGAAGCGAATTTTGCCGCTGCTGCGTTCATTTCAAGGAGATCTACTTATTTTTACCGGCGGTGTAGCGCATAACCAAGCGGTGAAAGACCTTTTAAAAGAGGAAACAGGACGGGAGATCATCATTCCGCCTGAACCTCAGTTTAATGGAGCGATTGGCTGCGCAGTATATGCCCTGGAAGAGCTTGAAGACGAAGAATAAATATTTTTTAAAAATTCTTTAAACACATAAGTATAGCTTCTCGTACAGACGTGAACGATTTCGCGGAGGGGCGGTAAGGTATACGAAGCTTTCGTAACATAGCGTAGCCACTGGTTCACTTCAGGTATTACCCTGAGGTTTGGCGAAGCTGTTATGAAAGCAAGTATCCAGCCCTGGAGCGCTAAGAGTGCGGATATGCGAGAAGCTACACAAAATAACTGAAAATTCTAAGGAGGGAAGCTGCGAAGATGAAAACAATTCATGTCCAAGAGATTATGGATGCTGTTGAAAAACTCTGCATCGAGGCTAACTATGACCTTGGGGAAGATGTTATGTCCTGTTTCCATAAGGCATTAACCACGGAAACATCACCCTTGGGTCGTGAGGTGTTTGAACGGCTGATCGAAAATGCAACGATTGCTCATGAAGAGCGGGTTCCGATGTGCCAAGATACGGGGCTGGCGATTCTTTTTGTCGAAGTCGGTCAAGATCTGCGCATTCAAGACGGGTCTTTAACCGAGGCTCTGAATGAAGGGGTCAGACGAGGCTACGAAAAGGGCTATCTTCGTAAATCCGTAGTTAAAGATCCTTTTGATCGAGTCAATACGAAGGATAATACACCTGCGATTATTCATTACGATATTGTCCCTGGGGATGAACTCCATATCACAGTAGCTCCTAAAGGGGCAGGCAGCGAAAACATGGGCGCCTTGAAGATGTGCAAGCCTTCGGATGGCTTAGAAGGGGTTATGCAATTTGTCGTCGATACGGTGGATAAGGCAGGGGGAAATCCATGCCCGCCGATCATTGTCGGCGTCGGGGTAGGAGGTTCGATGGAGAAGGCCACCTATCTTGCTAAAAAGTCTTTGCTTCGCGATGTGGGCGTACATAATAAAGAAGAACGTTTAGCTAAGATCGAAGAGGAATTATTAGAGCGGATCAATAAATTAGGGATCGGACCTCAAGGCTTTGGAGGAGTCAATACAGCGTTGGCTGTTAACCTGGAGGTTTATCCGACCCATATTGCCATGCTGCCTGTAGCGGTTAATATCAACTGCCATGCAGCACGTCATAAAGCAATAACGCTCAAGGGGAGGGAAAACTCTAATGGCTGACGCAATCCGTTTAGAAACACCCCTGACCCAAGAAAAAGTAGCTCAACTCAAAACCGGGGATAATGTCTTAATCAGCGGAATCATTTATACAGGCCGGGATGCAGCCCATAAAAAAATGCTTGAAGCTTTAGCACGGGGAGAAACGCTTCCCTTTGACGTTAAAGACCAGATTATCTTCTTTGTGGGACCGACTCCCCCAAAGCCGAATCAAGTCATTGGTTCATCAGGACCGACAACAAGCTATCGGATGGATGCGTATTCTCCAACCTTAATTGAAAAAGGGTTAACGGGAATGATCGGCAAAGGGCTGCGTTCAAAGGAAGTCATTGATGCCATGAAAAAATATGGGGCGGTCTATTTCGGAGCCATCGGAGGCTCAGGTGCATTATTGGCTAAACGAATCGTTGAAGCTGAAATTATTGCCTATCCTGAGCTTGGGACTGAAGCCGTTCGCCGGCTTGTTGTTAAGGATTTTCCGGTAATTGTCGTCATTGACCGCGATGGGAATAACCTTTATGAAATTGGAAAGGCTCAATATCGGACTATTTAAAAGAGTTTGATAAGGTTTATTTATGGTTTAGAATTATTTCACAATAAATTCACAATTTCTTAAGCCTCCTTGCAAACTTTCCTGTTATACTGTTTTATATCAAAGTATAGAACATAAGTACGATATATTTATAAAAGCTGAACCATGAAAGGTGAGGAATGATGGGGTACACATGGATTTGCCCAATATGTGGATCGCGGGAAATTGGAAGGATTAGCAGAGGACGTTATTTTTGCGGGGAATGCTGCAATGAATGGACAATCGAGGGAGGAGAAATAACAATATATCAAATTGCGGTGGACGGTAGTGTTGTTCGCTTAAGAAATCGTATGAGAGAAACAATTTATCCCAAACAAAATGTAAGTTAAGTTCATTTTCAAACATAGTAATGTTTAAGAAATATTCGCCTGCAAAATCAAATAAGTTTGCAGGATTTTTCTTTTAAATAAAGAACTATTCAATAATAATTAAAAATGAAATTTTTGACTTTTTTGTCGATATAATGATATTTGGGTTAACTAGAGAGGAGTATTGAATCATGATCCAACTTCATCAATTTGATTTGCAAGAATCTGTAGAATTACTCCGTTTAGATGAGCAGCAATTGACTCTGCTAAAAGAAATTCGCCCTTTGATCGAGCGGGATGCTGATGAGATCATTCGCAGTTTCTATGAGCATGTTCTAACAGTGTCTGACTTAAAAGCAATTATTGAGCAAAATTCAACTGTGGACCGGCTTTATGTCACCATGAAAAAATACCTGCTTTCAATCTTTACGGATAAGATTGATGAGAACTTTATGGAATGGCGGGTAAAAATCGGGGAAGTCCATAAAAGGATTAACTTGCCTCCGTTTTATTATTTAAGCTCCTATCAGGTCATGTATGATGAAATCTTACCGCGAATCGTACAACAGTATCGAAAAAAACCAGAGCAATCGATGAAATTGATTCTTGCCGTTCTTAAAATTTTAAGCTTCGATCAGCAGGTCGTTATGGCCAGCTATATTCAATCCTATATGCAGGATTTGGATAAAAAATCAGAGCTTGAACAAGCTTATGCAGAAATTGACAGCCTGCAGCGCCGTGTCAGTGAAGCAAGCCAAGCTTTGGCTGCAACTTCTCAACAAACGGCAGCTTCTGCTTCCCAGATGCATGAGGCAACTGAGATGATTTCCACCAATGCAGGAGAAGCAGCACAATTTTCCCGTCAAGTGGACTCGTTGGCTCAGGAAGGATCACAGAAAATCCAGCATATCGCTGACCGTATTCTGGAGCTTTCAGAGATGACGGCTCAAATGCAGGACAAAATGCTGGAATTAGATAAGAGCTCTGCTCGAATTGCCAAAATTACGGACGTTATTAAAGAAATTGCTTCTCAGACCAATTTATTAGCTTTGAATGCTGCAATTGAGGCTGCCCGTGCTGGAGAAAGCGGCCGCGGTTTTGGAGTTGTTGCTGAGGAGGTTAAAAAGCTGGCTAACCATTCTGAGCAGTCCGTTAAAGAGATCAGCGAAATGATTACGTTAACGAAACAAAATACGGCATCTGTTAATAAAGCGATTGAGGAGACAACGAAGGCTATGCAAGGAGCCGCTTCTGAGGCTCATGAAGTTGTAAGCAGGTTCTCCGATATTATGTCAGCCATCAATGCGAGTATTACCCAAGTTCAGGAAATTGCCGGTCAGATTGATGCTCTGACTCAAACGGCAGCCCAAATTGGGGCGGCTTCTGAAGATGTAGCCAACTCAGCAACCTCTCTTGCGCAAATGGGACTGCGAGAATAAGAACATAGTTATAACATAGACATAGAATAGAGCTCGAACAAAAGCTCCCTGTGGCTATCTTGAGCCAGTCTGGGAGCTCTCTTATTAAGAAAAATAGTTAGTTCGCTCGAGAGAGGAGAATAAGAATGCAACCAGAGTATGCTTCACTAATTCGTAGAATGTGGAGCTTTTCCAAAGCTCTTGATCTTGCCTTAGTGGACGAGGAGATCGAGAAAGGTTTTCAAGGGGCGTTAGGTCATCGCCATGGAGAGCGGGTTGCTTACATCGCTTTATCCTTAGGTATTAAGCTAAAGCTGCCGGAAAAATTTTTAATTTATATTTTAATGGCGGGTTTAATGCATGATGTCGGTGCTGTCGGCGGATTCCGCAAATATCATGGAGATAGCCGTTTAATTCGGGAACACTGCATCTTGGGTTCGGAGATTGTAACGCTTTTTCCTGACGGAGAGATTCTTTCTCCAGCCATTCAATTTCATCACGAGACTCCAGACATTAATCATAGTGCTTTAAAAAAAGCTCCTAGTGAGGTGCCGTTTTTCTCTAAAATTTTAGGGCTCGCGGACCGAGTAGATGTGCATATGAGCCGGGGAATTTTAAAACGTTCGGAGAGGGATAATCTCGTTCGTTGGGTAAAAGAGCATGAAGGAAGTCTTTTCTTCCCTGAGATTGTTCCGGCCTTTTTAGAGCTGGCTCAACAGGAAGCGTTTTGGCTTGATCTGGAACAACCGAACTTAATGCATATTGCGTTCACCATGCTGGGTGTCAATGATGCTTTACCGGTAAAAGAGACCTTAGGATATCAATTAACGTATATGATGGCTCATACATTTGCTGATTTGATTGATCAAAAAAGTGCATTTACAGCCCGGCATTCGCAGTCTGTATCCGAAACTGTGGAGAAGTTAGCTCTTGCTGTGGGTTGGGATGAACAAGCTGTATCAGATATACGGATTGCAGGACTTTTGCATGATTTAGGCAAACTTTCTATCCCTAGACGTATTCTCGATAAACCGGGTCACCTGGATCCTGAGGAGATTGATATTATACGAACCCATACTTACTATACTTACCGGCTTCTTGATGAAGCGGGTTTCCCCGAGCATGTTGTGCACTGGGCAGCCTACCATCATGAACGTCTTGATGGTACGGGTTATCCGTTTGCACTGACAAGTGCGGATTTGGATACAGGGTCCCGCTTAATGACGATTGCTGATATTTTTGCAGCACTTACAGAAGAACGCCCTTACCGCAAGGCCTTGACTGAAGAAGAAGCTTTAAGTATTTTGGATAAAGGCATTGGAACTCAAGTTGATGCGGAATTGATGAAAGTTGCCTGGAAGGCCTTAAGATAATTTTTTTAAATTAATGAATACGAAATTCCTTCGGGTAATGGTTTTTTAACAGACCATTAACTCGTTTTCCCCAGCCCAAAGGAAACTCGTCAACAGTAACGAGAACCCAACTATTAGGTCCTTCATTTGGGAGTGCCTCTCCGCGCAGATAGTGTTCAAGCTGAGCGTCACTTGGAGAGAAAGTAAGATAAGAAGTTACGGAATCTGGTGTTAAGGCTAAGGCAAGCGCCTGACTCGGCTGGAAACGGCCGGGTTTTTTCTCGCCCAAATATAGGCCTGGACGCAGAATTGTGAGACCGCGAAAGTCCAGCTCAGGAATGGGGTTAGAGTATAGGTGGTCCCCAAAGGCCAAAATATGTTCAGGAGAAAAGAAAGAAGAGCCAAGCTGTGTTCTCATTTCCAGGGTTAGAGCTTCCGTTAAAAAGGTGTTTAGTTCTGGACAAACGGCGTTCGCAAGACGGGAAGAGCCCTTGGAGTGAGGACTTGCCTTTTTTTTGCTGCTTTTCTTTGTTAAGCTATCCTTTCCTTGAAAGGGATAAGGAAGAGCCTGATCTGAAGCAAGAGCATCTTCAGTTCGTATAAGAGCGATCATAAAATGACCTTCGCCGCGGATATGATGAGGGTAAAGCCGAACGGCGTCTGTAAGCCGGGAGGGGTGAACGAAGTCCGGTGCAGGGTCAGGAATTGGAAGCGCTTTGAATTCAGAATGAGACTCTAAAAAACGGAGAATCATTTCTTCATTTTCTTCAGGAGCGAAGGTACACGTCGAGTAAACGAGCCGGCCGCCCGGTTTCACTAAGGCAGCGGCTGATTCTAAAATGAGCGTCTGACGGCGGGCACAGGACTCGATATGAGCGAGAGACCATTCATCAATAACGTCGGGATCTTTGCGAAACATGCCTTCTCCGGAACACGGAGCATCTAATAAAACTTTATCAAAAAAACCGGGAAGATGTTTGGCGAGTTGATCCGGGCTTTCATTCGAAACAATTACGTTTATGGCACCCCAGCGATCCATATTTTGGGCGAGAGTTCTTGCTCGTCCGGGGTGTATCTCATTAGACCAGAGCAATCCTTCACCCTTAAGACGAGCGGCAATTCCCGTTGATTTTCCGCCAGGGGCGGCTGCAAGGTCAAGAATGTGTTCACCCGGTTGCGGATCTAAATAATGAACGACAGCCATGGCAGAAGGTTCTTGTAAATAATAGATTCCTGCCGCATGATAGGGGTGTTGGCCTGGATGGGTGGTATAATGATAATAAAAACCCTCTTTCGCCCAAGGAATGGGTTCGAGTTCGAAGGGCCAGCGTTTGCAGAATTCTTCAGGACTTAACTTGAGCGAGTTGACTCTTAAGCCGTTAAGGCGGGGCGAATCATAGGAGGCTATAAAAGACGGAAAGTCCTCTTTAAGGTCTTTTTCCATTCGGTTGATAAAGTCTTGAGGGAGTTTTAAAGAAACCAAAGTATATCCTCCTTGTCATCATGCTTCGGGTGTATTATATCAAATCTTAGGAAATTAGAAAAAGAAAGGGAACGAATGTGTTTTATTCCTTTGAATTGGAACAATATTTAGGAGAGCTTCTTCCGGCGCGAAATGAACTGCTGAATGAAATGGAATCCCAATCCTTAAAAGAGACAATTCCAGTGGTGACTCCGCCTGTAGGAAATTTTTTGGCCTTACTTATTAAAATGAGTAAAGCCGAAGATATCTTAGAGATCGGGACCGCGATTGGATATTCAACCTTGTGGCTTGCTCAAGACTTGGAGGGCCGCACGGGTCATATCACAACGATTGATCTGAATATTGATCGAGCGAAGCGAGCCATTGAATATTTTAAACGGGCAGGGATCGAAGATAGGATTGATGTTTTATTCGGGGATGCACGCCGCATTATACCGACGCTGGAAAAAAAATTTGATTTTGTTTTTGTCGATGCGGCAAAAGGTGAATATTTAGATTATTTAAGCTTGGTTTTACCCCGGATTTCGCCAGGCGGAATTCTTGTCGTCGATAATGTATTATTTCGAGGATGGGTTGTTCCCGGGGAAAAGTTTGCACCAAAATATAACCGAATGGTGACTCATTTACGTGAGTTCTTAAGCAAGCTCACGCAAAACCCTGATTTTCAGACAAGTGTACTTCCCTTTGGTGATGGAATATCCGTCAGCTTTCGTATAAAATAAGCAAAGAGGGGGTGGGGATAATCTCCACGCATTTTGTGCAGGATCATCTCATGCAAGCGGTTTATTTTGCTCCGCGCGGAAAAAAACGTTTGCTCTTTTTAGGGACCAACCTCGCACAACGCTATTTAAGCCCTGAGGATAAGTTGATTGGCTTATTAGGGGATGCGGGGGCCGGGAAATCCCTTTTAATTCGAGGCATGTTTCCAGGGTTAGAATTGACAAATGATGATGATGGAATTAATGTCCGGCCGCTTCCTTTGCTTGATGATGCAGATCGTGACCATTTTAGGTGCCACACGTATCATTTGGATATGAGATTCGAAGCTGCCTTTACGCAGCCCTGGATCATTGCTGAAGCCGTCAAAAAGGCTTTAGACAAAGGACGCCGGGTTATCGTAGAACACTTTGACCTTTTGTATTCTTACCTAAAAATAAATGCTGAAGTTCTAATCGGGGTTGGTGAGGAAGTCATTGTGACTCGCCCTACGTTTTTTGGACCGGAGCCTCAAAAGATCGCAGATATTGTTTTTGAATCCATTAAATACCGGAGAATGGCGCATTCAGCTGAAGATATAACTTCGATGATTCTTGAGGAAATGGGGTTGGATAAACCGGAGGTTCACAGCGAAATTAAGCACGGCTTTGTTTTAGAATTGCCAGGAAAACCGGATATTGATCTCGATCTGGTTGAGCAGCGGGTTAAACAAGTCATCGAGGCAGATCTGGCCATTAGTTTTTCAGATGAAGAACATATACGTGTCGGTGAAACACTATATCTATGCACAGGTCCCCGCATACATATTAAGAGAACGTCTGAGATTAAGGGATTCCGGTTGCTAAAAGAGTTCAAGTTTGATCCGATTGAAAAATTGTATACTATTGTTGGCATTGTCGGAGAGGAAGCTCCCTCCCGTTCAATCGGATTATAAGGTTTTACGCCCCTATGAAGAAGTTAAAACGTTATTATCAGATGTATGATAACTTAAAGTACTCAGAAGATTGATACGAAAAAATTGGCTGGAAGGAAGGTTATTAAATGAAACGTTATGATGGACGCGAGGCAGATCAATTACGTCCGGTAAAAATTACACGTCAGTATACCCAGATCCCCGAAGGATCTGTTCTCATTGAAGTAGGGATGACGCGGGTTCTTTGTACAGCTTCGGTAGAGGAAAAGGTCCCTTCTTTTCAAAAGGGAACGGGTTTAGGCTGGGTTACCGCCGAATATTCTATGCTGCCCAGAGCAACACAGACTCGAACCCCAAGGGAGTCAGCCAAAGGGAAAATGACCGGAAGAACGATGGAGATACAACGCCTAATCGGACGTGCTCTGCGCTCAGTTGTTGATTTTAAGAAATTAGGCGAGCGTACGATTTGGATCGATTGCGACGTACTTCAAGCGGATGGGGGAACACGAACAGCTTCGATCACAGGGGCGTATGTCGCACTTGTCGATGCCCTTCAGTATTTAATGGATAAGGGAGTTTTAAAAGAGAGCCCTCTTCAAGACATTTTAGCTGCAGTTTCTGTAGGTAAAGTGGATGGAGTTCCTATACTTGATTTGGCTTACCCAGAGGATTCTAAAGCTGAAGTCGATATGAATATCGTTATGACTGGATCCGGTAAATTTGTGGAAGTCCAGGGGACGGCTGAAGAAAATCCTTTTGATCGCAGTGAGCTGGATCAATTCCTTGCACTTGCCGAAAAGGGAATTCGCGAATTGATGGGCGAGCAGAATGCTGCTTTAAAGCGGATTTGAGAAAGTAGGGTATCCGATGAAAATATTGCTTGCGACACAAAATCAAGGCAAAGTTAAGGAACTTCAGGAAATGTTATCCGATACTCAGATTGATGTTCTTTCGTTACGTGATATTGAGAACTGGGAAGATGTAGAAGAGACAGGATCAACTTTTGCAGAAAATGCATCTTTAAAAGCACGTGTTGCTGCAGAGCGAACAGGGTATATTGCGTTAGCTGATGATTCCGGACTGGAAGTAGATGCTCTAAACGGAGCACCGGGCGTTTATTCAGCACGTTATGCCGGCGAACCGAAAGATGATGAGCGCAATAATGATAAACTGTTAAAAGCTTTGGAAAAAGTTCCTGATGAGGAAAGAACAGCACGGTTTAGGTGTGCGTTAGTGATTGCAACACCGGATGGCAGGGAATACTTAACAGAAGGGACTGTTGAAGGCCGAATTTCACGCATGCGGCGCGGTAAAGATGGATTTGGCTATGACCCTTTATTTTTCATGTCGGATTTTGGGCGGACGATGGCAGAATTAACAGTGATTCAAAAAAATAAAGTGAGTCATCGTGCACAAGCTTTTCAAAAAGCAATACCGTTTCTCAAGGAATTAGCACAAAAATCAAAGACTATTAAAAACGAATAACAAAAAAACAAATTTTTCATATAAAGATAATGTTATGCAATATTAATTGTCTGTTCAAAATAAATTGATTTGCCAAAAGATATTTTTTAGAGTTTAGGCTTGACTTAAGATTAACGATCAGATAAAATAGTCATTGTCACTGAACGGGGCATAGCGCAGTTTGGCTAGCGCGCCTGCCTTGGGAGCAGGAGGCCGGGGGTTCAAATCCCTCTGCCCCGACCATTTTTATCGGTTCGTTTGGGTTCAGGAGATAACGATGCGCCTGTAGCTCAGTTGGATAGAGCATCTGCCTTCTAAGCAGGTTGTCGGGAGTTCGAATCTCTCCAGGCGCACCATTTAAATTATAATCATGGTGGTTGTGGCGAAGTGGTTAACGCACCGGATTGTGGCTCCGGCATACGTGGGTTCGATCCCCATCATCCACCCCATATTCGTTGATTAAGCACTGGAACGAAGTAAGTTCTAGTGCTTTTATTTATTGAATAAAGCTTTAATATTATAAACTTGACTAATTAATTTCTAAAAGCCATACTGTTTTTGTAAAACCAGATTATAACATATTCTTATGACTATAGCAGAGAAATGGAGGCTTTTTTGTGGCTGAAAAAAATGTACAGACCTTAGAACGCTCTTTGGACATACTTGAAGCCTTGGCCCAGGCCAATGAACCCTTAGGCGTTACGGAAATCGGTAATCGAATCTGCCTTCATAAGAGTACTGTGCATAGAATCTTACAAACGCTTTGTTATCGTGGTTATGTTGAGAAAGAAAAGGAAAATGAACGCTATCGAATTGGAATTAAGATTGTTGAGTTAGGTATGCGCTTTTTGAACAATTTGGAAATACGAAAGATTGCAGCTCCTTATTTAGCAGAGCTTGCTAAAATGCTGGATGAGGTCGTTAATCTTGTATTGCCGGACGATGGTGAGGTTGTTTATATCGATAGAACGGAAAGCTCACACGTGGTCAGCATGCAGTCCAAAGTGGGACGGAGAGTTCCCATGCATTGTACAGCGGTTGGCAAGGCTATTCTTGCAACGCTTCCAGAACCTGAGGTTTTGCATATTTTGAAGACTAAAGGCATGATTAAGAATACTCCTAATACCATTACAAGTCCTGAAGAACTGCTCGAGAATCTTAAGGAAGTCCGCAATAATCAAATAGCAGTCGAGATTGAAGAAAATGAAGTGGGAATTATCTGCATAGGGACACCCGTCTTCGATTATTCAGGGCGAGCGATTGGTGCAATCAGCGTTTCCGGTCCGGCAAGCCGTATCCAGGAAAAAGGGATAGGACACATTGGTCAAGAGTTAAAATGTATCGGTCAGAGAATTTCAAGAAACCTTGGTTCTAATTTTTAACCTTGTGAATATAATTAAACTATATCCCAAGAAACAGTAAATTCAGAAAATTCCGTCTTGACGTTTCTGTAAAAATCAGGGATAATATTTTTACCATAATTGTTGGCACATGGTTTTATAAAGTGAAACAACAATTGGCTTGCAGCTCAGAATTATGAATTAAGGAGAGTGACGGAATGAACGCCATGCGACTAATGTTACCCATGGATAAGCCTGCCAAAGACTGCCAAGGATGCTGTCAGCCGGACGAAATGAAAGCTTCCGCGCAAATTTTATCCTTTCAGCTTGCCGATAAATTATTGCGTCATTACTCCGGAAGCTGGGAAATAAGTCAGGATGAGCTTCATATTTTTTTAACCGGTTTGGAACTCCCCCTAAGATTTGAATTGAATTCAGGTATTCTTGTATATGGATCCCTGAAGACCTCAATCCTTATTCATTATCATGTGGATAAAGGATTGACCGAATTAAAAGAGGAGATTATTTCTGATTTGGGTTTACCTCTTACCGAGAATAAGGAATATGAAGATCCTATTTTCCGTTTGTTTGTTAAACTTATTGAGATTTTTCATGCGCGCTGCGGCTTAAAAATTAAGACTATCGAAAATACGGATGAAGAGACGGTATGGGAGATTTATCTTTCGGAAACAGGCCCACATGGTTGGATTAGCAGTGATGGAATTGCAAAAAACGCTCAAGGAGAGCAGGTTGACATTAAATTATGGTTTAGTCTGCGTCCGGAAAAAATTGCAGGGTATGTTTTCGGATTTAATTCCTTCTGCAAGAATTATAAAAGTCCCTTAAAGATGTTTCGCTGACCTTCAATTGCGTGTATACAGTTGATCGATTTTCATTAAAGACTATCTGGATATATCTGATATATATCTGGATAGTCTTTTTCTTGATTTCCCTTAATATGGGTAACCCCCTTAAAAGATTAAAAATTTGACGTATTGATTAAATGAAAAGGCAAGAACAAAAGCCTTAAAAGTTAGATCAAAATGGTTTAAAAATCTAGGAGGAATTTATAATGAAAAAACAGCTCGCCATTGCTTTAACAGCAGCGCTTCTCACGTTTCCTGCAACACCAGGATTAGTTATGGCCGATACTACAGCCGATTCAGGTACGACAGCCGTAACGGCCACTACAATTCAAACAGATTCAACCGGAAGTTCAACATCAACTTCTGCCGCTACAAATACAGATACATCGACTACTGTCCCGACTGCAACAACCTCTACTTCGACTACAACGACTTCTTCTGCCATAACAGCACCTGTTGTGGATCAAAATGGTCAAACCGTTAATTCTGGAGCATTGCCGGATTCCCCATGGTATTGGTTTCAAACTCTTATGGAAAAAGTACAACTTGCATTAACTTTTGATCCTGTCAAAAAGGCAGAGCTTACTGAAAAGCAGGCAACTGAAGACCTTGCTGAAGCACAAGCACTGCTTGAGAAAGGAAATACGACCGAGGCAGAAAAGGCTTTAACCCGGTATAATCAGAGAATTGACAGTGCCCAAGCTTTCCTTGATCAGCTCAAGGATCCGAATAGTGAGACCGCTCAAAAAGTTCAACTTGCTTTAACCAAAGTGAATACAAATAATATGGTTGTTTTAGGAAGCCTTTTAGAAAAACTTCCTCCTCAAGCGGCACAACGGCTTGCTTTAAATATCGTTCGTTCCGTTGAAAAGGCAGTTGCTAAAGCGGAAAAGACGGATAAGAAAGGTCAGGATTCTGCTGCCGGAACGACAACAAGTACCACCCAATCTACTGCGACAGTCTCTGCCGATCAAACCGGAACTACGGATCAGGTGCAATTATCCCAAGAGGCTAAGCAGGCTTTAGAAGAATTTCAAGTTGCTTTAGGAGTAAAACATACTCCGAACGGTTACGCTTATGGGCATTATAAAAATAAGGATAAAGAAGAAAAAGACGGAGAGGATCAAGACGACCAAGAAGACCAAGAGAAGACAACGAATAGCAATTCAAGTACAACTTCTGGTCAAACAACTCAACAACCCCAAGTGCAGCAACAAACCCAAAAGCAAGCTCAAACACAGCAACAGGCTCAACAACAATATCAAAAACATCAATCTCAATTGAACCAATCAGGTAATAATTCAGATGAAAAAAATCATGAAGAACAAGAACGTAATGAGAACGGGGATAAAAGTGATAAGGAAAAAGGACACAGATAATCAGCAAGCTTCTATATCTGAGGATTATGTAAAAAATTAGTTAAAAATTAAACTTGTCAATCTCAAAAAAATGAGTTACAATAATTTCTGTTCGACTCATGATCCGAACAATGCGGGAGTGGCGGAACTGGCAGACGCACTGGTTTTAGGTACCAGCGGGTAACCGTGCAGGTTCAAGTCCTGTCTCCCGCACCAATATGAATGATGAAATCCTCCTTCTAACCGTTTTGAAAGAAACGAAAAAGGAGGATTTTTTATGTCTAATATTCTAAGCCCCAAATAAGTAAACATGTACTCAATAAAACTATAACGGTTTTACAGGTACACATATTTCGCATAAATTGTTGTTAATCATATCACCAGCGTATCTTTCTATAATCGGTTTATTGTCAATTTCATATCCATTGTTTTGTAAAGCTGAAAAAATTTCTGCCCATGCTTTTTGAATTTCTTCTGCTGTATGTTTGACTTCGCATATAACATATTTTCCACCAGAAAGTTTACTTTCGCAAATTGATGCATCAATTGGATAATCCATAGAAATGACAATACATGCATCATATCTGCAGTTTTCAGGAAGTGTTGTTTCAGGGTTATCTTGTGGAATCCCGAGTATTATTGACGATTCAGTAAGCAGATTTTTCTCCACAGCCCATTTTTTTAACTTTTCCATTGCTTGAATATTGGCGGGACCATATGGACCAACTTGTCGCACATATGCAATACGATATTTTGGAAGAGTTTCGACTTTAATATGCATAGTTTCTTTTTCCTTTCTCTAATAATATCTAATACATTTCGAATGCTATCATGATATAAAAATATAATCATTTGTTTTTTTTAAAATTGATAAAAATAAGTAAAATGGGACTGTTGCAAAACGTATGGTCGTGTAGTTTCTCGCATATCCGCTCACTCAGGCGCTCCGGGACTGGTTCACTTTGCCTTCGTAGCAGCTCCGCCAAACCTCTGGGCAATACCCGATGTGAACCTGTGGCTGCGCTACGCTACGAAAGCCTTGTTCACCTGCACGTCCCTCCACGAATCATTCACTTCTATGCGAGAAACTACGCTTTCGGGTCTTTTGCAATAGTCCACAATTATTGTGCGCACGAAAAAAGAGCTTGTTTTGCAACAGCCCCATTTTATTATGTCAAAGACTTTACTCAATCATTTCAATAAACAGTCTAACAAGTTCGGGATCAAATTGAGTTCCGGAGCATCGGTTGATCTCTTCAATGATCTTTTCTTTGCTTAAGGCTTTCCGATAAGGCCGGTCATTACTCATTGCATCATAAGCGTCAATGAGAGATATTATCCGACTTTCCAAGGGAATCTGCTCACCTGACAGGCCGAACGGATAACCTGTGCCATCCCATTTCTCATGATTGTGCTGCACTTGCTGTTGCTGTTCAGCAATTTTTCAAGATGCATGTTATCGAAGGCTTTTTTCTCGGAGTAAAATATTTACTGGGAAAATAGTTATTCGCATGTATGATAGTTCTCTAAATTCGAATACTAAACAAGAAAAATTATCCTTGTATTCGAAGGGGGTTCTATTGCGTGGCACAAAAGATGAAAACAATGGATGGTAACCAGGCTGCTGCTGAAGCGTCGTATGCCCTGACTGAAGTCGCAGCCATTTTTCCGATTACACCTTCATCACCCATGGCAGAAGGCGTTGATGAATGGGCAGCTCATGGTAAGAAAAATCTATTTGATCAGCCCGTAAGAGTGGTAGAAATGCAATCAGAAGGAGGCGCTGCCGGGGCAGTTCATGGTTCGCTTCAGGCTGGTGCATTGACAACGACGTATACGGCTTCTCAAGGGCTGCTTTTAATGATTCCGGAAATGTACAAAATGGCGGGGAATTTAGTGCCTGCAGTATTTCACGTGAGTGCACGTGCTTTAGCCACAAATGCGTTATCTATTTTCGGAGATCATCAGGATATCAATGCATGCCGGCAAACGGGGTTCGCTTTATTATGCTCAAATAACGTTCAAGAAGCCATGGATCTGGGTTTTATTGCTCATCTATCCGCAATTAAATCCCGGGTGCCCTTTTTGCATTTTTTTGACGGGTTCAGAACATCTCATGAGATTCAAAAAATCGAGGTTACTCCTCACGAAGAAATTGCTAAGCTTGTCGATCATCAAGCCATTCAGGAATTTCGAAACCGAGCTTTAAATCCGGAACATCCTGTCTTAAGGGGAACTGCAGAGAATCCTGATATATATTTCCAAGAGCGTGAGGTTTCGAACCCGTTTGTTGAAGCTGTTCCCGATATTGTTGAGAATTATTTTAAAGAATTTAAGAAAATCAGCGGGCGTGAATATCATCCTTTCGAATATTACGGTGATCCTCAAGCGGAGAATATCATTGTAGCGATGGGTTCCGTCTGCAATACTGCGGAAGAGACCGTCGATTATCTGCGGGTTAAGGGAGAAAAAGTCGGACTGCTCAAAGTACATCTCTATCGGCCGTTTTCAAAGAAATATTTCTTTGATGTTTTACCCCAATCCGTAAATAAAATAGCCGTTCTTGACCGCACGAAAGAGCCCGGCTCAACAGGGGAGCCGCTCTATCTTGACGTTTTGCAAATGTTTAATCATGAGACGAAGAAGCCCGTTATTGTTGGCGGACGGTATGGACTCGGTTCAAAAGACACTACTCCATCCCAGATTATGGCTGTTTTCGAAAATCTAAAACTGGATCAGCCCAAAGATCGATTCACGATCGGAATTATTGATGACGTCAGCCATACTTCTTTATCGATTAACGAAATTGCAGATACTACGCCAGAAGGAACAATCAGCTGTAAATTCTGGGGACTGGGTTCTGATGGAACGGTCGGCGCGAATAAAAGCGCCATTAAAATCATTGGCAACAATACGGATCTTTTCGTTCAAGGGTATTTTGAATATGACAGTAAAAAGTCCGGCGGGACGACAATTTCTCACCTGCGCTTTGGGAAGAAACCGATTAAATCGTCTTATTTTGTATCTGATGCTGACTATATCGCTTGCCATAACCGGTCATTCATCTATAATTACGACCTCCTCAAGGGCTTAAAAAAGAATGGAACCTTTGTTTTAAACTGCCCCTGGCGGCCTGATGAAGTCGAAGATCATCTTCCGGCCCTGTTTAAACGCTATATTGCAAAAAACAATATCAATTTCTATATTATTGATGCTATAAAAATTGCCGGAGAGATCGGGCTCGGCGGCCGGATCAATATGGTTATGCAAGCGGCCTTTTTTAAATTGGCGAATGTCATTCCGGTTGATGATGCAATTCGCTACTTAAAAGAATCGATTCAGCTGGTTTATGGCAAAAAAGGTTCCAATATTGTAGAAATGAACCAAAATGCAGTGGATCGCGGCATTGAAGCTTTACATAAAGTTGAGGTTCCCGCTTCTTGGGCTGATATTGAAGATGAGAAAATGCCGATTAAGAATGAACCTGATTTTATCAAGAAAATCCAACGTCCTATGGCGGCACATGAAGGAGATAACCTTCCAACCAGTGCTTTCGTGGGAATGGAGGATGGGACGCATCCACTGGGAACGACCGCATATGAAAAACGGGGGATTGCCGTTTATCTTCCGGAATGGCAGATCGATAAATGCATTCAGTGCAACCAATGTTCCTATGTATGCCCGCACGCCACGATTCGTCCCTTCCTGCTGGATGAAGAGGAGTATGCTAAGGCTCCGGATACCTTTAAAACAAAGAAGCCTGTCAATAAAAAGTTGGAAGGTTACCATTACCGGATTCAGGTGGCTCCTCTCGACTGTACGGGGTGTGGCAACTGCGCGGATGTTTGCCCCGCACCGGGTAAAGCCCTTGTGATGAAGCCTGCGGATCATGAAATCGAGATGGAAGCAGAAAACTGGGAATTTGCCATGACGGTCAAAGAAAAACGCGATTTGATCGACGTGAAAACGCTTTTCGGAAGCCAACTGGCCCAGCCGCTTTTGGAATTCAATGGAGCCTGCCCGGGCTGCGGCGAGACCCCGTATGCTAAACTGATAACCCAATTATTTGGAGATCGCATGATCATCGCTAATGCAACAGGGTGTTCTTCTATCTGGGGCGGAAGTTCTCCCTCGATTCCTTATACCAAAAATGCGGAGGGAAAAGGGCCGGCCTGGATGAACCCGCTCTTTGAAGATAATGCTGAGTTTGGCTATGGTATGTACATTGGTTCAAAACAGATTCGCACCAAGCTCGCAGATCTGATGCGCCAAGGGTTGGAAAGCTCAATTTCCGAGAATCTAAAACAGGCCTTCCAGGAATGGCTCGACAATATGAATGATGGCGAAGGATCTAAAAAAGCCTCTGCTCAGGTACTTGCAGCCATCCAAAAGGAAAATGCTTCAGGCCAGCCTCTTCTTACGGAGATTATGGCTCGGAAGGATTACCTCATCAAGCCTTCGGTTTGGATCTTTGGCGGAGACGGCTTTGCCTATGATATCGGCTACAACGGACTGGATCATGTCATTGCCAGCGGAGAGGATGTCAATATCTTCATTATGGATACTGAAGTCTATTCAAACACGGGCGGTCAATCCTCAAAAGCGACCCAAACGGCCGCTATTGCTAAGTTTGCTGCGGGTGGAAAGAGAATTCGTAAAAAGGATCTTGGGCTCATGGCCACGACGTATGGTTATGTGTATGTTGCACAGATTGCGATGGGGGCCAATATGAATCAAACGCTCAAAGCTCTTGCCGAAGCAGAAAGTTATAAAGGGCCATCCTTAATCATCGCTTATGCTTCATGTATTAACCACGGGATAAAATCCGGGATGGGTACAAGCATGTATGAAATGAAGAAAGCGGTGGATGCAGGGTATTGGCATTTATGGCGGCATGATCCGCGTTTGAAAGAGCAGGGTACAAATCCGTTTATCCTCGATTCCAAAGAACCTAAAGAGTCGTTCCAAGACTTTTTGAAAGGTGAGATCCGTTACTCCTCACTTAAAACGGTGTTTCCGGAAATTGCCGACGAACTCTTTGCAACCGCTGAAAAGCATGCTCAGGAAAAATATCAGACTTTGAAACGTATGGCGGAAATGCAGTATTGATAGAAAACTATAATAGGAGGAATTAACTATGGCTGGAGCCGAAGAGAATCAATCCAAGGAAAAGTTTTTAGCCAATCCGATTGAAAGACACGACACTGCTGCCTGGAGGGGGCATATTGAAAGCACAAAGCCCGAGTCCAATGTTCCTATTCCCAGCGAAGAATCAGTAATCGAAGCTAAGGAATGGGTAGATACAAATTCACTGTCTTAATCCAGAAGATCCCCGAGCAAAATCTGTTCGGGGATTTATTTCTCTGACAATCTTCTTTTCTTGCTCATTTGAGCGAAATTAGATAATATAAAAGATAAAATAAGATAACGTATTTTGCGATTTCCTAATTTAGGGTTAAAATGTAGGGGAAGGGTTTGCTCTTTAAGGGAAAATTCAAAGGAGGATTTCGGAGTGGGCAATTTGCGAGTTATCGTTTTCTCGGCAACGTTTGGTGCTGGTCATGTACGTGCTGCTGAAGCAATTATTGAAGCTATACGGACCAAAAAGCCTTCTGCGGAGATTACCCACGTTGATTCTGTGGCTTTTTTAAGCAAGACCTTAAATAAAGTCATCAAGGGCACATATATCGAGCTTATTAAACATACGCCCCGCCTATGGGGGAAATTTTATTATCGGACTTCTAAAATCCCCCCGGACTCTGTGCTTCAGCGATTTTTAAACGTTTTAGGACGACACGAGTTCTTTGACTATATAGAGGGGCTTCGTCCAGATGTTATTATTTGTACCTATCCTACGATTGCCGGAGTTCTTGCTCAACTTCGCTTGCAAGGATTATTGCAGGTTCCAATTGTTACTGTAGTTACGGATTATGCAGTCCATAGTCAATGGATTCATCCCGGTGTGGACTTATATATTGTGGGAAATGATGACGTTTTTCAGGGACTTGTCAATCGGCAAATTGATCCTCAGCGTATTAAGATCACGGGCATTCCCGTAAGCCCTCGTTTTGAACATCCCTTGAATCGGCAGGAAATTCTTAAGCAATATAATCTTTGTTCCGATCAACCGATTTTTATGATCATGGGCGGTGCTTATGGTGTTTTGGGCGGAGCTAAAAAGGTTTGCCGAATCTTAGCGGATTCGGAGGTTCCCGTCCAATCTCTGATTGTTTGCGGGCGGGATGAAAAGCTGTATAAGTCTTTGGATGGAATTGTTGCTGAAGCTAAAAATCCGATTTATCGGTTTGGATATGTGCGTAATGTCGAGGAATTAATGACGGTGTCAGATGTCATTATAACCAAAGCGGGTGGGTTGACGGTTTCAGAAGCATTAACCAAGCATCTTCCTTTATTAATCTATAAACCAATTCCTGGGCAGGAGGATGAAAATGCCCACTTTGTCCAGCGAATAGGTGCAGGAAGAGTTATGAACAATGAAGAAGAATTAGAAGAGACGCTTAAGCATCTTTTGAGGTATCCTGAGGAAATTAGCCAAATGTGCGCTGCAGCAGCGAAGGCTTTACCTGGAAAAGCAGCGGAGAAAGCGACAGATTATATTTTTGGGCTTATTAATGAAGATTTATCAGGAAATGTCCTATTACGTCAGATGAAGTCTTAAGTCGAGGGAGTTAGAGGAGAAATGAAGCGTTTAATTCCAGTTCAATCTGAAGAAGATATATTCCCGGAATATCGCGGTACGGCAATAGGCAGGTTAATTGAATATCATAATTTGAATAAACCTTATCCTAAATATACCAGTGCTGAAATACTGATCGGAATGTGTATGGACAATCGCAAGTCATTAAAGATTCCCGACAATTTTGCGTTTATTCTAAGGTCAGGAGGAGGCAACCTTCGTTATAGCGAATTTAAAGTATCGTATGCAGTATCAATCGGAGGAGTTAAAGCGATTGCCCTTATTGCCCATAATCACTGTGGGATGGTGAATTTAGCCGTCAAAAAAGAAGCGTTTATCGATGGGCTTGTGGACTCCGGTTGGGAAAGAGATTTCGCCGTCGAGCATTTCAACCATTTTGCTCCGTTATTCGAAATCGGAAATGAGATCGATTTCGTCTTATCTGAAGCGGCGAGATTACGCAATCGATATCCGCATATTTTAATTGCACCGCTTTTCTACAAAATAGAAGATAATCAATTGTATCTTGTTCGCGAGAATAATAAAAAAGAAGAGTAATTAAGCGAAAAACTTAAGCATTAGGGTTTAAACTTGATTTTAAGGAGGTTGTTTGGTAGAATGATCAGGTAAATTTATCAGTATAGACGAATTTTCCAAGTTTGCCCAGCTCAATTTTGGGATAGACTAAACAAAGAAACGTGTAACTGCACTTCGCCGGACACCGGACAAAGGCTGATTACATATATTTTTAATGAAGTTTAAGGGGGAGCACGCATGTCAGTTAAGATGGAGAAAATTGAGAAAAACACGGTTGAACTTGAAATAACCGTAGGCTCAGAAGAGTTCGGTGCGGCAGTAGCGAAAGCGGCGAAGACTCTTGCTCATAAAGTTAATGTTCCTGGCTTCCGCAAAGGGAAAGCACCGCGGTCAATTGTTGAGCGTTACGTAGGAACACAAGCTCTTTATAGCGATGCAGTGGATGACGTAATTGGGCCTGCATATTCTAAAGCTGTTGTGGAAACAGAGATTCAACCGGTAGATCGTCCAGAGGTTGACCTTGTCCAAATGGAAGAGGGAAAAGATTTAGTTTTTAAAGCGAAAGTAACCGTTAAACCGGAAGTTGAACTTGGGGAATATAAAGGTTTAAACGTTGAGAAAACAGCAGTTTCTGTAACTGATGAGAACGTCGAAGAAGAACTAAGACGTAAACAGGAGCAATATGCTAAGGTTTTGACGCTTGAAGAGGGGACTGTAGAAAATAAAGATACTGTGACAATCGACTTTGCAGGATCTGTCGACGGTGTTCCTTTTGAAGGCGGTACGGCTGAAGGTTATGAGTTGACGATCGGCTCGAGTACGTTCATTCCCGGTTTTGAAGACCAGTTGATGGGAGCCGAAATTGGCAAAGAAGTTGACGTTAACGTGACTTTCCCCGAAGAATATCATGTTGCTGATCTTAAAGGAAAAGATGCGTTGTTTAAAGTTACGGTGCATATGATAAAAAGAAAAGAGCTGGCTCCCATTGATAATGAGTTTGTAAAAGATGTCAGTGATTTTGAGACGCTTGATGAATTGAAAGCGGATATCCGTGAGAAACTGATGAAAGCAGCAGAACAAAATGCTGAAAATGAATACCGGAATGCTATTGTTGCCAAAGCAGTTGAGAACGCAAGCGTTGAAATTCCCGATGCAATGATCAATAACCGAATTAGTACGATGGTTAAAGATCTGGAACAAAACCTCTCTTATCAAGGGTTGGATCTGGAAACCTACTTCCATTATCTTGGAACCTCTGAGGAAGAAATGAAAGAACGTTTCCGTCCGCAGGCAGCAGAAAATGTAAAAACAGAACTTGTTTTAGAAGCTGTCGGTAAAGCAGAAGGAATTCAGGTTACTGAGGAAGAAGTAAATGAAGAGTTAGTAAAACTCGCCGAACGTTATCAAACCCAAGTTGAAAATTTGAAGCAGGCCCTTATTGCTCGTGGAGAACTCAACCTGTACAGTCAGAGCCTGATATCTGAGAAAACCGTTAAATTTTTGGTTGAGCAAAACGCGTAACTTGAGTGTGAGGGGAATCCTGCGCTAGAGAGGTGAGAGGATGGCAAAGTACAACGACGAGAAAAATCAGCTCAAGTGTTCATTCTGTGGCAAGACTCAAGATCAAGTAAAAAAACTGGTTGCTGGTCCCGGTGTATATATTTGCGACGAGTGTATTGAGCTCTGTAATGAAATCATTGAGGAAGAACTCAATGAGGATTTGGGAGTTGAGATCGGAGATATTCCGAAACCTAAGGAAATTCGGGCAATTCTTGACCAATATGTCATTGGGCAGGATGCGGCTAAAAAAGCCCTTTCCGTTGCGGTTTATAACCACTATAAACGGATTAACTTAGGCATGAAAATCGATGATGTTGAACTTCAAAAATCAAATATCATTATGATGGGACCGACTGGGTCGGGCAAGACTTTGTTAGCCTCTACTCTGGCCAAGGTCTTAAATGTCCCCTTTGCGATTGCTGATGCGACATCTTTAACGGAAGCGGGATATGTGGGTGAGGATGTTGAAAACATTCTTTTAAAACTGATTCAAGCTGCCGATTATGATGTTGAGAAAGCGGAAAAAGGGATTGTCTATATTGATGAAATCGATAAGATTGCTCGTAAATCAGAGAATCCTTCAATTACCCGTGATGTTTCCGGAGAAGGTGTACAGCAGGCTCTCTTGAAAATTCTTGAAGGGACAGTAGCCAGCGTCCCCCCGCAAGGAGGGCGGAAACATCCTCATCAGGAATTTATTCAGCTGGATACAACGAACATTCTGTTCATTGTGGGTGGTGCCTTTGACGGGATTGAGAAATTGATTCAAGCCCGCATTGGCAAGAAGGTTATGGGCTTTGGCGCCGATATTCAAAAGAAAAGCGATATGAATATCGGGGATACCCTAAAAGAGATCCTTCCGTCCGACTTGCTGAAATTTGGCTTGATTCCTGAGTTTGTCGGTCGTTTACCGGTCATTGTGACACTTGATGCTCTTGATGAAGAAGCATTGGTTCGCATTTTGACCGAACCTAAGAATGCTCTAGTTAAGCAATACGAGAAACTTCTTGAACTCGATGGGGTTTCCCTGGAATTTAAAGAGGATGCCCTTACTGGAATCGCAGAAGAGGCCATCCGGAGAAATACGGGAGCTCGCGGACTGCGTGCTATTGTTGAAGAAATGATGCTTAACGTGATGTACGATCTTCCGTCACGCACAGATGTCACCAAGTGCGTTGTAACGAAGGAGGTTGTTCTGAAGAAAGAAGAACCGTTCCTGGTTACTGCGGATAAGGGAAAAAAGGGTAAGAAGGAAGAAACCGCATAAGCAAACCTAATATGAAATGATAAAAAAGCTGTTAGCCCGATAGGGGATAACAGCTTTTTTTTTGAATTAATAATGACTGTGCTACTTAACAATCATCAAAATTTAATTAACCGAAAAAAGGAAGTTCAGTATTTATATTGAATATATTATTTTAAAAGTAAATTCTATAAGATATGTTAAAGCCAAAGGAACTCATTTTACTTAGGAAAATGTAATATAACTGTATGGTGAATCTTTATATATAAAGGAGTGTTTCATATGTCCAATAAAAGGATTAAAGCTGCATCATTTATTTTAACTATAATTTTTTTATTATGCTCTGCAACAAATGTTTTGGCTATACCCATCTATTCTGATCCGCAATCCCCTATTGGAGATTTTAGTATTATTGGGGATCACTTAAAAATGATTGACCCAAACACGGGAACTTTCCAGTATAAATTTGTGGATATGAATGGTACAGACATAACCCAGAAAATTCCGTCTTCTGATATTAAAGTAGACGCAGAAGTTGTTACAAACCGTACTGAATCATCTTACGCAACGGTCAAAGCTGTATCAAGCATAGAACCACAAACAGGAACATGTATTTTAAAATATAATTTTACCGAGTCTGAACAAATGGTTTACGTTGATTTTGACATATCTTTTGGTGCTAAATACAGTCAGGGTTTTCGAAAAATACTCTATATAGGTGACGACAAGACTCCGGAAGTAAGAACACAAGTTGACCAAATACAGTTTGTTTCTGATTCTTTAACAAAAACCGGATCCCAAACAGCAACCTTCAAGTACAAAATAACAGGTTATATCGGGAGTGATTTCGATGGCTTTTATGGTGATATAACGCAAAAAATTCCGGCTTCCCAGATCGAGGCGTTTTCATCACTGGATTCAAACATAATATTAGATCCTTCTACGGGGACGGGCACCAATACGTTTAACACTTCAGATACAAATGTACTCTTTAAAACCACCCTGAGAGATAAACTAACTGGAGTAACAGCCGTTTTGAATACATACGGTTTAGATCCGGTTCCAGCCAATATAACGACTCCTTCGGCGATTTCCAGAATTAACTTTGTTTCAAGTGATTTAACAAAAACGGGAGCAGATACTGCTACCTTCCAGTACAAAATATTAGATCAGCATTATTCTGATGTAACGAAAACAATTCCGGCAAAAGACCTTGATGCAACGGCCTTAATCGGTTCCTCTAAAGCCGATATCAATCTCGATCCGGCAACAGGGATGGGAACGATAACGTACCATTTTGCGGATAAGGATCAGCAAGTTATGATTAGTCTCATGCATAAAAAGGGAATGGGAGTATCTTCTTTGTTGAACTTAAATCATTCTGAATCAGACAATGCTGCGGATAGCACAACAAATGATTTGAAAATAGCTCAAATATCTTTTGTGCCTACAGATATGCTGACGTTTAATTCATGTGCTGAATTAAAATATCTAATCTTAAATAAAGAAGGCAAAGATATTACACGTAAAATTGCAGCTTCTCAACTCAACGTAAGTTCTTCTGTCAATTCTATGATAGCCTTAAAACCAAGTGATGGGGCATATATAATAACCTATAACTTGTATAACTCTGAAAAAACAATTATTGTAACCATAGAGGACAAAGAAACCGGAATCAAAACGGCATTAAATATAGGAAAGATGCCCACGGATTCGGAAATGGATAAAGATAAAGATTCAAATACATCAGAGAATAAAATTATCGAGTTTAAAGATCCGATCTTGGAACAGGCAATACGAAAATTGATTTATAAACCGACCGCGAATATAGATATAAACGATGTTAAAGAAATCCCAGATTTATATATTGATAAAGGGTGTACTGATTTATCAGGAATCGAGAATTTAAAAGGTCTTGTTTCGCTTGATATTTCCTCAGACCAAATTAAAGATTTATCACCATTAAAGGAAATACCGAAGTTAAGAAATTTGGTCTATAGAGGCTCAATAAATGATTTGAAATCTTTGGAGGACCTAAAAAATCTGAAGTTACTAGATTTAGGGTATACCCAAATAAACGACAATGACCTATCTATGCTAAAGAAAAATTTGCCTGATTGCTTCATTCTTCATTAAAGTGGGGGTAATTTCTTTCGAAGAAAAGGATATAGCTATACTTTCCTTTAAGTCAGCTTTATAAGAGGCTAAGTCAAGAAAACCAGCACAATGGCTGGTTTTCTTTTTCATAGTACGCCCAGCATGGGCGTTATCGGGACGCTGAATCTGCAGAAGTCAGCAGAGGTTGTAGTGCGGAAGTAGGCGACGGCGGAAACCGGAAGGACCGAGCCTAAAGGAGAAATGAACCATTCTACTAATTCTGTGTGACTTTTGAGTATTTGCCATAACGAAATAACCGTAGTACTAAGTTTGTTAATGGCTTTAAAACAGGATTGATAAGCCAAACAATCTTAGCACTGATAATACCGATTACAACGCTGGCAATTACATCTGTTGGCCAATGAACACCTGTATAAATTCGGGAAAATGCCACGAGTATTGCTAGAATTGTAAAGCTCCATCTTACCCAAAAAGATGCTTTTTTCCATGAACCTGCAGCAAAACCGAAACTTCCTGAAGTATGATCACTGGGAAATGAAGTATCAAAAGAATGGGGAATAAGCTGAGTAAAGGTTCCTTTTTCGAGTGCAACAAAGGGGCGAGGCCGAAAGAAAAATTGGCCAATTACAACATTAATAACTAAAGCTAAGACACCTGAGAAACCTGTGACGACCAGAGCATGTCGCCGGTCCGAATCTGACTTAGGCAAAGTAAACCAGGCAACTAAAAATAGCACAGCATAGAGTTCCAGCGCATATTGGGCAAAAAAAGCCATCAGCTTATCCAAAGCTGGATAATGTCCCGCCCATTGATTGATTAAATGGTAGCCGAAAATGTCAAATGAATTCATCGAATTAACTTCCTCCTGTAATATAAACTGTCTAATTGATAAGACGAGGAAATTTCTCCAAAAGTTCACGGACATTTTAAATTTATTTATTAATAATTCCATGAACTTTTTTCTCTAAATGTCGTCCTAATAATTAGAGAGTTTATTTTTGAGGGATTTTAGGAGGATTATCATGGATTTCATCAAAGTATTGATCGACATTTTTTTACACTTAGATAAGAACTTAGGGATGATTATTCAAAGTTATGGCATGTGGACGTATCTAATTCTTTTTGCACTCGTCTTTTTTGAAACCGGGTTGGTTGTTACACCATTCCTTCCGGGAGATTCCCTACTTTTTGCTGCCGGTGCCTTTGCAGCCAGCGGTTCCTTTAATATTGTTTTACTTTTCATTTTACTTGGTGCAGCAGCGATCCTTGGTGATACTGTTAATTATCAGATCGGACATTGGGTTGGCCCCAAAGCATTTAGCCAAAGCAATGCTCGTTTCTTTAAGAGGGAAAACTTAGAACGAACTCAACAGTTTTATCAGAAGCATGGAGGTAAAACCATAATTCTAGCAAGATTTATTCCGGTAATCCGTACTTTTGCACCTTTTGTTGCGGGTATAGGAAAGATGAATTATTTTCGTTTTCTCTTGTATAACCTTATCGGTGGTTTGGGATGGGCTGCTATTGTTCTTATGAGTGGTTATCTGTTCGGTAACCTCCCTGTGGTAAGAAATAATTTCAGTGTTGTTATTCTAGCCATTATTTTCATATCAATTCTACCCGCAGTTCTTAGTTTTCTCAGAGAAAAAAGGGCTTTGCCATTAAAGCAGCAGTAAAAGTTGAAAAGGAATAACAATAGACCACTTAAAAGAAAATACTATCGAACAAAAAAAGATGGTAAACTATCTAATAAATAATTTCTAAAGGAAGGAGAGGAAAAAATGCTGTGACGGAACTCGACATTTCACTCATTGAGCAGGTCCTGGCAGGCGACCCGGAAGCGTTTAACCGACTTGTTTTGAGCTATAGCTCTTATGTATACCGTACAGCATTTGCCTTTCTCCATGATAGAGCTGAGGCTGAAGATGCTTCTCAGGAAGTCTTTCTAAAGGTTTACCGTTCAATCCATCGTCTTAAGGATGGCCATACGTTTCCGGCTTGGTTTAAAAAAGTAATAACTTCTGTGTGTTTAGATCGAATCAAAACTAAAAAACTGGATATTGTACCCGATTCATCGATTGAATCAATGATAATTTCCACATCTGAGCACTTAGATTATGATATCGGACTACGGGAGGCTTTACACAAGCTAAGACCGGAGGAACGTGAAATAATCCTTCTTGTCGATTGGCAAGGTTATAACTACCAGGAAGTCGCGGCTATACTTAAAATTCCGCTTGGAACCGTTAAATCTCGAATTCATGGAGCGAGAAACCATTTGAAAATAATTATGTCTGAAGAGTAAGGAGGGACTACAATGGAATGCCTGCAATGTATGGAAAGGATATCAGAATACCTTGACAAAGAGCTGTCAGAGAGCGAACACCAAGATATGCAAGTTCACTTAGATGAGTGTAAGGATTGCCGAAACGCGATGAATGAGCTAGCCCATTTACGTGAGGCAACAAAACTAAGTATTGATAGTATTCCTGTCCCACCGGATTTAGCGAATAAGATACTCTTTAGTATCCAAGAGGAAAAACATAAAACTTCTAAAAATCAATGGATTACGGGTATACTTTTAATTCTTTTTTCAAGTCCTCTTCTTTTGTTTCTTACAAGGACTTTTACCAGTATCTTCAACCTAATTTATACTACAGGCGCCGTTTTCTGGAGATCCTTAATGACCTTGATTACTGTTGTATCCCCCTGGTTTATGCTTTCTTTAGGAATACTGTCTGCGGTCGGGATAATCATAGGTGCAATTATCATTCTAAGGCTGATCCGTGGATTTGATTTAAATGAGGTGCTCCAATGAAGACTAAATATAAGCTAAGTATATTTTTAATCATCGCTTTGCTTTTTCTCTTTCCCGGTACTGTGCTGGCTGATGAATTAGCTTCCCAATTTGGCGGGGATAGTCCTCTAATGGTTCCAGATGGGTACAACGTTGACTCTGTTTTTGTCTTAAGCACTGACGCTCATATTGCTGGATCTGTTAAAGATGTTGTTTTGGTTGTGAATGGGAATGTCTATCTTGAACCAACAGCTCAGACTGATCTTGTCATTGATTTAGGAGGACAGGTCATTAACCCTGCCAATGTTCCAGTTAAGACCGGTATATTTCGGCTTAGCTTCACTTCAAAGTTTATAAATGAGTTATTTATTGGCTTAGCCTTAATTTTAGGGCTTTGGTTCGTCCGATTGATACTGAGCATTTTAGGTATCATTTTGCTCACCGGCCTTGGGTTTTTGTTTCGAAATCGTTTGTACCAAAGGACAAGCCTATTGGCAAACTTTCCATTAAGACTATTGGGTATCGGGATAGCAGCATTCCTCATTGTTTTAGCTCTAATCCTTCTTCTTTCGTTAACGGTCATTGGCATTCCGTTTGCCGTCCTAATTTCAATAGTTGCAACAGGAGCTGCTATTTTGGGTATATTACCCGTAATTGAATATAGCGGAAAGAAACTATTCTCAGCACAATTACTAGAATCTTCCGATTTAAGCCAATGGTTTATATTTGCTCTGCTCTTAGTTTCTGTTTTAAATCTTCCCCTAGTAGGGATTATCGTTCTTCTTGGGATTGGTTTTATGGGTTTAGGAGTTTCTACGGCAACTGGTTTTGTCTATCTCAAAGAAAGAAAACACAGAATATAAGCCCAAAAATAATTCCTATATTATAAAGGAGTAAGTTATGAGTTCTTCGCTTCTTATATCCTATGTAACGCACTACGGGTATCTTGGTCTCTATTTCATTTTGGGAACTTCAATTTTAGGAATACCGATTCCAGATGAGACGTTGATGGTTTTCATTGGTTTTCTGACCTATGAAGGTAAACTTAATCCCTTTTTAGCAGTGTTATCTGCAGCAAGTGGAAGTATTACCGGGATTACCGTTGCATATTTTCTAGGAAGGTTGTTCCAGCAAAAAGTGATGCATTACCTCAAGAAACACGCCGGGAGCGAACGCTTAGATAAAGCATTTAGTTGGTATCACAGACATGGAGGTAAGCTTTTAACTGTGGGCTATTTTATCCCAGGCGTACGTCATTTATCAGGCTATATTGCCGGATTAACTCGTTTAAGCTATAAGAGTTTTGCATTTTTTGCTTATCTTGGAGCCGTTCTCTGGGTGTCTGTATGGGTTATCGTCGGAAGGCTGCTTGGGAGCCGCTGGGAAACGCTTCTTCCCGTTATCCACCGCTATGCTCTATTTTTGGGAGCTATATCAGCCGCATTGTTCTTCACCTTTTATCTGTTGTACAAATACCATATGCGCTTAGGAAACTGGCTGCACAAACAATGGCAGCACTTACCGGAACGTTACATGTCTTTAGGCAAGAGGCGTTTATTTGTCACCGTTGGTGGGGTACTCTTTTTAACATTGTTTATTGTCTTAATGGGATTGATACAAGATTTTGTGGCACACGAAGTGGGCCAATTTGACGGACTTGTTGTAGATTGGCTGGCAGGCTCAACACCCTTATTTATGCTTTTTCTCATGCAAAGGATCAATGCTTTCGGTACTCAATTGTTTATTTTGATTGTTTTTGGAATAGCCGTAATGATACTTTGGTTCTTAACAAAACGCTGGACACATGTTCTTCCCTTGGCTCTTGCCTGGGGAGGTGGTACTCTTATTGATTATCTGTTTCGTTTTACCTTTAAAGGGTATAGCATTCGTCTTCTTGAAAATCTTACACCGTTTGATGCTCCAAGTCAGGGATTTCTCATTGCGGCTTTAGCTTTTTATGCAGTTCTGGGCTATCTCTTTGGACGATGCAGACCTTGGTTTACTCAACTTTTGATTGCTATTTGCGAGTTTTTCTTCCTGTTTTTCTTAGCTTTAAGCCCGGTTTATCTTCGAATCCACCCACCAAGCACCATGGTAATGAGCCTAACGGTAAGTGGACTTTTGACTTTGGTTTGCCTTTTTGTTTACGAGTTTCGCCAATATTCCAATGAATAAACCCCTGATCATTGTCAGGGGTTTCTCTATCATTACTGATAACAGAGGTGAGACCCTAAGACGTTTATGACTAATCCCATTATCCCAGAAAAGCACATAGTGATAAGAGTACCCCTTTGCCTACTTCAGACTGGGTATAAAAAGCAAGAAGATCCCATCGCTTATCAGCCAACATAGTGCCCTGCAATAATCTAATCAAATGAGTTCATTGTTTTTCTTATCCTTTGCTTTTTTATTGCCACAGTGAGGCAAGTTTACTACAAACGTCGTTCCTTCTCCTACATGGCTCGTTACATCAATACGTCCATTATGGACTTTGGTGATCCAGTCTGCGATGGATAGTCCAAGCCCTGCTCCGCCTTTCATTTTTGAACGAGCCTTATCGACGCGGTAGAAACGCTCGAATATTCTTTCGAGGTGTTCAGGTTCGATTCCCTCACCCGTATCGGATACGGTCATTTCTACTGAAGGACCGGAATTGATTAAGCGGATACATATATTTCCGCCCGCCGGAGTATGCTTAAGGGCATTATCAACTAAGATTACGATGAGCTGTTTTATCCGATTTTCATCGCCATAAAAAAGGATATGGTCTTGCACGGTCGATTCCAGCGTAATTTCTTGATTTTTTGCCATAGCCTCAAGTGAGCTGAGTATACTTAAAAGTGTAAAACTTAGGTTGAAATCCTTCATTTCCAGGGGTAGTTGCTCTGAGTCCGCCCGAGCAAGAAAGAGAAGATCTTCAACGAGCTTAGACATTCGTTGGGTTTCATGCTGGATATTTTCCAGCCACTTTGTCTGGCTTTCTACGGACTCTTCCGGATTACCACGGACAAGTTCCATGTTCGTTTGAATCACAGCAAGCGGGGTGCGGAGTTCATGGGATGCATCTGCAACGAAATCTTGCTGTTTCTGCCATGATTTTTTGATGGGAATCAGAGCGCGATCCGCGAGAAATAAGCTTCCGTAGAAAGCAAAGGCGAGATAAATAACTCCTCCAATGGTTAAGGTTCCTAATAATATATTGAGGATATCACGGTCATGCTCAAGATTTACGAACACAATGATTTGACCAGGGTTATTTTGAATGGGTGCACGAAGAAAAGAGAAAGTAATATCTTTAAAGTCCACAGTTCCTTGAGGATTTTTGTGAGTGAGCGTTTTTTGGACAAGAGTTTTTAATTGATCTGAAGGAAGTGGAGAGTCGGAAGAGGTTTCGGTTATATCCCCTGTTTCATTGGTTTTCACATAAAAATATTTTGAACGATCTCTATGATCATGTGTGGTTTCTTCCGGTGCATTAAGAGAGGTCGCTGGGGTTCCTGAACCGGCGTCGGATGCGATAAGTTCCATAAGCTGCTGAGATTGCAGAAAAAGTTGTCTATTCATGATTAAATAGGTACTGGTGATCAATAAAATACAAAGAAGCCCCATGACAAGCACATTGATGAGCGTTAATCTTAGTCTCAGTTTACGAAACATCGCCGGCCTCCTTTAAGCAATAGCCAATACCGCGGACAGTCGTGATACGAACTTCTGAACGCTCTAACTTTTTGCGTAAATAGTGAATATAGATTTCTACGTTGTTCCTTTCCACTTCGGAGTCCATTCCCCAGACGTTATCCAGAATTTTTTCTTTGGAAAAGACTTGTCCGGGATGACGCATAAATAATTCTAGAAGAAGAGATTCTTTAGGCGTTAATTTACACGTTTCGCTTTCAATGATCATTTCGCTTTGCAGCGGATTTAAAACCACTCCTTTATATTCTAAGCAGTCTTCTTGAACTAAATTGAGGGGGCGTCTGGATAAGGCTCGAATTCGAGCGAGCAATTCATCCATAGCAAAAGGTTTAACAAGATAGTCGTCAGCTCCTGCATCAAGACCTGCCACTCGATCTGAGACTGCATCTTTGGCCGTGAGTAAGATAACGGGCGTAAAGATGTTTTTAAGGCGCAAATCTTTTAATACTTCCACCCCTTCTTTATAAGGAAGCATTCTGTCAAGAATAATCAGATCATAAACACCTGTCTCGGCCATGGCTTGACCTGTTTCTCCGTCAAAAGCAACGTCAACTCCATACTTATTTTTTCTTAGCATATAACTTAAAGCATCGGCTAGCCTTTCCTCATCTTCTATCAGCAATAATCGCATTTTATCACCCCAAGTTATAATAACGCCTGAACCTTAAAATCAACTTAAATATTTTAAGGAAAACTAAAGGTTCATTTTTTATACTAAGCTTAAAAAGGAGGGAATTCAAATGTCTTTAAAACAAAAGCTTGGAGGAATTAAAAAAAGGTGGTATTTTCTTATTGCCTTAATCCTGCTTGTTGCTATCGGCGGCGGTTTTAGTTACAGATGGATGATGCATGATAGAACTTCACAAGTGTCGAGACAATCTCAACAAGCCTATCAGCTCGTATGCTCTGATTTATTGTACCTCGAAAACTTCCAAACCATGAAAATAACTCAAGACGAAGCAAAGACGATTTTGCCTTTGATGGATCAACTCGCAGCTTCCACTGATCCTAAAATTCAAAGTGGTCTAACTAAAGAAATTTACGGACAACTTAACCCGCAACAATATTCATCTCTTCTCCAGCAACAAAAATCCAATAACGAAAATACAGTAAAAGGGAAAGATTATGAACGTGGACATGCTAAAGAGGGAAAAGATTTCAATGGAGATAGGAAACTGAAGAATGGATCTTCTATTCGTGAGCAAGCGTTGGGTGATGTTGTTAAAAAGATGTTAACGGATCGCAGCCAAGGAAAAGCCTAGATCAGTTCGCTTATATAGTTGAAATTAATGGGTGAGTAGGGCGTGGTTTAGGCCCGCTATTACTCTGCTTACTTAATGATTGGAAGAAGTGATTTTGTTGAAACCATTGCGTATCCTTGTATTTTCGGCATCATTTGGGGCGGGTCACCAGAAAGCAGCGGAAGCAATAATTGAAACTATCAAAAATGTTGAACCGAATTCAAGAATCATACATGAAGATTTTATGGTGCTTATAAATAAAGCTTTAAACTATGTCATGCGGAATTCTTATATAAAATTAATCAAACGGGCACCGAAACTTTGGGGTAGATTTTATAATCGTACACAAAAAATATCGGAAGACTCAGTCTTTCAGAGGCTGTTAAATACATTGGGGCGGTCACAATTTTTAAAATATATCGATTCTATTCAGCCTGACGTTATCGTATGCACTTATCCCACAGTTGCAGGGGTTCTTGCTCAGTTACGATTGAATGGTAAGCTTACGGTTCCCTTAGTTACTGTCATTACAGATTATACTGTTCATAGTCAGTGGATTCATCAGGGTGTTGATTTATATATTGTGGGCAGCTCTAAGATTTATGATGGTTTGGTTGAGCGAGGAATTGATCCCAAAATGATCCAAGTCACGGGAATACCTGTTAATCCTCGGTTTGAAAGTAAAACAGATAAGAGCAAAATCTTAACAAAATTAGGTTTAGAACAGAATCGAATGACGTTTCTGATTATGGGCGGAGCCTATGGAGTCCTAGGGAAGGCTAAGTGGATGTGTAAGTTGATTGCGATGTCGCAAGCGGCGTTACAGGTCATTGTTGTTTGTGGTAAAGATAGGCGATTATATAAATCCCTCGACTCGGTTATCGAGGAAGCACGTAACCCAATGGTTCGTTTTGATTTTATAAATAATGTAGATGAATTGATGACGGCAGCCGATGTCATAATTACAAAAGCCGGAGGACTAACCGTGACAGAGGCTCTTACGAAACATTTGCCGATGGTCATTTATAAGCCAATTCCGGGCCAAGAAGAAAATAATGCTCATTTTATTCAAGAAATTGGAGCGGCAAGAATTGCGTATACCGATAAAGAATTTGTGGGTATAATCGATGAATTTATCAAGACACCTCATTTGCTCAGAAAAATGTCTGATGCAGCAGATAAAGCTCTGGTAAATCATTCAGCAGAACAAGCGGTTAAAAGTATATTAGAACTAGCTGCAGATTGCTCTAGCAGGACGATTGTTGGAAAAGGAAGAGAATTTCATTTGAGTTATAGCTAAAAGGAGTTGTATATAACAGAGGGGATGCGGAGGTGTTGAGTTGAGAACCTATTTAGCCAGAGGATGTTGGATGCTGCTTATACCATTTATTGATTTATTTTACGGGCCACTCAACCATGTTAAAGGAGATGTTTATTCTCTTGTAACAGTTTTAGATCAACACATTCCGTTTATTAAGTATTTTATTGCCCCTTATTTAGCTTGGTACTTCTTAATGTTTGTAGTCTTGGCATGGTTTATGAAACATGATTATGAGCTTTATATTCAAAGTATTTTTTCCATCTGTGTTGGTTTACTCCTCAGTTTTATGGTTTATGCAGTTTTTCAAACGACGGTTCCCCGCCCTGTGATTTTGGGTCAGGATTTGTTTTCTCGTTTAACTCGGTTTATGTATGGAATGGATAATCCCTATAACGCTTTTCCTAGTATTCACGTTATGACCGCTTACATTATATTTATCGCGAGTAGTAAAGCCAAAGGATATGGTAAAAAAGCAATGCTAGCAAGTCAAACGCTTTCAGTGCTCGTTATTTTATCCACTGTTTTCTTAAAACAACATACCCTTATGGATGTTTTTGGAGGTATTCTTTTAGGGGGAAGTCTATTTAAAACTATGACCTTAATTCAAGGGCTAAGGCATAAGAAACGGATAAAACAAGGTCGAAATGTTATATCTTTAAAATTAAAAGAAGATAAATATAGTACAGGTTTTGCAACCAAATGTGGACATGTATAAGACAAATTACAAAGTCGGTTTTTACCAAAGAACTAAAATAAATATTGTAAAATAAAAACCCCTGACGAATTTTTCTAATTCTCAGGGGTTTCTCTATCATCACTGGATAACTTACTATTTGTTCTGGAAAATCTCTTTGTACTTAAGAATAGAAAGTTTTACGATTTCATAAATCCAGCGATCTAACTTTTTCAGGAACGGCCACCATTGTTGTCTTAATACCCAAAGTATCCAGGCTGCTATCAAGGATACGAATATACCCATAGCGATGACAAGCGAAGAATACTCTTTATAAGTAGAACTGATAAATAACTGTGCAGCAGCCCAATATCTATCGATTATTTGATTGGGTGGAGACGGCAATTCAACGATTTCCAAATAATTCTCCTGATCGGTGATATGAACGCGAATGTAATGGTATTCACTGCCTTTAGTCAGGAGTTCAGCACCAGCTCCTCCGGTAATCGCATATCTTACGTTGCCTTTTACAAAACTGAAAAAGCTGTGAATGTGTGATAAGAAACAGTATCAACCTTATACTGAGTCATAAGGTCTTCAAACTTTTGGGCTTCAGCTTTGTCATTAAAGGCATGATCTATATCACTGGTACCGCTTAACTTGTTCATTAAATTCTGCAGCGTGCTCGTTTTTTGTGATTCGGGATATGTATTTGGAGCAACATTGGATCGAGGGTCAGTGGGAGGAATGTGGGAAACTACGAAAATTCGTTTTCCCTGTGCTTTTTGCAGGTCAGCTTCCAGCCAACGATATTGTTCAGGAGGAATTGCAGTTTTTTCTGTCCACCCCCTTGAACTATCTAAAAAAATGAAGTGGTTTTGCAAATAATCAAAAGAATAGTAAGCAGGGCCAAAAAGCTCTGTATAGGTTGGCAGACCGTTCTCTCGAATATCGTGATTTCCCAAAGTTGTATAGAGCGGGACTTGGAGCTTAGAAACCGTTTCATAAAAAAGCCTATACCGGTTGGGCTCTCCTCCGTAGACAAGATCGCCGTTATCTACAACAAATGCAGGTTTAATACTGTTGACTTGGTCGATAATTTCAGAAAATGTACCGTAGCCGTTTCTATTATCCCCAAGCATGATTACTTCGGGATTTTCGTTAGCACTTAGTTCAAATTTAATGGTTTTTGGCTGGTTCGCCTTTAGGTCTACAGTGAATGAAATCGTGTGCGGATCAATAGTCTTAAGATTTCCTATGGGGTCGCTGGTCTTTATCATTGCGGGGTTCACGTTTTCTAACCTTACGCTGTATGACTTATCAGTTCCACTATTAAACGAAATGATGGGAGTCGGTGAAAGGGAACGCAGCAGCAAGCTTTCCTGGCTAGGACTATCAACTATTTTGCCTTTTACAAATCCACCCTGGATGCTGACAATATTGCCATTCCAATCATATGAGGAAACAGAAGTGTAAGGATCAAAAGACAACGGTAAGGGTACGAATCCCTGCTGTACCTTGAAATTCTTATAGCTGTGCAAGATAAAGGCGCTTGTAACCCCTAAACCTATTACGAGCATAATTAGGACCAACCATTTTTTTCGCATTAATCTACCTTCTTATTATCTGAGAATCCTCATCCATTATAGTTCCACTTAAATTGATTATATCCATTATCGTAAGCGATTACCCTAACATGTTCCTTAGTACGAATGAAGAAACATCTGGCTTGCTGTTTAACAATTCCTTTAAACCCTGAGATAAAATAATTTATAAAAACTGTGTAAGGAACTCCGATTGGCTTTCCCTGTCCTAACGCTGAACAAATGAAGCAAGCGATTTCCAAGAGGATTGGCGACACGGTTAGACTAATAGATTATACTCATTAGGAAATTAACACTATCATGATATTGGAGAGAATGAATGTAATATAATGCAAAAGAGGGAGACCAGAAGATATAATTATCTGGTTTCCCTTTTTTGTGTTTTGGAACTTATATTTTACCTAATGATCTCAAGAAACGAACTGAGTATTTTCTTACCAGATGGAGTTAATATGCTTTCGGGATGAAATTGAAGCCCATAGAATGGGTAGAGTTGATGTTGAATTCCCATGATAAGACCTTCTTTGGTCCAAGCCGTAACTTTGAAGACAGGGTTTAGCTGCTGTTCATCTACGACTAAAGAATGATATCGCCCGGCAAGAAAACCTTGTTCTATTCCTGCGAAGAGCCCTTGGCCGTCATGGTAAATAAACGATTGCTTACCGTGAACAATTTCTGGAGAATGTGCAACGACAGAGCCGAAAGCTTGGGCAAGAGCTTGGTGGCCTAAGCAAACACCAAGAGTTGGGATAGATTCTCCATGCTCTGCCAGAGATTCCAATTGATGAATGAGGTCTAAAGAAATGCCGGCTTCATTGGGAGTACAGGGCCCAGGAGAAATGATAATGCCATCGGGTCTTGCAGCCAGAAATTCGGAGGCTTGGCACTCGTCATTGCGATAAACCTTTAGGGGTTCACCTAGATCACCAAAGGCTTGAACGAGGTTATAGGTGAACGAATCATAATTATCAAGAACGGCCAGCACAGTCATTCACCACCTTGAGAAGAGCGCCTGCCTTATGAACAGTCTCTTCATATTCACGTTTGGGAACTGAATCGAAAACAATGCCGGCACCGGCTTGGACATAAATTTGGTTTTCTTGAATAAATAAGGTCCGGATTGTAATGCAGAAATCAAGATCCCCATTCCAACGCATAATTCCTAAAGCACCACCGTAAGCTCCGCGTGGTTCAGGCTCAAGCTCCTGGAGGATTTCCAAGGCTCTGACCTTGGGTGCACCGCTCAAAGTTCCAGCAGGAAAAACAGCCTTCAGCGCATCAAGAGAATCATGCGCTTGATCAAGGTTCCCTTGGACAGTCGAAACGAGGTGCATCACGTGGGAAAACCGTTGAATTGCGGCTTGCTCCCTGACCTTGACCGTACCATATTGGGAGACTCTTCCGATGTCATTTCGCCCAAGGTCAACAAGCATAGCATGTTCGGCCATTTCTTTCGGGTCATGGAGCAGCTCCACTTCACGGATATGATCTTCTTCAAAATCTTGGCCGCGGGGTCTTGTCCCGGCAATCGGACGCGTTTGAATCAGTGAACCGACCGATGAAACTAAAAGTTCCGGGGAGCTGCCGACTAACGTTTCCTTATCAGCAAATAGGCAATAAAGATAGGGTGAAGGATTTATGATTCTGAGTTTTTCATAGACGATCCATGGATCGAGCTGAATCTCCTTACTAAAACGCTGCGAGGGAACGCATTGAAAAATATCCCCGGCACCAATATATTTCTGAATTTGTCTAATACGCTGCAAAAAGTTTTCACGGCTGATATTAGCATGCCAGTTGGTATCAATAGAATTATCCGCTGGCAAAAGGGAAGAGGATGAAGGCGAGGTAGTTGAAAGGGCTGAGGGAGCCGAAGGTTTTGAATTGGAGGCAGCAGAAACAGAGCGGATCGAAAGATTAGTGGAACTTGATGGTGAATTTAGGCTCACTTCAAGAAAACGGTCAAGTGCATAGCACCACGTAATAAAGGTTTCTTCACGATCATTCTCATTTTCCATAAAAATCTCGAGAACGAGCCTCTGAGATACGGGTAATAGGACAAGGTTAATCGGGCACAGCCTGAAAAAATAGTTGGGGGCACATATACTGGCAGAGGGTTTTTGCCATTTTAATCCCCATTCAAAATCCAAGTATCCAATAAGTCCGCTCTCTAAGGTCTGATTACTAGGATGATTTCTGAGGAATTCTCTTAAATGCTGGATCGGATCCGGAGAGGTTGGGGGCTTGCCAGATCCTTCTTGCTTAGTGAGATAAAAGGTTTCTGGGGTAAGACTTATTCCTTTACCAAATCCTAAATACGTTCGTTGATGTTCTCCTTCTTTGCCTTCAAGCAATGCAAAACACTTTTCACCTAACGATTCACCTAACCGGACTAAGTTCATAACCCAATTGGGTTGATCAATAGGGTAGGGATGGAGCAGCCATTCCTTTTGAGCAACATGCATGGTTTTTTCCTCCTTTCCCTTAAACTGAATTGCCCCTTAAGCTTGTGATCCATTGATAAACTTCTTGTTCACGTTCCACTTTTTCGTCTTCAGGAAGATTTAAAGCATCAATTTGGGCGAATTTCTTGACGAGTGCGCTGCCGACCACGACTCCTTCACAGACTTCACTCAGCTTAGCGACTTGTTCCGGGGCTTGAATACCAAAACCGACATAGCGCGGTAGGGTCAGGTTTTCCTTGAGATTTTGTATATAGTTGAGAATATGGGGAGGTATTTCTGCCTGTCCGCCTGTAATACCATTGCGCGAAAGGACATAGACAAAACCATCCTTTAACTCAGTTAAAGACTGGATGTGTTCGGGAAGACTGGTTTGGGCGATCATCGGTATAAAGACGAGCTGGTTCTTCACTGTTTCTTGCGCTTTTTGACGGAAGGGCCGGCTTTCTCTCCAAGGAAGATCCGGAAGGATTAAGCCATCTACTCCGGTCTGAACAGCATCCTTAAGAAAGCGTTCATAGCCGTAGGACAGCAGCGGATTGAGATAGCTCATTAAGAGAAGCGGGGTATCTTGGTTTTGCCGGCGAAAAGCGTGGACGAGTTTTAATACTTTTTTTAGATCCATGAAAGACTCGAGAGCGCGTAAACCTGCAGCCTGAATGACCGGGCCGTCGGCAATGGGATCACTAAAGGGAACGCCGAGTTCAAGAACATTAACCCCGCTTTGGGCTAACCCTAATAATCGACGCAGTGTTGTATCAGGATCTGGATCACCGGCCATTAGATAAGTGATCAATCCGGGTCCTTTTATTTTTAGAGCATTTTCTAAACGTTGACTCATAATATAAACCTCCTATCTATTTGATAAACTCAGCCAGTGTTTCAACGTCCTTATCACCCCGACCGGAGAGGTTGACGATAAGGTACTGATCTTTTGCAAGCTGAGGGGCGAGCTTGATGGCATAGGCGACAGCATGAGCGCTCTCAAGGGCAGGGAGTATTCCTTCCGTACGAGCGAGAGTTGCGGTAGCTTGAATCGTTTCTGCATCAGATACGCTCACATATTGCGCACGATCTATTTCTTTAAGATAACTATGTTCCGGCCCAACTCCGGGGTAGTCTAAACCTGCTGAGATGGATTGCGTGTTGATCACTTGCCCGTCTTCATCCTGCAGCAGATAGCTGTAGGCCCCGTGTAAAACGCCTGGGCGGCCGAGAGTTAAGGTGGCAGCATTTTCGCCTAATTTGGTACTTTTTCCTCCCGCTTCAACTCCAATGAGCTTAACTTTTTGATCGGGGATGAAGGAATGAAAAAAGCCAATCGCGTTGCTTCCGCCGCCAACACAGGCGATGAGAGCATCTGGGAGACGTCCGACTTCATCAAGGAACTGAGCACGGGTTTCGCGGCCAATGACGGTTTGGAAGTCCCGGACGATCGTGGGATAGGGATGAGGGCCGGCCGCTGTTCCAAAGCAATAAAAAGTATCTTCAACATTCGTCACCCAGTCTCTTAGGGCTTCGTTAATCGCGTCCTTAAGGGTTCGGGAGCCTGTAGCTACGGATCGCACTTTAGCTCCCAGCATTCTCATCCGTAAAACGTTTAAGCGTTGACGGCGGATATCTTCTTCTCCCATATAGATTACACAATTCAAGTTAAAAAGGGCGCAGGCTGTGGCTGTGGCAACTCCGTGCTGACCGGCGCCTGTTTCTGCAATGACGCGTTTTTTCCCCATCCGGTGTGCAAGAAGAATTTGTCCGAGAGTATTGTTAATCTTATGAGCTCCGGTATGATTAAGGTCTTCGCGTTTTAGATAGATTTGAGCTCCGCCGAGATGTTCAGTCAGGCGTTGTGCATGATAAAGCAGGGAAGGACGTCCGACGTATTTTTCAAGGAGACTATCGAATTCTTCATGGAAGGAGGAATCTTCACAGGCTTCTAAATAGGCTTTTTCTAACTCTTCAAGGGCAGGAACCAAGGTTTCAGGGACGAAAGCTCCGCCGAATATGCCAAAACGATTGGCGGATTGAGTGGGTGTGTGGGTAGACATCATTAAGATCACTCCTCGTTATTGGTATTAGGATATTGGCTGTTTGTAAGTGGACTCGGGTTTATTGTAGAGCGAAAGAGCGAAATAGGCGTTCAGTAGAGAGTAATAAAGTTACCCGATGCGTTCGGAAGGAAAGGAGCTGCGAAGCTGTTCAAGCTTGGCAAGAGCCCTTCCTGAATCAAGGCTTTCCGTGGCGAGAGCAATGCCCTCCGAAATATTCTTGGCTTTATCTGCAGCGTAGAGTGCGGTTCCGGCATTAAGAAGAACGATATTCCGTTTAGGGCCTTTTTCCCCTTGAAGAATCCTCAACGTAATTTGGGCGTTTTCTTCAGGTGAACCTCCTTGGAGTTCTTGCAGAGAGCATCGTTGGAAACCGTAGTCTTCAGGTGTAATGACAAAGTTCTTTAACGTATTCCCATCAACCAGGATGGCTTGCGTTGGAGCTGAGAGGCTTACTTCATCAAGTCCGTCCTCGCCAACCATAACTATGGCTCTCCGAATATCGAGAAGCTGTAAGGCTTTGGCCATTTTAGGCAGAATGGGCAGAGCAGAAACCCCAAGAAGCTGATATGGTGCGTTTGCAGGGTTAAGCAAAGGACCCAGTAGATTGAAAATCGTGCGAATACCAAGTTCCCGACGATGGCTTGCAACTTTGGCCATCGCGGGGTGGTAAAGCTGGGCAAAAAGAAAGGCAATGCCGACGTCCTTTAAAACTTGTTCACTTTGCTTGGGTTCAGCAGTGAGCGGAAGCCCCAAATATTCGAGGACGTCTGCGCTTCCGCAGCGGCCAGACGAGAAACGGCCGCCATGTTTAGCGACGGGGACTCCTGCCCCGGCAACAACAAAAGCTGCAGTTGTCGAAATATTAAAGGTCCCCGCACGGTCTCCGCCTGTTCCGCAAGTATCAACAGCACCCTCAGGGGCTTGAATGTGTTTGCCTGCTGCACGCAGCGTTCTGGCAAAAGCAGCAATTTCTTCTGCACTTTCGCCTTTGGCCTGCAGCCCAAAAAGCAGGCCGCCGATTTGAGCTGAGGTTAATTCACCTGCAAGAAGGTCTTGAATGACTGCAGCTGCCAATTCCGAAGGTAAATCTTGTTTTTGGGTTAAACAATCTAAGGCTTTGCGGATATTGCTCATGATGATAAACTCCTTTCATTTTGGGAAATTGATTTACTGTTTTGTTTTTAACTAATGGGGCTGTTGCAAAACCTATGGTCGTGTAGTTTCTCGCATATCCGCTCACTCAGGCGCTCCGGGACTGGTTCACTTTGCCTTCGTAGCAGCTCCGCCAAACCTCTGGGCAATACCTGATGTGAACCTGTGGCTACGCTATGCTACGAAAGCTTTGTTCACCTGCACGTCCCTCCACGAATCGTTCACTTCTATGGGAGAAACTACGCTTTCAGGTCTTTTGCAATAGTCCATAATTATTGTGCGAACGAAAAAAGGACTTCTTTTGCAACAGCCCCTTTACCTTATCGACTGGGGCTTTGAAGCTTTAGTTTTTGCTGCGTGGATGAATCGAGTGATTTGTTCCTGATCTTTTCGACCCTCTCGTTCAACTCCTGAACTTACATCGACTCCATAGGGCTGAGTGATTTGAATGGCTTCCTGGACATTTTCGGGATGAAGCCCTCCCGCTAAAATAAAGGGGATATTGGCCTTTTTGATTTCTGCAAGGATCGTTTTAAAGTGCAGCTCTTTCCAAGGAAGAGGAGTTCCTGTTCCGCCGGATTGACCTTGAACTGTCGAGTCGAGAAGAATTCCTTGAACTAAACCTTGTGAGGCTTCGGTATGAAGCAATTCCCAATTCGGGGATGCAACATTTTCCCGAGGGTTATTGGGATGGCCGGAGTTAGAAGAAGTTATCTGCTGTGGATCTAAAGAGATGACCTTAATTTTAGCAGCCTTGATATGACGATAATGATCCACAGGCTCTCCGCCATGAAATTGGATCGTATCTAAAAAACAGTAACGAATGATTTCAGAGACTCGGTTTGGCGGTTCTCCGGCAAAAACACCGACCTTATTGATAAAAGGGGGAAGGTGAGCCGTAATTTGCCGGAGTTTTTGGGGCTCGATATAGCGCTTGCTGTGAGGGACGAGGATAAAGCCGAGAGCATCTGCACCCGCTTCCACAGCCCAGAGGGCTTCTTCCAGGGAACGAATGCCGCAAATTTTTACACGGGTCATTAACTAATTCCTCCTTTCCTCCGAATTTGTGGTCTATCTTTCGGCTAAAGCCTGAGAGAAGACCTGTCTTTTTGTACCTGACCGGCTTTTAGCAAAGCACGAATGTGTTTGCCGGGTTGGCTGGAACGGACACAGGACTCACCCACTAAAATTGCATTTGCCCCGAATTGAGAGACTAAAGCGGCATCACTCGGCTGGAGAATTCCGCTTTCACTTACAATAAAACAATCATTAGGAATAAGCCGGCATAGTTTTTCAGTGCGCTTGAGGTCAATTTCGAAGGTCCTTAAGTCCCGGTTGTTAATACCGAGGAAAGTGGCTCCCGCTTGGAGTGCTCTCATAATTTCTTTTTCATCACGGCATTCGACCAAAGGGCGAAGACCCAGTTGTTTGGCTAAGTCCATAAGGAGATTAAGCTTTTGATCTTCAAGCAATGAGGTGATGAGAAGAATTACATCGGCACCAAGCAGAGCACTTTCATAAAGCTGGTACTCTGTAAAAATAAAGTCCTTACGCAAGAGGGGAAGGGTAGTCATCTGCCGGATGGTTTGAAACAGGGTTGGACTTCCCAGGAAAAAGTCTTCTTCAGTGAGGACTGAAATCAGAGAAGCACCGCTGATTTCATACTGATGAACAAGATCCTCAAGGGAAAGGGCCCAAGGAATCTGACCTTTGCTGGGGGAAGCTTTTTTTACTTCGGCAATGACATGGAAGCGATCCGGGGTAAGAGAGAATCCACGGGAAGGATGGGGGAAGGATTGATGTTCATCTTCCCAACGTTTGATGATTTGGCTAAACGGAATCGTTTCTTGCAGTTGCTTGAGACGTTCATTTTTTTTAGCCATAATCTTTTCCAGGATATTCATGGCAGTAAGCCACCTCCGCTTAATAAACTGCTTGGCTGCTTAAAATAAAAAAAGCTTTCTATCCTTAAAGGACAGAAAGCTTCTGTGGTGCCACCTTATTTCATACCTCTGCGCAGATTAACTTGATGCAAAATCTGGTCGAAGTACTTTACAGGGTACGGAGAAACAGGGTTTTCTTTCATAGGGGAAAGCGTTATCCAATAGCTGCCTCTGGTTAGGTGAACCACGGTATTTAGGTAATAAAAAAACTTTCTATCCCTAAAAGGACAGAAAGTTAACTTCTGTGGTGCCACCTTAATTTGTATTCAGTCAAACGGGCTCACTTAAACGTGAAATTACGCTGACCTTATACCTTTAACCGGATGCGGAGAGATGAAAAGAACTCGTGCTCTCGATACCCGTGTTTCTGTAACGGGAAACCCCCGGCTCACCTACTCGCTATACTTTCGGATTGCGCCTCAAAGACCCATTCCACCTCAAGATCGGTATCAGTTCCCACCAACACTGACTCTCTAAGACATCTCATCAAGGTGTACTCTTTCTTATCATTGGCTCTGGCAATTTGTTGTAATTCATTATATGCGAGTTTAGTATTTGTGTCAAAGGTTTTTTACTATTTTTTTGACTCTAATGCAAATATTTTCAAGTTTGAGTTTTTTAGACCTCTTATTGGGTAATACTAACAAGGAGAAAGTTAGGAAGATTCTACCTTAGGAGGAAAACTGAACGAATGGTTGGATTAAGCAGTGTCGTTATGATCGTGCAGCTCATTTTTGCCGTAGTTATTGGTTTATATTTTTGGGGAATGCTGAAGACTCAGCAAGGAAATAAAGTTGCAGTAGAACGAGAATCCCGCAAAGAACTGGAGAAGCTTGAAAAGATGCGCAAAATTCAGCTGACAACACCTCTTGCGGAAAAAACACGGCCCAAGCACTTTGAGGATATTGTCGGGCAAAAAGAAGGTATTAAGGCATTACGCGCAGCCTTATGCGGACCTAATCCTCAGCATATTTTAATTTACGGTCCGCCGGGAATCGGTAAAACAGCAGCAGCTCGGCTTGTTTTAGAGGAAGCGAAGAAAAACCCGCTTTCACCGTTTAAAGAGCACTCAAAATTTACGGAAATTGACGGGGCAACGGCTCGCTTCGATGAGCGGGGAATTGCAGACCCTTTGATTGGTTCTGTGCATGATCCTATTTATCAGGGGGCTGGAGCAATGGGCATGGCAGGGATACCCCAGCCTAAGGCTGGAGCAGTGACCAAAGCCCACGGAGGAATTCTTTTTATTGATGAAATCGGAGAACTTCATCCCATCCAAATCAATAAGCTCCTAAAAGTTCTGGAAGACAGAAAGGTCATTTTAGAAAGCGCGTACTATAGCTCAGAGGATCCGAATATTCCTGCTCATATTCATGATATTTTTCAAAATGGACTTCCTGCCGATTTTAGGCTTGTAGGGGCAACGACACGGAGTCCTGAGGAGATTCCGCCCGCAATTCGTTCGCGGTGCATGGAAATCTATTTTCGTTCCCTGCTTCCTGAGGAAATTGGAGAAATTGCCCGCGGAGCAGCGCATAAGATGGAAATTCCGATCACGGAAACTGCAGTCGACGTTGCCAAGCGTTATGCAACCAATGGCCGTGAAGCCGTCAACATTATCCAACTTGCCGCCGGGGTAGCGCAAGCAGAAAAACTTTTTGAGATCAATGCGGCTACCATCGAGTGGGTTGTTAACTCCGGACAGTATTCTCCTCGGCCGGATCGAAGGGTGCCAACGGAGGCGGAAATTGGGGTAGTCAACGGCTTAGCCATCTATGGACCGAATATGGGGATGCTTCTTGAATTAGAGGTTACGGCACAGCCTGTAAGCCCGGGAACGGGAGAACTGCTGGTTACCGGGATTGTTGAAGAGGAGGAGCAAGGAAGTTCAAACAAGAAGATTCGCAGAAAGAGCATGGCTCGGAGCTCCGTTGAAAATGTATTGACGGTTATTCGCAGGCAGTTAGGGATTGATGTTCGAAATTATAATATCCACGTCAACTTCCCCGGCGGTGTGCCGATGGATGGTCCTTCTGCAGGGATTGCCATTGCGACAGCAATAGTTTCAGCGATACGCAAACAAAGGGTCGATAATTTCTTGGCGATGACGGGAGAGCTTTCAATTCGAGGCGGTGTGAAACCGGTCGGAGGAATTGCTGCTAAAATCGAGGCCGCTCATCAAGCAGGCTGCCGAAGGGTATTTATTCCTAAGGAGAATTGGCAGGAGCGGTTTAAGCATTTTGCTGAGGGCTTCCAGGTCATTCCTGTGGAAAGCTTATCTGAAGTCTTGAAGTCAGCGTTAATCGTTGAGCAGGGCAGCAATATGCCGGAAATTCAGCCTGCACTCGATGATATTTTGGCACGCCTTGAAATCAACTCTGTACCTGTTGTGAATTTGCCTGAGAGGGGTCAAACATGTTAGAATAGATCAAGAGGAAGAAAGACACACTAAACTTTGCTTAGTGTGTTTTTTGATTCCGGGAGGGATTTTATGAGTAAGGAAAGAGAATTACCATTACTTCCGTTACGCGGGATTTTAGTTTTTCCCTATATGATTACTCACTTAGATGTGGGCAGAGAACGATCCATGGCGGCGATCGAACAAGCGATGCTGGATGATCGTATGATTCTTCTTTCCTCACAGAAGGAAAGCGAGATCGATTCTCCGACTGAAGATGACATTTACACGGTTGGAACGATTGTAGAGATTAAACAGCTTCTTAAACTGCCGGGCGGTACGATGCGGGTTCTCGTCGAAGGAATTAGGCGGGGCCGGATCGTGGAATTTATGAGCGAGGAACCTTATTTTAAGGTGCGGGTAGAAGAAGTCGAAGAAGATATTATATCTGTTAACCCGGATATCGAAGCTCTAACTCGCGGCGTAATCCATCAGTTTGAGGAGTATGCTAAGTTAAGTAAAAAAGTGCCGCAGGAAACGCTGGGAACCGTTATTGGCGTGGAGGAGCCCGGAAAACTTGCGGATATTGTCGCTTCGCACCTAAGTCTTAAGGTGCAGGATAAACAGGCCGTCATTGAAGCGATTGGCGTTGCCGAACGTTTGGAACGTCTAACCGAAATTATCATGCGGGAAATAGAGATTCTGGAATTGGAACGCCGAATCGGCTTAAGAGTACGTAAGCAGATGGAAAAGGCGCAGAAGGAATACTATTTGCGTGAACAGATGAAAGCCATTCAAAAGGAACTGGGTGAAAAGGACGAGCGTCAGGCAGAGGCGGATGAATATCGGGAAAAGATTGCCCAGGCAAATCTTCCTTCGGCAGTTGAAGAAAAGGCTCAAAAAGAGACTGACCGTTTGGAGAAAATGGGCCAAACGTCGGCGGAGGGAACTGTCGTTCGAACGTATTTGGATTGGATACTCGCTTTACCCTGGAGTAAAACGAGCCGTGACAAAACGGATTTGAAACGTGCAGAGAAAATTTTAGATGAAGATCATTATGGTCTGGAGAAAATTAAGGAACGGATCTTAGAATTCTTAGCTATTCGTAAACTAACGCCTAAAATGAAGAGCCCGATTCTTTGTTTTGTGGGGCCTCCAGGTGTAGGTAAGACTTCTCTGGCAAAATCCGTAGCCCGGGCCTTGGATCGTAAGTTTATACGAATGTCCTTAGGTGGTGTTCGGGATGAAGCTGAGATCCGCGGACATCGCCGGACGTACATTGGAGCTTTGCCCGGCCGAATCATTCAGGGCATACGTACAGCAGGCACACGAAATCCAGTATTTCTGCTTGATGAGATCGATAAAATGACCTCTGACTTCCGGGGAGATCCGGCTGCGGCTTTGCTGGAAGTTTTAGATCCGGAGCAAAATCATAGCTTTTCCGATCATTATCTGGAGGTTCCTTTTGACCTTTCACAAACATTGTTTATTATGACTGCGAATACCTTGCACACGGTTCCCCGTCCGCTTTTAGACCGGATGGAAGTCATTTCGCTGAGCGGATATACCGAGGAAGAAAAGGTGAATATCGCCCGGAAATATCTCGTTCCGAAGCAGCTCAAAGCGCATGGATTAAAAGAAAAGGTTTTCATGTTATCGGATGAGACGCTGCTTAAGTTAGTCCAAGGTTATACTCGGGAATCGGGCGTCCGTAATCTTGAACGTCAAGTCGCAAATCTGATTCGAAAAGTGGCAACACGTTGGGTTAAAAAAGAGTGGGAAATACATCCTCTTAATGAGGTTGATTTGGAAGATCTGCTTGGCGCTCCGCGAGTTCATTTTCAAATGGCTGCACAGGAACCGGAAATTGGGGCGGCTACAGGATTGGCTTACACTGAGGTCGGCGGTGATATCTTAACGATTGAGGTCACCCCGGTTTCTGGGAAAGGACACTTAACGCTCACCGGCAAGCTTGGGGATGTAATGAAGGAATCTGCCTATGCGGGTTTAACCTTTGTCCGTTCTCATGTGAAGCAGCTCGGAATTCCTGAGGATTTTTACGAGAATGTTGACTTGCATATACACGTTCCAGAAGGTGCTATACCAAAGGATGGTCCCTCCGCAGGAATTACGATGGTCACTGCTATGGCTTCAGCATTGGCGAAACGAGCAGTCCGTTCAGATCTTGCCATGACTGGAGAAATAACCCTTCGTGGAAACATTTTACCAATCGGCGGAGTCAAAGAAAAAGTCTTGGCAGCCCATCGCGCCGGAATTAAAGTCATTCTTTTGCCGAAGGAAAACCGCAAAGATTTAGAAGAAGTTCCAAAAACAGTCCAGAAAGATTTAGAATTCCACTTCGTCAGCCGCATCGAGGAAGTCATCAGCCTTGCGTTATTGCCGGTGGCTGAATCAAAGAAATATATAGAGAATACATCTTTAATGCCGGCTTTTGGACAAGCTGAGATGCCGATGCCAACGGTTTTGCCGGATGAGGAAAGGCCTATATCTAAACCGTATTAGAACTAAGACACATAACCCATAAGATAGCTTCCCGCACAGAAATGAACGATTTGCGTAGGAGCGTTTCGGCAAACGGTGCTACTATGGGATAGCGACGCCAGTGGTTCACATCAGGTATTACCCCAAGGTTTGGCACGAAAGTGTCCGGTGGACATTTTCGCTCGAAGCGGCTATCTCCAAAGAATGCTTATCCGCTGAAGATAGCTCCCATAGTAGCAAGTTTGCCAGCCCCGGAGCGGAAAGAGAGTGGATGTGCGAGAAGCTTGCTGGACATTCAAATTAGAAATATGCTTTCGAAGTTTTAAGAGGAGAAAATATGATTATTCGTAAAGCTGAATATACCGCCTCCGCGGTGAATCGCCAACAGTATCCTGAGAACAGCGGGCCGGAAATTGCGTTGGCAGGTCGGTCAAATGTGGGGAAATCCTCCCTTATCAATAAATTTATCAATCGGAAGAACTTAGCCCGTACAGGAAATACTCCCGGAAAGACACAAATGCTTAATTTCTATCACATCAATGATGAATGGTTTTTTGTCGACCTGCCTGGATATGGTTACGCTAAGGTTTCGAAAGATGTTCATTCCCGCTGGGGAAAAATGATGGAAGAGTATTTCTCAACGCGTGAGAACCTGCGCGCAGTCATTCAAGTGGTAGATATCCGCCATAAACCAAGTGCTGAAGATCAGGAGATGCAAGCTTTTTTACGCACTCGGGGGATTCCTGTTCTTGTTGCGGCAACAAAAGCTGATAAAATTGCCCGGGGCCAATGGCCGAAATATTTAAAGGTTATTGCCGAGAGCCTGAATCTTCCGGATTGGCAAATGATTCTTCCATTTTCGGCGGAGAGTGGAAACGGTCTTGATGATCTGCATAAAGCTGTTGAAGAAATTCTGACTGTAGAGGAAAATTAAACTGACTGTCTGTTGTCCCCCTGTTGGTTAAAGAAATGGAACGCCCGCAAAATCATATTTCAGACTTTGCGGGCGTTTAGTGTTTTTACAAACATGTTAAGCTTAATGTCTATTAACGGAAGTTGGAAAGATGAAGGGATCGGCTAAGGCTGGTCCCTTTTTATGTTATACATTTCCGTAATGACAATTGATCCCGTAGTTAGGTGCAAATAGTTAGAAACAAATAGTTAATAACATATTGCAATTAAGTAAGAGCTGATATATAATTAGAATCAAGAAATAGGCGAAAGGATTATGGACAATGAAACGAGACTTTAGCACACACGATCGAATGAGTGTGGCAACGGACGTAGTGGTACTGACAACGGATAATAAGCCGCTCAATAATAACAGGAAAGTGGCAGAAAAAGGGTTGCAGATACTACTCGTTAAAAGAGACGAAGAGCCATACAACGGGTGCTGGACATTACCGGCAGGCTTTGTAAATTATGATGAGCCATTGATTGAATCTGCCAAAAGGAAACTTCGAGAAAAGGTTGGACTCGATGATATTTATCTGGAGCAGTTATACTCATACGGAGACGATGTAAACCGGGACGTAAGGGGCAGGGTTGTTAGTGTAGGCTACATCGCCCTTGCTCCAAAAGAGAAGATCATTCTCAATTCAGAACGGGCAAGTAAGGAGTCGGAATGGTTCTGGATAGAATCATCAACATCCGAGTGGGAGCAAGATAAGCTAAGTTTCATTTTGGTAAAGGACCTAAGTGTTCGGATTACTAGCTTGGCGTTCGACCACAGTATAATTATTGCCGATGCGCTTAACCGAATTAAAAATAAAATAATGTATACTGATGTAGCGTTTCACCTCGTCAATGAACTGTTTACAGTTAAGGAGCTGCAGACAGTTTATGAACTGCTGCTCGGCTGTGAAGTGCAGGCGTTTAGAAGGGTGATGAACGATAAAATAATAGAGACGGACAATTGGTCAGACGGCAAGGCGCACAGACCGGCTAGGTTGTTTAAGAAAAGACAGTAGCAATCGATGGGGTGGTGATACCATGGTTGATATCAATAATCCAACTGAGATCTTAGCAGCTGTAAAATGCGGGGACCTTTACTCGAACGATCCGGTTAAAGCAAAGAAAGAGTATCGGCTACTTGTTCAAATGTACCATCCGGACCGAAACAAGACGAGTATGGCTGAGGATGTTTTCAAGAAGATCGAAGACCTTTATGCGAAGGCCGAAAAAATGTTTGAATCCGGACAATGGGAAGAAAGCAATGTTATCGAATTTAAGACCAAAGAAGATAAGCATAAAAAGTTGAAGTTTATCAAAGAGTTCTCGTTTGAGCTTGGAGTGCAATACGTCGCATCTTCCGTTGTGGTCTATGTACTTGATGCAGAGCACAAGAAATATTTTGACAACGCGATTCACAGGGTTAGTTCATTAATTTATGAAAACAAAGCTATGGAAGATGAGTTCAAACGGTATTTCCCGAAATTCATTGATAAGTTCGAGACAGTCGAAGGGAAATGGGTATTGGTCATAGAAAAGACCAAGGACTTTGTTAGATTGCAAGACCTTCTCAATTATTATCAAGGAATGATTGAGCAAAGGCATGTAGCCTGGATGCTAAGCCGGTTAGGTAGTATCTGCTGTTTCTTAGATTACAATGGTCTCGCCCATAATGGAATTAGTTTGGAAAATTGCTTTGTATCACCTGAAAACCACTCAATCGCGTTATTAGGCGGCTGGTGGTACTGCGTCGGGCAGGGCGAAAAGATGCTCGGTACCCAGAAACAGATTTACGATGTGATGGGGCCCTTAACCAAAACAAACAAAACGGGCAGTATTACAACTGACCTGGAATCGATTAAACTCATCGGCAGAGTTTTGCCACATAAGGCACAAATTCCGAATAGTTTTAAAGATTGGCTGGAGAGGGGTTCTGCAGACTCGGCCAGAAAAGAGTTCGTGCGTTGGAACACGGCTTTGAGAAACTCATATGGAGCTAAAAAGTTCATCAAAATGGAAGTCGGAGAGAAGGAAGTCTACAGTCTTTAGCTACAGCTTAGTTATTTTAAGATAAAAATTCATTACTAAGGAGGAATTGTTCATGGGATATGGTGGTTGGAAACCAGAAGATTGGGCAAGGTACTCATCAAAAAAAGTGGTCGGCCAATCCACAAGTACAATTTATTCTTCGAGGAAGATCGCATCAGAGTTCGATCCTAAGAATGTTACTTTCAGGGAAAGCCTCGACAGCAGCGAACATCCAAACAGCACTCCGATTAGTATCGGACTTGACGTAACCGGCTCAATGAGTCGTCTTCTTCAAGTGGTTGCTGAGAAACTCGGTGTTCTTGTTCAGGAAATTCTAGACAGAAATCCTGTAACGGACCCGCAAATTATGTTTAACGCCATCGGGGATGCTCCTGCTGGTGACGTTGCACCTTTGCAGGTCACACAATTTGAATCGGATATTCGAATCGCGAAACAGTTGACTGAGCTTTACTTCGAACAAGGTGGCGGTGGCAATGGATTTGAAAGTTATCCGCTAGCATGGTACTTTGCCGCTCGGCACACAAAAATTGATTGCTTCGATAAGTATGGAAGAAAAGGATTTTTATTTACCATCGGCGATGACGGTTACCCGGAAAAACTTACCCAACGGGAGATTCAAAGGGTCTTTGGCAATGTTGTTGAGGCCGATATTCCAGTCAAGGAGATACTTGCAGAGGTGAACCGGAAATACGAAGTGTTCCATCTGTGCATGGCTCAAGGTGGGTCGCACCGGGATAGCGACCTTGAAAAATGGCGAGAGTTACTTGGTGAAAGAGCTATTAGAGTATCGGATTACGAACTCATTCCTGAAATCATCGTGTCCATTCTCGAAGCAATGAGCGGCAAGTCAATTGACTCGGTTGTGAATTCTTGGGATGGAACAACAGCTGTAGTGGTTAAAGAAGCTATAAACGGTTTGGCCGGAATCACAAAATCGAATAAGCTCGTAGAGTTTTAAGAAACCGGGGGTACGTGGGATGAAAAACGTTAAGATTGTAATTGGAGCTAACTTTGGCGATGAAGGCAAGGGATTGTTAACAGACTATTTCTGTTCCGCATTCCCTGCCCGAGAAAAGGTGCTAAACGTAAGGTTTAACGGCGGAGCCCAGGCAGGGCACACTGTCGTTAAATCAGACGGGAGAAGACACGTTTTCAGCCATTTTGGCTCCGGCAGTTTTAATGAAAACAATCTCACGTACCTTTCCCGTTATTTCATACTAAACCCAATGCTTTTCGTTAAAGAGTACAAAGTGCTGGAAAGTAAGGGAGTCGTTCCAAGGGTTTACATCCATAAGGATTGCCTTGTAACATTTCCTTGCGATGTAATGATTAATCAGATGGTCGAGGCTCATAGGGATAAAAATAGGCACGGAAGCTGTGGAGTAGGTATTTATGAGACCATCATGAGAACAAGCAATCATCAGAAAACAACGATAGGGTATATCAAAGAGAACTTCGATCAATTGGCCAACATGATCGCAAACACCATTGAGGTATACGTTCCCAAAAGATTACACGAGTTGAATACGGAATTAACAGATAGCGAATGGGAGCTAATCCGGAACGAAAATATCACAGAAAACTATATTGATGACTTATTATTCATGTTTCAGCATACGGAAATTGTAGAAAATAATATCATCAATGAATACGACAACATTGTATTCGAGGGCGCTCAAGGGTTACTGCTGGATGCTGATAATAAAGAATATTACCCTCATCTGACACCGTCCCACACTGGGATAAAAAATGCAATACAGATATTAAGCAGTGTCGATGCTTGCGACCTTTCAATATGCTATGTAACCAGGTCTTACTTTACGAGACACGGGGCCGGACTATTTAAGACAGAGTGTGATAGCACAGACATTAAGCCGGAAGGCTTAAGAGATAAAACAAATCAGACAAATGCGTATCAAGGTAACTTTAGATATGGATATTTTGATGTTACAACTTTCAAGCGCTCTGTAGAAAAAGATTTGGCTTTTTTAAACCGGATAGTAACGGTAGAGTTAGCTGTTACCCACCTCGATGAAACAGGTGGACATTTATTAGTGGGCAATAGAGAAAAGCTTGAAGTAGCTGATTTGCTTAAAATCATGAATCTAAACACCGCTTATACTTCAAATGGAGAAAAGGCAGAAGATATTCAATGCTCTGACCTATGCATGGGTTAGTACGTGTACAATGTCTACAATTAGTTGGTGATATATGGGGATCAGAAAGAAGAATAAAGAACATAGAAGCATTGGTAAGTTCTGTAGAGGGGGATTCAAAATGAGTAGTTTATTTATAATTGGGAATGGATTTGACTTAGCCCATGGAATTAAAACATCTTATGAACATTTTCATCAATACCTTAAAGCTAAATATCCTGATGCAAGTGGTGATGAATTTATCATGCCAGAATCTACAACTATGCCGGATGGTGAAGAATACTATGATGATAATGTCGTCGTAGACTATTTATTGTATATAATATCTAACGCTGAAGCAAGCGGCGATAAATGGAGTGATCTAGAGAATTCTTTAGGTTTTTTGGACTTTGACGAATGCTTTGATGATATACCTGAGTTATTGGATGAAGATGGGGATCCCGATTTATGGAAGAATATGTACAATGTCGAAGACGTCGCATCAAATCTTATTGTTCCTACAAAGAGAATTACCAAGTTTTTTTCAGATTGGGTTAATACAATTAAAATTAAGGAAAAAAAAGCAAAACCTGATTTTGCATCATTAATAAGTAAGGAAGATGACCTTTTTTTGACTTTTAATTATACTAAAACTTTAGAAATACTCTATAAAGCAAAAAATATTTGTCATATACATGGTCAGCAAGGTAGCGATTTATTGTTCGGACATGGTAATGATACAGATTATACCGAAGAAAATATGAGAAAATACACTGGTTCAGAAAATGCACTCCTAGAAATACAACTTGCTTTAAGAAAAAATACTAAAAAGGCAATTGAAGACAACATAGATTTTTTTAATGAAATTTCTTCATCTATCGATAAAATTTACTCATTCGGATTTTCTTTTTCTAAAGTCGATGAAATATACATTGAAGAGATTTGTAACAAACTTTCGACAGGTAATATTACCTGGTACTTGAATGATTTTGATATATCTAATCATAAACAGTATCTAGACAGAATACAGTCCTGTGGATTTCGAGGACAAATTAGTACTTATCATATTTCCTAGAATGAGTTTTATACGCTTCGTTTTGGAGTAAGACAAATTTGATAGGTCCTATATATTTAAGTCTCCAAAATTTTGCCCTTAGGAATCTTCTTCTGTAGAATGATTCAGTGAAGGTGAATAAAGAAAAGTTTGCCAATCAGCATGGTTACGAGTTTCCAAAGAAAAGTAAGGAACGCCCGCAGAGTTTAACTTTGCGGGTTTTCTAATATTTGAATGTTTAGCGTAAGGGGATAGACTCTATTTCTTTTTAAAAATTTACATTGCTTTTCTAATCTTTAACGTGGAAGTCAGGTTTATCATATACAACTTTGCCTTCTGAAGTTAAAGGATTTTGGCAATCGAAACATTGAGAAAATGAATCATCTGGGCATACACCAGGAATTGGCTCGCAAGGGTCAAAATTATGGTTATTCAGGACTTCATAAGGACGCATCATATCATGGTCTTCATGCTCAAGAATATGGCAGTGCCAAGGATATATACCGGTAAACGGTCCAAACCGAGCAATAATGCGTGTAACCTCACCGGGATTAGCACGAACTGTATCTTTCCAGCCCATTTCATTTGGGTCGGGCGGCTGCGGGGCTCCGATTATTACATCGGGACTATTGGGATCGCCGGTAAAAGGGGCACGGTCGAGGATTTGGAATTGGACAAGGTGTAAGTGAATTGGGTGAGTATCAGCCGTAGTATTGAATAGTTCCCAAATTTCAACTGTCCCATTATAAGGAGTCTCCGTAAGGGGCATGTCGTCCCATCTAAGGTTATTGAGTAATAGAAGCGGGCGTCCAAATTCATCCGTGCTTTCAATCAGTGTGTTTCTGCGAACCGTCACAGCCTGAGCTGGGTCGAGGTGTTCCAGGCAGCTGAGTATTGGAGGAATAGTGCTCTTGTCCGGCTTGGAAACACGTGATTTTACCCTAAACTCCATGATTTGCATTAGATCTGGAGTAAGCGGTACACCTCCACCGGGGAAAGGAGTCGGAGCGTCATTGGTCAAGATGATGTTTTGGTTAGCATGATCAGAGAAATCCACAATTATATCAGCACGTTCAGCCGGTGCAAGAAGGATATCGGAAACCGTAACTGGTTTTTCAAATAATCCGCCTTCAGTACCAATTTGAACGAAATTCTGTCCCGAATTTAACCGAATATGGTAAAAACGGGCATCAGAGCCATTTAAAATGCGAAAGCGGTATTTACGCGGCTCAACTTCGAGATATGGCCAAACTTTACCATTGACCAATAGGGTGTTCCCGAAAAACTCTGGAACTATTGATGGGTTTGGCAGGTTCGGATCAATTGGCGGTGGTGGCTGCGGAGCCGGAGGAGGTTCATGATTCGGTTGCGTTGGATAGAATAATTCTCCGTTAGGATAGAAAGAACGGTCTTGAATTACCAAAGGAACTTCAAATTTTCCCTTAGGCAAATTTAAACGATCTTCCTCCTCATCTCTAATAAGATAAAACCCGGCAAGACCTGCATATACATTTAATCGAGTAATTCCAAGTGCATGGTCGTGGTACCAAAGTGTTGTCGGACGCTGACAGTTCGGGTAGTAGTAAATTTTTTGCAAAAACTTTGGTCCAACATTTTTGAAATCACGGGTGAACCAGGCCTCAGGATAACCGTCATTTTCGGGACGTATTCGAGCTCCGTGTAAGTGAACGACAGTTCGGACAGATGGCTGGTCTGGATGAGCGCCATGCACCGTTCTATCTACGGGTAATAAATGCTCAAAAGGCAATTTATTAATCCACTTAACAAAAATGGGGTGTTCCCTTCGCACTTCAAACGTGGGTCCAGGGTACATACCGTTATAACCCCAGACTGTAGTTGGCGGTAAATCTCTGTGAAGCTTCTGCTTTACTTGTTTCATTTTAACTTCATAATAAGGGGCTGAACCAATGTGTCCAACAGGTCTTAATACTGACGGGAGCGGCAATGCATCTACGAATTTCTTAAGGGGCAAATAAAACTCCTCCTTACATATAAGCTTTATCCAATTGAAAATAAGTTAAGGGAGAGAGCCCATGCTTTACCCCTGATGTCACAAATATACTATGTTTTTTGTGTAAAAACGGTTACTAGTTAATCAAAGAGGAAGAACTAGACTTAATTTAATCTGGTTCTTCCTCTTTGAGCTTTTGGATAGCATCATTTTTTAACCTGCACAGACAAGCAAATGATTCAGGCAGATATTTATTGAAGCTTATTCTGTTAACAGTATAAAAGGAATATACATTACTATATGTTTAATAATGGATGAGTTGGATTAAAGAACAGAGGAGCTGAAGCGTTGAAAGAGATAGTATTGATGTTATTGAGCTTAGCTTTAATCCTGGCTTCGGCTGAAGCTTTTACGAACGGTGTCGAATGGTTAGGACAACGCTTAAATCTAGGTGCGGGAGCAGTAGGCAGTATTTTAGCCGCAGTTGGCACAGCTTTGCCCGAAACGATGATTCCTCTGATTGCCTTTCTGGGGACGCAGGGTGAGGAAGGAATTGAAGAGGTTGGGATTGGTGCGATTTTAGGCGCTCCTTTTATGTTGACAACTCTGGCTTTGTTTATTTCTGGCTTGGCTGCTTTAATTTTTCGAAGGAGCAATCACCCTTTGCGGATTCAAAGTGATGTAATACGGCGGGATTTAAACTTCTTTCTTGTTACTTACTCCTTAGCAATTTTTGCCTCATTTCTGCCTAACTCTTTTCTTAGATTAGGACTGGCAGGAATTCTTCCTATAATCTATCTTGCCTATGTCATCATTACGTTAAGAAAGAGCCAAGGTTCAGATGATTCAGGAACTTTAGCTCCGTTATATCTTGCTCGTCATGTGCAGCACCCGGGGATATTTCTCATCTTAGGGCAGATCACTCTTGCCCTTTTAGGGATTGTTGCGGGTGCACATACCTTCGTAGACGCTGTACAATCGGTGGCATTAGTTACAGGAATCCCCGCACTTGTTTTATCCTTGGTTATTACCCCGATTGCTACGGAATTGCCGGAGAAATTTAATAGTGTTATCTGGTTAAGACGCGGAAAAGATACATTAGCTATAGGCAATATTACTGGGGCGATGGTTTTTCAAAGTTCAGTTATTCCTGCAATGGGAATAGCCTTGTCTCCATGGAACTTAGAGCCTCTTGCATTGTGGAGCGCGCTTTTGGCACTTGCCGCGGGATTTATTCCGTTTTTCAGCTTAAGACGGCGAGGGACCCTTTATCCTGTCACGCTTTTATCGGGGGGCGGTTTTTATCTCTTGTTTATTTTGACGGTTTTGCGATTTCTTTAGAACCTTTAAATTCGGCAATCAGCATTCCGAAAAGAACGAGCATAGCTCCCGCTAATCCACGCAGAGGTAATATTTCTCCTGCAAGCAAAAAGGCAAATAAGGCGGAAAAGACAGGTTCGGCAGAGCAAATAAGGGCCGTTTGAGTAGGCGTCGTAAATTGCTGCATCTTAGTCTGGATATAAAAGGCGAGTGAAGTTGCAGGAATTGCTGTTAAGAGGATTCCGAACCATGCATAAGGGGTAAAATGGGACGATGGTTGTGGCAAAATTAATGAAAAGATCGTGCTGAGAAGACTTACCGCAAGAATTTGCCCTGCAGCAAGGATCGCTGCGCTTTCGGTTGGGGCGTATCGGCCCACAAGAAAGATATGAAGTGCAAAAAAGAAGGTACAGATTAAAACAATAAAATCCCCGCTGTTTAAACTTAAATCATCTCCGAGGGAGAGAAGGGCTAAGCCGGCAACAGCACTTAAAATTCCTAAAAGAAGTGTGGGACTGGGGAATTTGCGAGTTGTAATACTCACAAGAAGAGGAACGATTACAACACTCAAACCCGTGATAAATCCGGCATTGGAAGCAGTTGTGGATTGTAGCCCAATGGTCTGAGCGGCATAACCTCCAAAAAGAAAGCAGCCTAGGCCAAGCCCTTTCCCAACAGCCTTCAGGCTGAGATGACGGCGTTTTCCCCAGACAAAAGGGAGTAGAGTGAGAAAGGCTATGGCAAAGCGAATAGCGAGAAAGGGATAAGGGGGGAGATCCTCAGTCGCTTGTTTAACAACGATAAAGGTTGCCCCCCAAACGGCAGTAACAGCAAGCAAGGATAAATTAGCAAAACGGCGTTTATTCAATCTATTCACTCCGATCAAGATAACTTTCATAAAAGAAACATAAGAAAAACCGCTACAAACTGGTAACGGCTTTTTATAATACGTAATTTTTAATCGAAAACAGAAGAACTTAAATACCGTTAATTTTTAGTATACCTGAAAAGAAAATAAGAAAAAAGTGGTGTTTATAAATTTAACCTTTTCCTTGTCCCGGTCCTGCTGCCGGAGGAATCGGCGTTTCGGGTGTCACGGGTATATTGCCCGGCACACCGGGCATCTGAGGTGAAACAAGTGCTTGTTCAGGCAAAGCACAGCCGCAGAATTGTTGTTTAGCTTGAGCAAAGCATTGATAATGGCGTTCCTCATCTGCAGCGATTTGAGTGAGAATCGCTTGGATTTCCGGAATGGGGATTTTATGAGCCAGTTCGGTATAGTGCTGAACGGCCCTAGCTTCATCTTCCATATTATAGTCGAGAATGGCACAAAGCTCGGTTGTGTAATTCAGGAAGCGTGCCCGCCAATCTACCCAATGTCCTTTGCTGAAGGAGCCATAGCGGGGATCGACACCAAGGAAACGCAATGCCCAGCCGAACTGTTCAAGATGACGCAATTCATCATAGGCAATCGGACGAAGAAGCTCATCAAATTCAGGACGGTCTAATACAACGGCTTGGTATAAGTAAGTTGTTACGGCTGAAAGTTCAGAGTCTTTGCCGGCGTAAACGTCATAGAGCCACATGGCGTAAGTAAAATTGGGTTCGGGAATTTCGCCGGGCATGGGTCCGCTTGTTTCTAAGGTTGGCAGGAGAAGAACCTGACCGGGATAAATGCGATCGGGATGTTTAAGTTGATTGAGGTGGATGATATCAGACATCTCTACATTATAAGCTTTAGCAATCTTATAAATTGTATCTTCTGGCTGAACAACATAACGTGCATACTCCATAAGTAATTTACCTCCTCTCTCGGGTTCACTTTACTATATTCGAGAAGAAGTTAAAGGTGAGTATTAGTTTTCTTGACAGGATAACACTTTTTAGTTATGAAGGGGACAGGTTATACGTAAATATAAGGTAAGAAGCTTATCTATTAGGGGTAGAAGGAATGGAAAGGAGCAAATTGTATGGGGAATAATATTCTTAAAGGTATTAGCTCAGCCTTATTCGTGACCGTTATTACCTTGCTCGGGGGAATCCTTTGGAATACATTGGGGTATCAAGGGGTCAATGTTACAACTTTAGTTGATATTGGGCTTATTGCGAGTTGTATTACGGCAGGGTTTCGAACGGGTAAAGGGAGCAGAATTTGGTTTTTGGGGGGGCTGACAGCCTTAGGATATGTGGGGCTATGCATTATATTAGCTGCGCTTTTTCTGCCGATCAGCGGTTGGGGAGCAGTTCAAATTCTGGCTGAAGGCGGGCTGATCGGGATTTTAGCGGGAGCATTTGGAGCGGGCAAACAAGGCCTGAGCATAGACGGAATAGGTTTGAGGCGAAGCGCCTCAAGTCATCCTTTAGCGTTTAGTTCATCATCCTGGGATGATGAGCGACATTGGGAGGAACGTTACGATGATCGGTACGAAGAACGGTATAAAAGAAGTGAAACATCTGATAATCAAAGGGAAAGTGAATGGGATCAATGGATGACTAAAGACCGAGATGTTAAGATTAATAAGGATAAACACGAAGACAAAATTTCTCAAGTCAGTGAGGACAATTGGTTAAAGGGTGAAAAACGGGCGTGGTGGGATGAAGAAACTGGATTTTAGTTCAAGATAGGCCTAATTGTAAAGCGCTATCTATGAATATTTTTGGGTAAATGCTGCAAAATAATAGGAACAAACAGCCTAGAAGAGAGGGAAAACCAGATGCAAAACACGCTTGTCCTTGTTTTGATCAGTGTTCTTGCAAGTTTCATAGGGTATGCTCTCCTAGGGCTATTCTTTTATTATTTAGCAAAACGCAATTTTCGTAATATTGTTCAACGCTTATTCAGTTTGGTCATAGGACGTCTTCTCGAAGATGATTATTCGGAAAATCTAATGGAATTGTGGAACGCAACTCATCGAACTTCGATTTTAAATATTCTTGAGACAAGCTTGAGGGCACAGACGGGAAAGATTATCAAACGCCCGTTGGGCTCGTCAAAGAAGTTTCCGCACTATGATAGCTTAATGTTTGTACCGGCCCAAATGGCCCGTTTACCCCTTGAAATCTCAGAGACGGTAGACATGAAGGTCAGTCTTGGTCCTAAAGCGGAGGAGCCCCTGAAACTCGATATTCCCTTGCTTATATCGGGGATGGCATATGGGGAGGCGCTCAGTGAAGAGGCGAGAAGGGCTTTAGCACGTGCAGCCAAACAGTCGGGAACGGCACTGTGTTCAGGGGAAGGGCCTTTTTTAACAGAGGAAAGGCAGGAAGCAGGCAAATATATCTGGCAAGTGAGCCGCAGTTCATATGGCAGAGATCCTCAAGCGATTGCTCAGGCGGATATGATCGAGGTGCAAATGGGCCAAGGCTCACGCATTGGCGGGCAGATTATTGAAGCAAAAGCTATTCAAGGTAAAGCTCAAGAACTTATGGGAGTTCCTCCTAACAAACCGGTGATTATGACAGCAGTAATTCCCGGCATTTCAAATCCCTGGGATTGGCCGGACTATGTCTCTGAACTGCGCAAGCAGGCTGGAGGAAAGCCGATTGGGTTAAAAATAATGTCCGGTGGAAGGATAGAATCAGATTTAGCTGTGGCGATAGAAGCAGGTTTTGATGTTATAGACATTGGCGGAGCGCAGGGAGGGACAGCTGGGTCCTCACCGACGATATCCGACGATTTTGGAATTCCAAGTATTGTTGCTTTGATGCGTGCTCAGCGTTATTTAGTGGAACAAGGAGTTCGAAAAGAAATAAGTTTGACCGTATCAGGAGGATATGTAACACCAGGCCAATGCCTTAAGGCTTTAGCCTTGGGTGCAGATGCAATAAGTTTGGGATCTGTTCCTCTCTTTGCTTTGATTCATGGACAGATTGGACAGGTTATGCCCTGGGAACCCTTAACACAGCTTGTTTGGTATGACTCCAGATATAAGCATCGCTTAGACATTGATAAGGCCACTCAAAGTGTGACAAATGTGCTTCGCTCCTTTGTTCAAGAAATGGAGGAAGGAGTTCGCGCTTTAGGAAAAAAATCAATAACAGAGCTAGGGCCCAACGATTTAGTCGCCTTAGATGATTGGACGGCAGAATTAACAGGGGTTAAGAAAATATAACGGTCGTGCCCCATAAAGAAAAGCGACCCTCAATGGATCGCTTTATTGCTTAATTTCTGTTTGCAATTAGTCCAGTTTAAACCTTCGAGCAGCAGTTTGAAGTTCAAGAGCGGCGCTTGACAGTTCTTCGGTCGATTGATTGATATCTTCCATGGAATGCATTTGCTCGGAACTGCTGCTTGCGACTTCTTCAGTCTGTGCGGTTGTTTCTTGAGTAATCGAGGCAACTTGAGAAACCTCGTTCGAGATTTTCTGCGAACTTTGGGCAATTCCAGCAGCAAGACTGGCAACGTCCTGAATTTGTTCATTGACCGTACGAGTTCCTTCCATAATACGGGTAAAGGCTTTTTGCGCATCTCCGATAGCATAGCTGCCGCTGAGTACGACTTCTTTTTCCGCATCCATGCTTGTTATCGCTTTTTCCAAATTGGACTTAATGTCGACAATAATCTGTTCAATCTGAGCACTCGAGACAGTGGATTGTTCAGCCAGCTTTCGTACTTCTTCGGCGACTACACTAAAGCCGCGACCATGTTCTCCAGCACGAGCTGCTTCAATGGCCGCATTAAGTGCAAGAAGATTGGTTTGATCCGAGATTGCCTTAATCGTTTCGACAATTGAGCCAATGACTTCTGATTTTTCTCCTAAAGTAGAAATGATTTTTCCGGTTTCATCTACAGTTTGATGAATATGCCCCATTTGATTATTAGCTTTTGTCATTGCTGAATCACCTTCATTGGCAAACTGTAAAGCCTGGCTTGAAGCGTGATCAGCCAAGTTAATGTTTTCTTCAATTTTCGAGATTCCATGAGTCATGTCCTGGATAGCATATAAGATAGTTTGTACGCTGTTAGCCTGGGTCTGAGAACCATTGGCAACTTGCCCAATAGCAGAGGCAACTTGCCTTGCCGCCATAGCAGTATTCTCTGCCCGTTCGGAAAGAACCCGTGACGAGTCTGCGAAAACATCGGATCCATGGGAAATTTCGCTGACTAAGGTACGAAAGTTATTCAGCATTAAATTTAAAGCAGCACACAGTTTTCCAATTTCATCGCTTTGGCCCATACAGGATATTTCTGCCGTTAAATCACCTTCAGCTACTTGTTCGGCAAATTTAACACCTCGGCGTAACGGAGAGGTAATCAGATAAGCAATGTAAAGACCATAGAAGAATGTTATAAAGCTGCAAAAGATCGTAAGTATCAGAATAAAGGCAGAATTACCTGTAATATCTTTTCCCATCCTTGATAATATGTAAACGGAACCTCCTGCGGTTAAAATAAGAAAGGAACTAATTCCGAAGGCCATAGCAAGTTTGGTTGAAATACTAAGATTAAACCACCAACGTACAATTCGAGAATGTCTAAAGAAAAAAGAACTCATTCGATCCAGAAAATCTTCCATGTAACCAGTAGCCTCCTTGATTGATAACTTTGACAGCTTAGTTCAATAAGTTTAAGTGTTAAGTCTTAATAGAAATATATTCACATAATGAAAAAAACCTTCCATTTCAGAATATATCGATAATTATGTATAGATAATTATACATAAATTTTACCAATAGAATCAATAGCTTTATTCTATCATAGAAAAGAGAGCGGATAAACGGTTTTTATTCTTTTTTTAGAAAAATTATTCCGAAATTATTCCTTTAATTAATTTTAAGTATTCTTTACACAATATACGGGAACGGATATACTATAATAGTATGATCTTGTGGTCAAAAGCATAACATATAAACCCGGAGAATGTGAGGAATAGCCGATAACAACTGTTAAGAGAGAGAAGCTGCTGCGCTGGGAGGTTTCTTCGGTTGAGGCTGGGGTCGCACAGGAGGGGCAAGGGGGAACGAAAAGTACTCTTTGACGGATAGCTCCGTTAAATGCAATCAGAGCCAGGACTATACAGCGTTGAATGTCCTGGGAATAAAGGTGGTACCACGAGTTCTTCGTCCTTTAGGGATGAAGGGCTTTTTTTATTCGATTTTATAAGGTATCTAAGTTTATGGAAGGTGGATTTATGAGCGAAGAGTTTAAAATGGCAAAAGTTTATGAGCCGAAGGATGTTGAGGGAAAATGGTATTCCTTCTGGGAAAAGAATGGTTTTTTTCATGCTGATGTTGATGAATCCCAACAAGCATTCAGCATTGTAATGCCTCCGCCGAATGTCACTGGGGCACTGCATCTTGGCCATGCCATTGATGCAACAATTCAGGATATTTTAACTCGGTACAAGCGGATGCAAGGCTTTAATACTTTGTGGATTCCTGGAACAGACCATGCAGGGATTGCGACTCAAGCTAAAGTCGAGGAGCAGCTTGCTAAAGAGGGAATGAACAAGCATGAACTTGGACGGGAGAAATTCTTAGAGCGTGTATGGGATTGGAAAGAGCAGTATGGCGGACGTATTACCCAGCAGCTTCGTCGTCTCGGTGCGTCTTGTGACTGGTCGCGTGAACGGTTTACGATGGATGAAGGCTGTTCGAAGGCAGTACGTGAAGTATTTGTTGATCTTTATAATAAAGGGCTGATTTACCGAGGAAATTATATTGTCAATTGGTGTCCTCATTGTCATACGACAATTTCGGATATTGAAGTTGAGCATAATGATCGTGAAGGACATCTCTGGCATATTAAATATCCCATTAAGGACAGTGATGAATTTCTTGTTGTAGCAACGACCCGTCCGGAGACGATGCTTGGAGATACGGGTGTCGCAGTTCATCCTGAGGATAAGCGTTATACTCATTTGATCGGGAGAACGGTCGTTTTACCGATTGTGAATCGTGAGATCCCGATTTTTGCGGATGATTATGTCGATCGGGAGTTCGGTACAGGGGCTGTAAAAATAACGCCTTCCCATGATCCAAACGACTTCGAAATGGGGCTCCGCCATCACCTTGAACAAATCTGTGTCATGGATAAAGAGGCACAGATGAACGAAAATGCCGGAAAATATCAAGGCATGGATCGGGATGAGGCGCGCAAAGCCATCGTTAAAGAGTTGGATGGACTGGGAGTTCTTGTCAAGGTTGAAACCCTTCAGCATGCCGTTGGTGAATGCTATCGTTGTTCAACCGTTATTGAGCCTATGGTCAGCCAGCAATGGTTTGTAAAAATGGAGCCTTTAGCTAAACCTGCGATGGAGGTTGTTCGAGATGGCCGTCTCGAATTTGTGCCTGAACGTTTTTCGAAAATCTATCTTGGGTGGTTAGAAAATATTCGCGACTGGTGTATTTCCCGTCAGCTTTGGTGGGGTCATCGTATTCCGGTTTGGTATTGTGAGGATTGCGGAGCTGAAATTTGCGTGAAAGAAGATCCGGCGGCCTGTCCTAAGTGCGGATCGGTTCATCTTCATCAAGACCCGGATGTTCTGGATACTTGGTTTTCTTCGGGACTGTGGCCTTTTTCAACGATGGGATGGCCGGAGCAAACTCCGGAGCTTAAACAATTTTACCCCACTTCAGTCCTTGTTACTGGACGGGATATCATTTTCTTCTGGGTTGCTCGTATGATTTTTACGGCAATGGAATTTAGGAAGGAAGTTCCTTTCCATAAAGTTATGATCCATGGATTAGTACTGGATGCCCAAGGACGGAAGATGAGCAAGTCCTTAGGCAACGGAGTTGATCCGATTGAAGTGATTGAACAATATGGAGCGGATACGTTGCGTTTTATGCTGATCACGGGTAATACTCCGGGAAATGACCTGCGGTTCCATCCGGAACGTCTTGAGGCGACACGCAACTTCGCGAATAAAATTTGGAATGCATCTCGTTTTGTAATGCTTAATCTTGAGGATTACCAAGAGGGTTTACGCGGAGAATTGGAGCTTGCGGATCGCTGGATCCTATCTCGCTACGAGGACACTGTAGCGTCTGTAACTGAAGCATTGGATCGATTTGACCTGGGGGATGCCGGGCGTCTTCTTTATGAATTCATCTGGAGTGAATTTTGTGACTGGTATATTGAGCTTGCTAAAGCCCGGTTATATGACAAAGAAAATCCGGCGGCACGCAAGACAGTCCAATCGATTCTTTTAGAGGTTCTTGAAGGAACAATGAGGCTGCTTCACCCATTTATGCCCTTCCTTACAGAAGAAATATGGAGCAATCTTCCGGTCAAGGGAGAAAGCATTATGATTCAATCTTGGCCCAAAGCCCGCGGTTATCGTCAAGAAGCCGTGGAAAACCAAATGAATTTAATCATGGATGTCATTAAGGCTATTCGCAACATTAGAGCGGAAATGAATGTACAGCCGGGTAAAAAGGCAGAAATCCTTCTTGTTGCTTCAGAGGTTGTAAATCGTGAAATTTTAGAGGTGGGACGTTTGAATATCCAGCACTTAGCCGGCGGTTCAAGTGTGGATATTGCGGCTGATGCGGATGCCAAACCGGCTCAAGCAGCAAGTGCTGTAGTAGGCGGGGTGGAAGTATATCTCCCTCTTCGGGGGCTCCTCGACCTTGATAAAGAAATTGCCCGTGTTGAAAAAGAGATTGCACAAGCTAAGCAAGAACAAGCACGTTTTGAAGGAAAGTTGAGTAACCCGGGATTTTTAGCCAAGGCACCCGAACAAGTTGTGGCTAAGGAACGGGAAAAACTTGAGGCGATAAATACCCGAATCAGTACCTTAAAAGTGCGTTTGCAGGAGCTTAATGAGGCTTAAAACCGAAATAACGTGGTTAATTAAGTCTCAATACAATGGATAATGTTGCTGAGGGGAAGAGAATTTTCTTTTCCTCTCTCTTTTTTTGCAGGATTAAATGAGCTAAAGTGAGAAAAATAAAAAAATCTATTAGAAGGAAGGTAAAGATTTTGGAAAAAGAGAAAATGGAACAGATGTATCAAGAATCCTTGCAATACCTAGTTAATTTAACGAAATTTGGAATGAATTTCGGGCTTGGACGTATACAAGCTCTTCTGCAAAGAGCCGGGAATCCTGAAAGAAAACTGCGTGTCATTCATATTGGCGGAACGAATGGTAAAGGCTCCACCAGTATGATGGTGGCAGAAATTTTAGAAGAAGCTGGATTTAAGGTTGGGCTATTTACTTCTCCTCATCTTAACGATTATCGAGAACGGATAACGATCAATGGACAAATGATTCCCAAGGCTGAAGTTATTCATTTAGTGCACACTCTGCGTCCGATGCTCGAGGAACTGGTTTGTGACGGAGTCGAACATCCTACAGAGTTTGAGGTGAGCACTGCTCTTGCATTTATGTACTTTGCTCAACAGAAGGTCGATTACGCTGTAATTGAAGTGGGGCTGGGAGGAGCTATTGATTCGACAAATGTGGTTGAGTCTTTGATCTCAGTTATTACAAATGTCGGCATGGATCATATGGACTACTTGGGTAAGACGATTGAAGAAATTGCTTCCGTTAAGGCAGGTATTCTTAAACCAAAATCAGTAGCAATTACTGCATCTGAGCGGCCGGAAGCCATAAAAGTCATTCGGGAACGGGCAAAATCTTTGAACATTCCTTTATGGGTTATTGGAGAGGATGTTAGCTGGGAAAGCTGCTGGAGCGGTGAGTTAGAACAAGAATTTAATCTCGTGGGTTTACATGCGAAGTATCCCAAAATACGTCTGCATTTAGTAGGAACTCACCAAATTAAAAATGCGGCAACAGCAGTAACAGTCTGTGAAATACTGCAATCCCAATATGGGGTGAGGATTAAAAGAGAAGATATCTATAACGGTTTAAAAAAGACAACTTGGCCGGGGCGTCTCGAAGTATTATCCTTGAAGCCTAAAGTTTTGCTCGATGGAGCACATAATGTGGACGGAGCTAATTCGTTAGCTGATGCATTGAAGCTTTTTAAGCGCAGACGTCTTGTCTTATGTTTGGGAATGCTGGGGGATAAAGAGCGTGAAAAGGTGGTAGAGATTTTAACCCCGCTTGCAGATGAAGTCATAATTACCAAACCCAATTCTCCAAGAGCAGGGAACTGGGAGTATTTAGCTCAGCTTACTCAAGAAAAAGGCTTGCCGGTTACGACAATTGAATCTCCTGCTTTAGCAGTTACCGAAGGATATAAAAAATTACAATCTGAAGATATGTTATGTGTAACAGGCTCATTGTATATGATTGCTGAGGCTCGGGAAGCTTTGGTGGAGATTATTCGCCAAAAGAAGTCATAAAAGGTAATTGTCTCTGTTAAAACAAGGCGATTTGTGAAGCCATTTTTAAAAAATTAACATAAACTTAACATTGAATCGTTCCATTTTTGATACAATACTTGAGGATTTATTTGTCGAAAAGTGGAGGTTAGATTATGTTAGGTATTTCAGCAAAAGAAGATAAGTTTTTTATCCTATTCCGTCAATGTACCGATGTTGTCTGCAAAACAGCTCAGAAATTTGAAGAGCTCATTAATCAAGAATCCATTTCAGACGAAGATGCAGAAATACTTCATCAAATGGAACATGAAGCTGATGATATTACCACAGAGATTACCGACCGGCTAAATTCGACCTTCATTACGCCGCTTGATAGAGAAGACATCTATACGTTAGCTCAGATGCTCGACGATGTAGTTGACCTTTCTCACGGGGCTGTAGAGCGTATGTCACTCTATAAAACGCGTAAGCCTTCCATTGGGACGAAGGAACTTGTTCACCAAATTGTGAAAGCGGCTGATGAAATCCGAAAGGCTTTTCTATGCCTCAATAATATCCATTTCAAGAAACCGGAAATTCTCGCAGCATCGGAAGAGATTTATCATTTAGAAAGTCTAGGGGATTCCCTTTATCGTCAGGAAGTTGCATGGTTATTTGAACATGAGAAAGACCCCATTGAAATTATCAAATGGAAAGAAGTTCTTGAAAATATCGAAAACACGTTGGATCAATGTGAAACGATAGCTGATCTCCTTAAAGGAGTTGTATTAAAATATGATTAGTCCTGGGGCTTTGCTCATTTTGGTGGTCTTTAGCGCATTAGCCTTTGATTATATTAATGGCTTCCATGATACAGCGAACGCTATTGCTACAAGTGTATCAACCCGGGCGTTAACTCCAAGACGAGCCGTTGTACTTGCTTCTTGTTTTAACTTTTTAGGGGCACTTTATAGTACGGGTGTAGCACAAACGCTCGCGAAGGATATCGTTTCTCCTCAGTATGCGACTTCAGAAGTTGTGATTGCTGCTTTGCTTGGTGCAATTGTTTGGAATTTAATTACGTGGTATTTTGGGATCCCGAGCAGTTCGTCGCATGCGATTATTGGTGGAATGATTGGAGCGGCAGCAGCACATGCCGGATTTGGTATTTTACATTGGAATGGTCTTACCAAAATTGTTCTTGCTCTTATTTTTTCACCTATTGCAGGTATGATCCTCGGTTTTATAATTATGAAGGCTCTCTTTTTTATCTTCAAGCGGGTAGCTCCTTCTAAAGTCAATCATGGCTTTCGCAAGATGCAGATTCTTTCGGCGGCGCTTCTTGCTTTTAACCACGGTTCAAATGATGCGCAAAAATCAATGGGTATTATTACCTTAGCTCTTGTAGCTGTTGGAATGCAGGCGTCTACAAATCTTGTTCCCCCGCTGTGGGTTAAAATCGCCTGTGCTTTAGCAATGGCTGCAGGTACCTCTATTGGTGGATGGCGGATCATTCGGACGATGGGCGGTAAAATTTTTAAACTTGAACCCATCAATGGATTTGCCGCAGATCTAAGCTCTTCACTTGTCATTTGGACTGCAACTGCTTTCCCAGGTTTACACCTTCCCGTATCGACAACACATGTTGTTTCAGGTTCAATCATGGGTGTAGGAAGTGCCAAGCGGGTCTCAGCTGTCCGCTGGGGAGTTGCGGAGCAAATGCTGATGGCGTGGGTTGTCACCATTCCCAGTACAGCGTTAATCGCCGGTTTTATCTTTAAGATTATTTCCTTAGTAATCTAAATACATGAATAAGTTAAATTGTAATAAGCGAGTTGATTCAAGGGAATTAACTCGCTTATTTTTTATTCTGATCGTATTCATTACAGCATAGATTGGTTTAAAAGGAGTTGTCCATATAATTTTGATTGTTATAAGTGTTTGATAACGGGGGAGGCTGGAGCATGAAAACGAGAACTTACTGGAAAATGGGGGGCCTTGGACTTATAATATTTTGTATATTTGTATGGATGACCTGGTATCTTGGCAATACTTTTGTTAGAATAGTAAGTACACCTAAAATAGACTTGCTCCAAACTGCCCCAGATTCTATGAAAACAATGAACATAGACTTTATGCAAAATGAGCTTGACTTTTGGACATGTCAAGCAGGTACTTTTCAAACAGAAGAAAATGCTAGGCAAGAAAAAAGACGTTTAGAACTTCAGGGCTGGGAAGCACAAGTTATAAGTCAGAAGCCATGGGTTGTAGTTATTGGTTTTGCACATGCACAAGGAGAATTGACTTCGCTTCAAAACGTGCTCAAAGAGAGGGGGGTCAAAACATTAACTAAACATATCGTTATTCCTGGGCAGAACTTCCGGATTACTGGAAGCGGAGCCGCACAAACAGCACAGATTCTCCTGGCAATCCAGAACTTTCTTACCGAAAAACCTGAAAAACGAGGGGATACTATATCCCAATTAGAGAAAGAAATCTCAATTGCATGGCCTCAAAAATTGGATCAATTACAACAGGCAACCGCCTATGTCCTAAAGGCGGAAGGAACGTTGGAGAGCAATTCTCAGCGGCAGGCAGAGCTAAGACTTTTTGCAGAAGATCAGTCTGTATTGGAGTATTCTCCCAAAATAATAGACAGTTCTAAAATTAGAGAATAATTCGACAAAAAGAATTTGCCTTTTTTAAGCTTAGTGATATAATTAACTTACTATTATTTTAATTCGAAGATTGAAACGAGGGATCTGGTTGAAGACACTAAAAATACCTGAAGCAACAATTATTCGTCTTTCGGTGTATTCACGATATTTAACTGAAGTTGACCGAAAAGGAATTGTTACGATTTCTTCAGGAGATGTAGCGGAGGGTGTGGGCGTAAGCCCCGCACAAGTTCGTAAAGACTTAGCGTATTTTGGAGAATTTGGAACCCGAGGTGTAGGTTATAACGTTAAGGACTTGCATCATCATATTTTAAAAATCTTAGGACTTGCCCAAGACTGGAGTGTAACACTCGTCGGCTTAGGAAACTTAGGCTTAGCGCTTAGCTCTTATAAGGGATTTAGAGAACGCGGATTTGTGATCACAAGCATTTTTGATAATGATCCCCATAAGATTGGAACCCAAATTAAGGATGTCGAAGTTATGTCGCTCGAAAAACTCGAAGAGGTTGTTGCAGCGAATAAAACTCAGATTGGGATTATCGCAGTACCCGCTGCTGCTGCTCAGGATATTGCCGATAAGCTTGTTGCTTCGGGAGTAAAAGCAATTCTCAATTTTGCACCGGGCGTTCTTAATGTGCCCCCTGAAGTTGAATTGAGAAATGTTGATTTAGCGGTTAACCTCGAAGTATTAACCTTTAATGTAGGAGCTCAACGCTTTTAGTTGAAAAATGAGAAGTGCTTAAAGGAAACCACCTAAAAAATACATAGTGATTGATTAAGAAAGTAAGGCAGTTTGTCTTACTTTTTTCATTTATAAGAGTAAAGAAAAACCAAGTAAATAAAAATAACTATAGGGAAAACTATGGTCAGAGAATTGAATCGATAAACAAATAAATGTATAATGTATACAATATACATGACGGATCTGCTCTTTTTAAATGTCATGCACTCGCAGAAAACCCGTGAATACATTTCATGTAGATTCTATTTAAAAAAATTAAGTTCAGTATTAAAGGGGGATTTTTCAAGGATGCGCAAGGAAAAAGATTTAATCGGATTTCATGAGGTACCGGATGAGGTTTACTATGGAATCCAGACTATCCGTGCTATGGAAAATTTCCCGATTACCGGATATCATCCTCATGTGGAATTGATCCGGGCACTGGGGTGGGTAAAGGCTGCAGCGGCTTTGGCAAATATTAAAGTCGGAGCTTTAAGCCCGAGCGTGGGGAAGGCAATAGTCCAAGCAGCTCGAGAGGTTACAGAAGGAAAATTTAATCAACAATTTGTTGTTGATGTAATTCAAGGCGGGGCAGGGACATCAATGAATATGAATGCTAACGAGGTCATTGCCAACCGTGCTATCGAGCTTATGGGAGGAACTAAAGGGGAATATGCTAAAGTTCATCCTAATTCGCATGTGAATATGGCCCAAAGTACAAATGATGTTTTCCCGACGGCAATTCGAATCGCTTGCCTTAATGTGTCCAAGGACCTGCTCAGCGCTTTAGAGGAACTCAAAGCAGAGTTTAATAAAAAGGCAAAAGAGTTTGATTCAATTCTTAAAATGGGCCGGACTCATCTTCAGGATGCTGTACCGATTCGGTTAGGACAAGAATTTGCGGCATATGGACAAATGCTGGAGAGAGATATCCGCCGGATTCAAGAAGCGACGAAGTCCCTTTGTATCATCAATATGGGCGCAACCGCAGTTGGGACAGGTTTAAATGCCGACCCAAAATATATTGAAGCCGTAAGCGAGTTATTGCGAGAGTTAACGGGTCTTCCTTTAATACGGGCCAATAATCTGGTGGATGCTACGCAAAATACGGATGCCTTTTTAGAAGTATCCGGTGCCTTAAAAACGTTGGCTGTAAATCTTTCAAAGATTGCGAATGACTTAAGGTTAATGGCTTCCGGCCCACGTACGGGCTTTGGAGAAATTAATCTCCCGCCGATGCAGCCTGGATCATCGATCATGCCGGGAAAAGTGAATCCGGTTATGGCCGAGGTAGTGAATCAGGTTTCTTTTCAAGTACAGGGAAATGATTTTACAATTGCTTTAGCCTGCGGAGCGGGTCAGCTAGAGCTGAATGTCATGGAGCCCGTCATTGTCTTCAATTTACTTCAGTCCTTAGATATATTAAGAAATGTTTTAAGAGTTTTTAGGGAACGTTGTGTTGCAGGAATAACAGCAAATCAGTCACGTTGCCGAGAACTTGTTGAAAACAGTGTTGGCATCATAACAGCCATTAATCCTCATGTTGGCTACGAAGTGGCTTCACAAATTGCTAAAGAAGCAATTACCACAGGAAGGCCAGTCCGGGATATTGTCCTGGAAAAAGGTGCACTCACATCACGTGAACTAGATGTAATCTTAAATCCCTTTGAGATGACGGAACCGGGTATTTCGGGAGCAGAATTGCTTAAACGGTAAGCATTTCTTTCTATCTCCGCTTCCAGTGCACCCTCGTCTCAGGCCAAGGCGCTTGCAGACCAAACTAAGACACTGGCTCTCTATTCTTGGGTCACGGGTGGTCGCGTGTTTTCGCGCGATTGGCTTTGCAGTCAATCGCACTTGTTTCCTTGGCACACGCGACACTTGACACGTCCTGTGTCATCGCCGCCAAAATCCGAAGTCCATGGATGGACAAGTGTTGTCGGAACCATGGATGGTGGCAGGCGACGTCTCCTGACTCTGTTGGCGGTTGCGCAACCTGTCGCCGTTAAGACATCTTCTATAGCAGGCGGCTTGGGGCGAAACCCTCCACTGGAGGCTTTCGGTCCCGATGCGCAACCCTTATATTATTTAGAATCGCCACTGTCTAAGTTTGGTTAGCTGCTCGCTTAAAGGTCTTTCACTGAGGAGTGTCCTGGAAGCTGGGTCGTTTATCGCTGTTGTTTATAGACTTGACAATAACTATCTAATTTGATTATTATCTAATTAGATAATAATCAAATTAGATGAACAACTTATACATAATGAGAGTACGTTTATAAGGAGGAAAAACTTTTGCAGCTCAATCGGATTGTCAATTTTCACAAGGCGCTGTCTGATCCTACACGGATTCGTATTCTAGCACTTTTGGCAAAAGAACCTTATCATGGTCAGGCTCTTGCAGAACGTCTTGGAATCACCCCTCCGACGATTACTCATCATATGGCAAAACTTCGCGAAGCTGGATTGGTAAAATCAAGACGAGAGAAAAACACAATCTATTTTTATTTAGAAGAGAAATCATTGCAACGAGATATCCAGGCTACATTATATGTTATTCTCGACTCATCCCTGAGCCGGATATCGAGTCATGAGGGAGGAGAAAAGAATATCTTGGATGCCCGGAAAGAAAAAGAACGAGAGGCTGTTCTCAGAAATTTCTTCACGCCTGAGGGAAAGCTAAAACAGCTTCCTGTACAACGCAAGAAAAAAAGAATTGTTTTGGAACGAATATTAGAGAAACTTGAAATTGGACATAAATATTCGGAAAAGGAGATCAATGAGCATATAAAAAAATTTCATCCGGATTACGCCACCCTTCGGCGTGAGTTTATTATCAACCATTATATGTATCGGGAAAATGGAATCTATGAAATGAACCCTCCGGAATTGTGGTCAAACGAGGATTAAGAAAGTGCGGACAGAAGGGACAGTCTTTCGTAACAATATTTTGTTTAGACAATTGGTTTGCGCAACATTCATCAGTTCGCTGGGGGACTGGATCAATAGTATTGCCGTCTTAACGTTGGTACTGAGTATTACTCATTCCTCGTTTGCAGTAGGAGCTACCTTGGCGATGCGTGTTCTTCCCTACATTATTGCTGGTCCGATTGGAGGCGTTTTTAGCGACCGGGTACGCAGAACACGGGTAATGATTGCCTGTGACCTTATTCGTTCTGTTTTAGCTCTCGGCTTTTTACTTGTTTCACGCCAAGAGGATATGTGGCTCGTCTATACACTGACGATCTCACTTGTATTTTTCTCCGCCTTTTTTTCACCAACCCGTTCAGCTTATATGGCAAGTATTGTTGAAACAACGGATATCGGAACAGCAAGTTCTATCCTGGCTGGACTTAACGGAATTGTTATGGTCTTAGGTTTTAGCTTAGGGGGAATTTCTGTTGCGGAATTAGGAACTTCAGTATCTTTTGTAATCAATGCGTTTTCCTTTATTCTTTCCGCTTACTTTCTTCTCAATGGCGCGCATAAAGAAACAGGACGAAACGGGGATTCGGTTGTTTTTAATTGGGCGAGTGAAGATAACCATGGGAATCGATCAAAAGAAGTCACTGGTTTTTGGAAATCCTTTAAAATGGGTCTCAACGAAATTCGCAGAAATACACCGGTCGCTTATGTTATTTACTTATTTATGGGTTGGTCGGTCGGAGGCGGGGCTATTAATGTTTTGATTTCTGTTATGGCCGATCAGGCGTATGGTATGGGAAGCAAAGGATTGGGCCTTCTCTATGCTTCTTTAGGATTTGGAATGATTGTAGGGAGTCTATCGACAGTGCGGTTATTTAAACCGAATCTAGAGCAGATGCAGGCAGTTGTCGGCTTAACTTTCGTTCTTGATGCACTATTCCAGATCCTCTTTGTTAATAGTCCGGTTTATATTGGAGCGGTTCTGGCACTTATCGGAGCAGGTTTTGCCAGTGCGTTAAGCAATACAATGGAAACGACGATCCTAGCATCTTTAACACCAAATGAATTGCAAGGAAGAGTTTTTTCCGTATCGGATACATTAAGTTCAAGCTTTCTTGGAATATCAATGATGTTCTCCGGAATGCTGACACAAAAGATGGGATATCAATGTGTAGGTACTCTAGGGGCAGCAATAATCCTGGGCTTTGGATTACACTACACGCTGCTGTATGGAATTTATAAACGCAAAATCGATAGATCTAATAAGTGTACATAATAAATTAAGCATTCAACAAATCACAGGCTTCTACCGATCAAAGGATAAACATAAATAATCTTAGTCTTATCTAGTTTAAATCCAGTTTAAGAACTTAATGTTCATACTAAAACTTATAAAATTTTTTGCTTAATGATGGTACTTCCTAAATTATGTGGTATAGTATGCTGGGAGGTTGATAGAAATGGAAAATCGGGTGATTCCTTTTTCACCGCCAGATATAACACAACAGGAAATTGACGCCGTTGTCGAAGTCATGAAATCGGGTTGGATCACAAGCGGTCCCAGGACGGCTTTGCTTGAAGAAAAGATCAAAGAGTATTGTTCAGTCAAAAACGCTGTAACCGTGGCGAGCAATTCTCAAGGAATGGATCTTGTTTTTAAAGTCCTTAATATCTCACCGGACAGTGAAATAATTACGACTCCGTATACTTATGTGGCTACGGCTAATACAGCACTTCATCGGGGGATTAAACCAACCTTTGTTGATCTGAAAAAAGATACGTTCTTTATGGATGAAGAAAAATTATTCGACGCCATTACTCCAAAAACGAAAGCTATTATTACGGTAGACGTTGCAGGGGTTCCCGTTGATTATGATGCGGTTAGGGCCGTTTTAAAGGCCAAAAACCGTGAGGATATTTTATTGGTTTCGGATTCCGCTCATTCTTTTGGTGCTAAATATAAAGGCAAGAGGGTAGGAAATCAATTTGATTTTCATATTTACTCCTTCCATGCTGTTAAAAATTTGACAACCGCTGAAGGCGGCGCCATTACTTTTGATGGAGATCATGGCCATGAGGATTTAAAAAAGGTCTTTAAGTATACCTCACTTAATGGTCAATCCAAAGATGCATTATCAAAGATGAAAGCCGGAGCTTGGAAATATGATGTTCTAACCGATGGCTTGAAATGCAACATGACTGATATTGCAGCTGCGATCGGGCTTGTTCAGCTTGAGCGTTATGAGGATATGATTCGCAGGCGGAAGGATATAGCTCAGCTCTATCATAAGATGTTTGCAGATAAAGAATGGGCTATTCTTCCCGTTTTCGTGGATGAGAAGATGGAGAGTTCCTATCATCTTTATCTTTTAAGAATTAAGGGCTTCACCGAAAAGAAGAGAAATAAGCTTATTGAAAATCTTGCTGAAATGGGGATTGCAACAAACGTTCATTATACCCCAATTCCAATGTTCACCTATTATAAACAAATTGGATATTCCATCGAGGACTATCCGAATACATTGGCGCAGTATGAAAATGAGATTACCTTACCGCTTTATTCGATTCTTTCGCTAAGTGATGCAGAATATGTAGCTGAGAATGTGATTAAGTGGGTAGAAAAATTGAAGTGACAAATCTTGACTTTTCCCTTCAGGATTCTTGCACTTAACTTCATAAGGTGCTAAACTTGATATTGATTTGACAACCAGCCAGGAGCCTAGCATCCTGGCTGAATTGCTATGTGGAAGGGGGTAAAAATATGCCGGCAAGTCGCAATAATTCCGGAGCGGGGCGTACGATCATTCTTATTCTAAGCGGAGCTGCTTTAGGAACTTTAATAGGGTTTGGACTCGAAAAATATGGAATTCTAGCTCCCTTTCTTCGTCCTGCTGTCATTGACTTTCCGTCGCATACCTATTTTGACTTTTTTTTTCTCTCCCTTTCATTTGGTTTTCGATTAAGTATTACCTTTGCTACTATTTTGGGAGCTTTAGGTGGATACTATCTCTCAAGGAAGTGGTAGCATGCTGGTTTTAGCTTCTTCGTCACCCCGACGAGCAATGCTATTGGAAGAAGGGGGTTTTTCCTTTACTACTCTGAAAATTGAAGTGTCCGAAGAACTGCCTCTGCGGGTCGAGCCTAAAGCAGGAGTTAAAGAACTTGCTTTACGCAAGGCTGCTGCAGGTTGTAAAGCATGGCTTAAATCCGGCGGATCTTATGATGATGTTGTTCTTGGAGCGGATACGATTGTTGCCATTGATTCTCAAATTCTTGGAAAACCGATGGATTTTGAAGATGCGGTCAAAATGCTCCAACAACTCAGCGGACGACAACATGAGGTCTATACGGGTGTAGCCTTGGTTAATGGAAAAGGCCGACAAGAAAATGAAGCGATTCAAACCAAAGTTTATTTTCGTCCGTTATCCCTGCAGGAAATCCAGACCTATGTTGCCTCAAGGGAACCCATGGATAAGGCAGGAGCTTATGCCATCCAAGGCGGAGCTGGGAAATTTGTGGACTATTTCAAAGGCTCTTTAAGCAATGTAATCGGTTTGCCTATGGAATATATAGGGGAAAGACTGAGTGCGTGGGGGGTTGAGCATGAAAATATCATCCTGCGCGAGGTGAAGGATGGATTATCGCCGTTTAAAGGATCTTCCGGAGGAATTGTTGCCCCGTGAACGTCTTTACCAGTTAGGGTCAGAAATGCTTTCCAATAAAGAGGTTTTAGCAATTCTGCTGCGAACGGGTTTAAGAGGAGAAAATGTTCTTGATTTCGCGGAAAGACTTCTTAGCGAGGCGGGTGGTCTTGCAGGGTTAGCCCGAATGAGCGTGCATGAATTAACCCAGCTTCATGGTTTAGGAAAGGCGAAAGCCGCGGAGCTAAAGGCTGCCTTGGAGCTCGGACGGCGTTCGGTTTCCGCAGATCCGATGACTCGTCCGGTGATCAATTCTCCCCAGGATATCGCTCATCTGGTGATGGAAGAGATGCGGTATTTGGATCGGGAACATTTTCGAATTGTCAGTTTATCTACGAAAAATCATGTACTTGGGATAAGCTCAATCTCAGTGGGTTCACTTAACTCCTCTCTGGTTCATCCCCGGGAATGTTTTAAAGAGGCTATTCGTCGCAATTCGAATGCGATCATCCTCTTGCATAACCATCCCAGCGGAGATCCGACTCCGAGTCGTGAAGATCTTGATGTTACGCGCCGATTAGCGGATGGTGGTCAAATTTTAGGGATTGAAGTACTGGATCATGTTATTATTGGGGATAACCGGTACATAAGCCTTAAAGAACGAGGTATATTATAAAGAGGAATATTGGTACACTAATTGGGTAAGTTCAATTGAAAATTAAAAGTACCAGTAACTGGTATGATTTAACCGACTTAAACTTTAGTGTCCTTACGTAAAAACTTGTAGCCCCCTTTAGGCTGGAGAAAATAAGCCGATTAAAGTTTTGGATATGATGAAACGGAAGGAGCTTCTTTCATTATGATGTTTGGCAAAGATTTGGGAATTGATTTAGGAACAGCAAATACACTGGTGCATATGCGGGGAAAAGGAATTGTCGTCCGCGAACCATCGGTTGTTGCAATGGATACCGAAAAGAAAACGCCGCTTGCTGTAGGGGATAAGGCAAAAGAGATGATTGGTCGAACTCCAAGCAATATCGTGGCTATTCGTCCTTTAAAAGATGGAGTCATCTCTGACTTTAATGTTACGCAAAAGATGCTTAAGTACTTTATCTCACGGGCTATAGGCTCAGAATCTCCATTTGCACGTCCACGGGTTGTCATCTGTGTGCCTTCGGGGGTTACTCCTGTTGAAGAACGTGCGGTTAAGGAAGCCGCACTGGCTGCTGGGGCAAAAGAACCGATTATTATGGAAGAACCTATGGCTGCAGCTATTGGTGCAGGACTGCCTGTTAGTGAGCCGACCGGAAATATGATTGTCGATATCGGTGGCGGGACAACTGAAGTAGCCGTAATTTCTCTTGGCGGAATTGTTACAAGCCGTTCTATCCGTGTCGCCGGGGATGAAATGGATGATGCTATTGTTGCCCATATTAAGCGCCGCTACAATCTAATGGTGGGATATCGGACAGCAGAGGATATTAAAATCGAAATTGGAGCCGCCTATAAAGCAGAGCCGGGAATGACGTATGTCGTCCGGGGGCGTGACCTCCTCACGGGTCTGCCTAAGACCATTGAAGTTTCAGCTGATGAAATCCAAGAAGCCTTACAGGAGCCTGTCCTAGCTATTGTTGAGGCTGTTAAATCGTGTTTGGAAAAGACTCCTCCGGAGTTGGCGGCAGATATTATGGATCGCGGCATAATGATGGCAGGCGGAGGTTCCCTGCTCCGCAATCTGGATCAATTGATCTCTGATGAGACGGGGATGCCCGTTCATCTTGCTGAGGATCCACTTTCCTGCGTTGCTCTTGGTACGGGAAAAGTTTTGGAAAATGCTGAAATCCTCCGTAGAATTGCTGCTTTACAAAAGGCGTAAATTAGAGCGAGGAGGAAACCTCGGTGGGGAAAAGAAGAGTTACAGCGACGGGAATTGCGGTTCTCGTTTTCTTTCTACTGCTCGGCGTTCTAGTTAGTATCCGCCTTACAGGGCTAGGAAATCATTTTCCGAATCCCGTTGGCGGGGCTTTGCAACGTGTATTGAGTCCTGTTGAAAATGTTCTGCTGCAGGTCGGAAATGGAATTCGTAATAATACGCGGGTGATCTGGAGTTTCCGGGCGGTTGAAGCGGAAAATAAAGAGCTCAAGCAAAAGGTAGAACAACTGACAGGAGACAATTTAAAGTTAAAAGAGCAGGTATTGGCAGGAATGCGGTATACTGCGCTGGACCAAGGATTTTTTAACAGTCCTACGTTAGACAAATATACCAAGGTTGGGGCGAGTATCATCAATCGTAATCCAAGTGCATGGTATCAGACGATTACCTTGAACAGAGGAAGTAAAGATGGGGTTGCCGTTAATAATCCTGTAATTGCTCAGTATGGACTAGTGGGTAAAGTTATAGCCGTTACACAGAGCACCTGCGAGGTCCTTTTAGTCACGGATGGAGAAGGACAGGTCAGCGCTCTGGTGCGTGGAAGCACCGGAACAGCAACTTTCGGAATTGTTCAAGGTACCTATAAGCGAACTTCACGGCTTGATTCGGAGGGCAATTTGCAAATGCTTTTCCGTCGTGAGGATAATATCAATGTTGGGGATCTTGTGTTAACTTCGGGAATGGGTGGAGTCTATCCGAAGGATGTGCCGATTGGCAAGGTAGAACAAATTCAACTGGATCATTCGGGACTTTTAAAAACGGCTTATATTGCGCCTTTAGAAGATTTCGATTCTCTGGAAGAAGTGTATATTGTGAAGAAGACGGAGGGGCAGTAATATGCGGTATTTTATTATGCTCGTTATGCTCCTTCTGAGTTTGATTTTACCGGGAACGGTTTTCTACTTCTGGTCTTGGGGCGGAATAAAGCCTGACTTGATTATGCTTTTCACAATTTATATGGCGTTACACCATCGACCCATGATAGGAGCCTTTTGGGGATTAGGTGCCGGCATTTTAGAGGATCTTTATCTCGGCCGGCATTTCGGAATGTACTCCTTGACTCTTACCGGGGTCGCTCTCCTCAGCAGCTGGCTTGCTCAGCGCTGGTATCGGGAAAATTTCGCGTTGACCACATTGCTCGTTTTTCTTGTCACATTTATGGGTCAAACGTTAATAGCCTTTTTGAGTCTAGGGGTAGGGGTGCAATGGACGATGAGTGACGCCTTGCGTTTAGCGATGGGTGTCTCGTTATATAATGCGATCTTGGTTCCCATCAGCTATCCTTGGATTCATCGCTCTTTTTTGAAAGGATGGCTTAGATACCGTCCGAAGTACGAAAGGTAGATCACTCAGGAGGGAATATTAATGGAAGATCGGGAACGTAAACCGTTTTTGCATCGGTTATGGGGTTTAAGTATCGTCGTGGTGCTGGTTTTTGCGATTCTCGGGTTTAATCTTTGGCGATTGCAGATTGCTAAATCATCCTATTATACGACAATGGCCCAAGGAAATGTTCAGCAGCTGGTTACCGTTCCGGCAACGCGCGGTGATATCAAGGACCGAAATGGAACACTTTTGGTTACGAGCGTTCCGGAATTTGCCTTAACCATCGACTGGTTGGATTTACAGCAAGCGAAGAATACAAACTGGAAAGATGTTGTTCGTCGCTTAGCTGGATTCATTAAACCCTATTGGCCCAACCAGGCTGAATCGGTGGACGCTATCACTGAAGATATTTTTGCTATGATTCAAAATAAACAGTGGGAAAGATATCGTCCGGTTACTGTGTTATCAAACGTCCCGGAAACACTTCAGTCCGTAATCGCTGAGCATCAGGATGAACTTCCCGGGGTCAGCGTTGATGCGATTCCAGTGCGTTCTTATCCTCAAAATACGTTGATGGGACAAGTTTTAGGGTATGTTCGTGAAATCGGCGATAAAGAGATTGATCAATTTAACCAGCAGCCTTTGGCGCAAAAGGATGGCTTTAAGTATGTACAGGGCGATATTGTCGGCAAAATGGGAGTCGAGAAAAGTTACGATTATTGGCTGCGTGGCAAAGAAGGAGTTCAGCAGGTTGTTGTCGATAACAGTGCACGACCGATCAGCAAGCAGGTCATTCAACCGGCGGAACCTGGAAAGACAATTCAATTAACGATTGATGCCAATCTTCAGCAAACCGTTCAAAATAATTTGGACAGCGTTATTGCTGATGTTCAAAAAAGTCATAGTGATGCGCAAGTCGGAGCCGCCGTTGTCATTGAAGTTAAAACAGGAAAAATACTGGCTATGGCTTCTCGCCCCTATATGAATCCCAATGATTTAATTGGGATAATTTCAGATGATACCGCGAAAAGGTATTTTCAGGATAAAGACGCAGCATCCTATAACAGAGCCCTTTCAGGAGTTTATCCCCCAGGTTCGACGTATAAGATGATTACGGCCATGGCCGCCCTGCAAGGTGGGGTTGTTTCTCCTTCAGATTCGTTCAATGATACCTTGTCTGCTCTTGGCAATGCAAAGGTGCAGGAGGCAGGGTTCCCAGAGTGGGGCGGAAACAATTTCGGTATGGTTAATATGATGCGCGGGATAGCACTGTCTTCCGATATTTATTTTGAAATTGTTGGACGCCGAGTGTTTGATTCCAATCCCGAATTGATGAAACAGTTGTCTAATGAATTTGGCTTAGGGGTTAAGAGCGGAGTTGATTTGCCTGGAGAAGCGATAGGAGTCTCTCCGTCTGCGGAATGGAAAAAGGGGTATTATACTCCCTCCTATGACAAAATGCGCGATGAGAAGTTAAAAACGATTGAAACGGACTATGCAACAAAGATCGCGCAGGCCCCTGATGATAAATCAAAGCAGAACCTTCAAGCCAAAAAGGATACCGCAATCAAGCAAGTGGATACTTGGTATCAACAAATGATTGCACAGAATGTCGACTGGCAAATCTATGACAGCTTCAATAATTCCATCGGTCAAGGCTATAATGCCTATACACCGCTGCAGCTTGCAAATTATGTTGCAACTTTGGTCAACGGGGGAAAACATATGAAGCCCTACGTTGTCGATAAAATTATTGATCCTGTAACGGGAAATGTAGCCCAGCAAAATCAGCCTCAAGTTTTAAATAACGTTTCTGTTTCTCCTCAAAATCTGGAAACTGTGAAACAGGGAATGGCTGCGGTAACGAAGGGAGAAGGAACAGCAGCTTATATTTTTTCTGATCTTCCCCAGTATTCGGGAGGGGGTAAAACGGGTACAGCTCAAATTGGTTCGAAGAATACAATTGCCGGGGAGCTGTATAATGGTATGTATGTGGGCTTTGCCCCTTATGACGATCCGCAGATTGCGTTTGCCGGGGTCGTTGAATATGGAGGCCACGGTGGAGAAACAGCAGGGGTTGTCGCTAAAGCGGCTTTTATGCAATATTTTGGTTGGAAATCCACAAGTGGAGGCTGATTTTGACAATATCTATACGAAATAAAGTTAAAAACGAGGAAAATCATCCTCGTTTTTTTTGTGAACGAAAAGGGTATTTGACTTGTTTTGTAGAACTAATATGAACGTCTGAAACTGAAAAAGATATATTTACTTCCTAAGAGGCGTTTGGACAAGCATCTAAATCAGACGATGGGGGATTAACGGGTTGGCATTAACAGAGCATTTAGCGCTTAAAGGGACTCGGGACGGGCTGGTATTATACCTTGATCCTGAGGCGGATTTTTCCGTTTTGATGGATGAACTCCAAATACTTCTCGGAGAATCTGAACACTTTCTCCAAGGGGCTGCGGTCCGGTGCTATGGGGGAGACAAAGTACTCACTCCAGAGCAAAAAGAGGAATTAAGACTTGCCCTTGCACAAAGCAGATTGACTCTTGCGGGGTGGTTGACGGCAGATGAGGTTTATCATGCGAGTCGTACTTCAGCCCCTGTTAATCAGGAATCAGAAAAAACACGGGTGTGGGATGAAGGGATGGTTGAAGGTTCCTGTTTATTTGTTGAGCGGACGCTTCGTTCAGGAGCAAGTATTCAATTTGACGGACATGTTGTGGTTATTGGAGACGTAAATCCTGGAGCAGAAATAATTGCAACCGGAAATATCGTCGTAATGGGTTCGCTTCGCGGGGTTGCTCATGCCGGAGCAACGGGAGAGCGAAAAGCGACAGTCAGTGCATATCATCTTGCACCGACTCAATTAAGAATAGCAGATCTCGTTGCACGTTCACCTGAAGTAACGGAAGGTTGGCGCGGCCCTGAAATCGCAAAAATTAAGGAAAGCCAGCTTATCGTTGAAGGTGTACAAATGACGGGACTGAGAGGTAAAGGAAGATAAAACTTACTTTGGTGATAGTATATACAAAAACATTTTTTGAAAGGTAGGTTTAAACATGGGAGAAGTTATTGTCGTGACCTCGGGAAAAGGAGGAGTTGGCAAAACAACCACTTCGGCTAATATTGGAACAGGTCTCGCAGCGACAGGGCATAAAGTGGTTTTGGTGGATACAGATATCGGATTGCGGAATCTTGATGTAGTTATGGGTCTCGAGAACAGGATCGTTTATGATATTGTTGATGTAACCAGCGGAAACTGCCGTCTAAAACAAGCCTTGATCAAGGACAAGCGTTTCGAAAATCTATATCTCCTGCCTGCCGCGCAAACAAAAGATAAAACTGCAGTTAATCCGGACCAAATGAAGGTTTTGGCAGAGGAACTGAAAAAAGAATATGACTATGCGATCATTGATTGTCCTGCAGGTATTGAACAGGGTTTCCGAAATGCTATCGCAGGAGCAGATCGTGCTATTGTCGTTACGACACCGGAAGTAAGTGCAGTTCGTGATGCCGATCGGATTATTGGTTTATTGGAAGCAGCTGATCTTCGAAATCCGCGTTTGATCATCAATCGGATTCGTCCGCAAATGGTTAAACGCGGTGATATGATGGATATATCCGATATTATGGATATTCTTGCTATTGATTTGATCGGGGTTGTTCCTGACGATGAGAGTATTGTTATCTCAACAAACCGTGGCGAACCTGCGGTTATGGACCATTCTTCTCATGCAGGGGAAGCTTATCGCCGCATTACGCGCAGAATTCAAGGAGAAGAGGTTCCATTGATGAATCTTGATGCACCTGAAGGTTTCATGGATAAAATCAGGAAAATTTTGGGGATGCGCTAAGTGCCTGGCACAGAGAGGAGGAATAGGCCATGTTAGAGTTTATTAACAGGATGCTCGGTAAGGAGAGTGCTTCGAAGAATATTGCGAAAGAGCGCTTGCGGCTTGTCCTCGTACATGACCGAGCCAGTATTTCACCGCAGATGTTAAATCAGCTTAAAGAGGATTTAATAAAGGTTATTTCTAATTATATGGAGATTGATGAATCAGCCCTGGAGGTTAACCTCAGCCAGGATGACCGTGAAGTTGCCTTGGTCGCGAACATTCCGGTAGTTCGGATGAAGAGGGATTATGCGGCTAAAGGCTAGGAAATATTGGATACTATAAATAAAATAAATGATATCTTACAGGGGTTGCCTTGCTAAAATGGGGTGATCCTTTTTAAATCATAAGCCCCTTATGTTATAATGAGAAACAAGAACTATAAAGGGGTATTTATCTATGCTTGATCGACGAACCTTTAAGAATCTTGATTTTCTTTTTGTTTTTTTTCTTCTGCTGCTTTTGGGTGCAAGTCTCTTAGTTTTAAGTACGGCATCCCTGAATGTCATCAAATCTCAACCTTATTTTTATGTCAAGGCTCAGGCGATGTGGATTGCGACGGGGATTGTTATTGCTGTTATTGTAGCAGCGATTGATTATCAAAAATTCAGGCGGTTCAGCTGGTGGATCTATGGATTGAATCTTGCTTTACTGGCTGCTGTGTTTGCTTTTGGAACTGCTGCTAAAGGGGCACAGCGCTGGATTCCGGTAACAGCAAGTTTTAACATTCAACCTTCCGAATTTGCCAAAGTCTTTATCATCATTACTCTGGCTGATTTCTTAGCAAAACGGCAGGGTAAATTAAACCGCTTTCGTGACTTCATTCCACCTTTTTTATTCGTAGCTGTCCCTATGGCGCTTATTTTTAAACAGCCTGATTTAGGGACAACCTTAGTTATTGCTGCTATTTTTGTTGGGATGATGTTTATCGCAGGGGCTAACCCTTGGAAGTTTGGAGGATTATTGCTGGGAGGAGCTTTAATCGTAGGAGTTGCACTTTGGCTCCATTTTTCTACGAATTTACCCGGCTTTTTAAAATTTGTCCAAGGCCTTCCGTTGCCGATGAAGGATTACCAACTGAAACGGTTGACTATTTTTATGAATCCTATGGCGGATACCTCGGGAGATGGATATCATATTATCCAATCGATCTGGGCTATTGGCTCCGGCGGCCTGTGGGGCAAGGGATATCGACAAGGAACTCAAGGTCAGCTCAATTTTTTGCCTGAACATCACACCGATTTTATCTTTTCGGTTATCGGTGAAGAGTTTGGGTTTATTGGGACAATCACCTTACTGTTTCTATTTGCAATCTTTTTGCTTAGGGCGATCAGCATTGCTATGAAATCAAAAGACCTACACGGCATGCTTGTGGGTTCGGGAGTCGTGTGCATGTTTGTCTTTCATATTCTTGTCAATATCGGGATGACTTCCGGGATAATGCCGGTTACAGGCATTCCGCTTCCGTTAATCAGTTACGGCGGCAGTACGATGTGGACTAATATGGCTGGAGTAGGACTTTTGCTCAGCATTAATTTAAGGCGACAGCGACTGATGTTCTAACTTAAAATACAAGATATAAGAAAGGCCGGAAGCATTATGCTTTCGGCCTTTTTGCAAAAAAATTAAGTTTTAATCAGCAAATTCTATTTTCCCTTTATCATCGACTTTAACGTTTAGTAATTTAATATAATTGTTCATGGCGTTAGTGTATTCGCAATAGTCTTCACTGAGTATTTTTAAGTTCTCAGTAAATTTTTCATAATAGTTAATATTCTTCATTTGTTCCTTCAAGGTTTTGTCTATTCTAAAAGTTTTTTGCCATGACGATTGCATATCAGCATCACTATTCAGCCTTTCTATAAACTCTAGGAATTGTTTCTTTTCATCAAGAAGTTCCTCATCTTTTATTCCAATCCATTTTTTTGCATTTTTTATAGAAACATTCTCATATTTTTCCATATCTTCGTCGGTTAAATTTTTATATATCTCTTTCATTTCTTCAGGATACTCAATACTCTCAACTTCATCTAAAAATTCAACCAAATTGAGCCAGGCATCCTCTTTTTCTTTTGTATCTATAGGAGAATTTAAAAAAGGGGCATAATGAATTACTAGCATTTTACCAAAGTTTCCAGGGAAAATACGTTTTAACTGTCTTTTCATAAATCCTTCTCTTTCTCGATCATCCATTTCTAAGCACTTATTTAAAAATAATAAATGTTTAGTTAATTCAATATTGGAATCGTTAGTGCTTTTTAAGCAAGACATTATGATATTCTTGCTTTTTCCGAGTCTATTTATTTTATCATTTATACTTATTAAGTGTTGTTCTAACTTGTCTTTTAACATTTCGGGCTTAACTATTATATCTTTAATTAGTTTAATGGGTACATCCAATTGTCTTAGAACAGATATCTGTACCAATTTATCAACATCGCTTTGTGAATACTCCCGATAGTTGTTTTCTGGATTGACTTGGGGCTTTATTAACCCCTCTTCCTCATAATAGTTTATTGCTTTCTTAGTAAGCGTTGTAATCTTCATGACTTCACTTATCTTCATTACAAATCCCTCCTGTACAAAACTATACACTAATACCTAAGGGAACAGTAAAGTGCAAATATCTTTAATCGTGAATTGCAGTTCAACTTTATTTTAATCTAACAGGAATGAAGGGAAGTTCTTTTTTTTTACCCCGAAGCATAAAAATTAGCAAGTGTACGAGCTAAGGGGTGTGGATAGGATGAATCCGTTTGAACGTTGGGATGATTGGGAATGGGAAAAAGCGGCGCAGGAATTAGGCCGTGAGCGGGGAACAAAATACCAAGATTGGCCGGTAAAACGAAATGCTACGAAAAGGTCTAAAAAAGAGCTTCTTTATTCATGGAATGGGACGCAAAAAAAGGCAGCTCTTTCGGTCGTATTTTTTCTCCTGCTTTTTTTCGCCTCGAAAGGAGAAGACATTCTTTCTAAATCCATTTATGACATTTATAAAGGAACGGTCAAAAATGGCGATATGTATGCCATGATGAACGGAATGGCTAAAGAAGCGATGGGAATTGGGTCCGGAGGCGTAAAAGCAACTCCGGTAGATGCACAAATGAAAGGAAAGTTTGTTCCGCCTCTTTCGGGGCCGGTAACTGCAGCTTTTGGAACAACAGATAGTCAAGGTAAAGGAAGTATTCATAACGGGATTGATATTGGGAGTGCTTTAGGGATTCCTGTAGTTTCTCCATATAAAGGGGTTGTGACACAAGTAGGGGAAGATCCTCAATTGGGTCGGTTAGTTAAACTGGATTTTTCGGATGGATGGACAGCTGTGTTGGCTAATCTCGGTGATGTCAGCGTGCAAAAAGGGCAGGCGGTTAAGGCAGGTGATGTTGTCGGAACCGTTGGACTCTCCGCCCCCCTTAAAAAACCGTGGCTTCATTTTGAATTGCGTAAGGATGGTCAACCCGTAAATCCTATGCCTTACCTCACATCAACAGCAAAGTAATATTTGAGGAGGCGGCAGAGTGGAAATATTTCAGATTAAAGGACTTAGTATTAGAGTCCATCCGACGTTTTTGCTCGTTTTACTTGCCTATGGGATCCTGGGACTGATAACCCAGGCTCTTTTAATCTTCGCCCTGGTCATTGGGCATGAGTTAGCTCACTTGCTTACGGCTAAGGCGTATGGATTTAAGGTGGTAGGATTGGAGATTTTCCCCTTTGGCGGGGCTGCTTACTGTGATGACCTATTTGAAGGGCGAAAAATAGAAGAAAGCATTATGGCAGTAGCGGGTCCATTATTTAATTTCCTATTGTTGTTTGCCGCTCAGGCAATTCGATGGCAAGGGTATTGGTCGGGAGGAAGCAGTGAAGAGTTTATACGTATCAACTTTTGGTTAGCCGCCTTTAATTTGCTGCCGCTGCTTCCCTTAGACGGGGGACGTATCGTACGAGCACTTTTTTCGGATGTTTTTGGTTTTGTGCGTACTACAAAAGTACTTGCCCGTTGCGGTCAAGCCTTTGGCATTATTTTAATTATTCTGGGATTGATTTTTGCGGGAAAAGGAAATTCTATGGAAGGGATCATTACACTCTTCCTATTGGCCGGTTTTTTCTTGCTTTCAGGCAATAAGGAAATTGCTTCCGCGCGAATTACCTTTTTGCGTCAGCTCACGCGTAAAAAGGAAGAACTACTGAGCAAAGGTTTTATGAAGAGCAAAGTTCTTACAGCTTACACTGAAACGCCACTTATTCGGATAATTGAAGAACTTACACCCGACCGCTATGCTCTCATTCATTTACCGGGCAAGGAGTTTCAGGTGGAGAGGACACTGACGGAGACCGAGGTTGTGGAGGGCATGATGAGGCATGGAATTCATTATCCTGTCGGGAAGCTTTGATCTCAGGCGATTTTAGAAGAGATGAAAGAGGCCTTTTGTTATCTATTCAGGCGGGGCGTTCGCCGACCGAACTAAGATTTAAACTCGGATTTTGGGAGGGGTACCTGCCAAAATCGCCATCCTTGGCTCTGTTGGCAGCAGAGCCCGTCCATGGGCTCTGCCCCGCTGAAGCTTCTGTCCCCGAGTTTAAATCAAGTTCGGTAACGTCTCACTTGAAAGCCTTCATAGCTAACAAAAGGCTCTTTCGGGTCCTTGAAAACTACGAGAAAAAGCAATTGCCTTGCCTTGTGGCAAGGAGCGGACTTGGAGATTATAAATTAAGCCTACTGAAAATCTTTGGCATATCAGTATTATTTATTAGAATACCTGAAAGCTTCAGAGAAAGCCTTTTAGCAGGAATGAAGGCTTGAAGAGAGCCGCCACCAAACTTGACGAAAACTCGATCAAAGACTTCAGCGGGGTGGCTCACATGGAAGTGAGCCACCGCCAACAGAGCCATGGATGGCGATTTTGGCGGGAACCCCATCCCGAGAAAACGAGTTTGAGTCCTAGTTTGATCGGCGAACGCCATCGCCTGAATGGATGCTAAAAGGCTATCTCCAAGATTTCTTCGATGTAATTCCAAAGCATTTAAAAACTCTCAGAACCTTGCTTTGCCGCCTGCAAATCGCCTTGCTGGAATAATCAGACGAGCTGTGCTATAATATCTAATTACAACGAAACAAGGAGGCACATTTTCAGCATGAGTGACGTTACCGCGGCAGATATCCGAAAGCAGGTTGAGATCTTCTTGCCAAAGGTACTGAAGCCGAGCCGATATTTAGGGTCTGAGTGGAATTCAATTCACAAAGACTGGGAAAAAACAACAGTTCATATGGCCTTTGCTTTCCCGGATGTGTATGAGGTTGGAATGTCTCACTTAGGAACCCGGATTCTTTATGCTCTTGGTAATTCAAAGGAGAATTTTCTCTGCGAACGGGTTTTCGCGCCATGGATCGATATGGAGGAGAAAATGCGCGAGAAGAACATACCTCTTTACGCATTAGAATCTTTTCGCCCCATCCGCGAATTCGATGTCGTGGGATTTACGCTTCAATATGAGATGAGCTTTACAAATATTTTAAACATGCTGGATCTTGCAGGAATTCCCCTACGGGCTAAAGATCGCGGACCGGAGCATCCATGGATTATTGCGGGCGGGCCTTGTGCCTTCAATCCAGAACCCCTGGCACCGTTTATCGACTTCTTTATGCTGGGTGAAGCGGAAGAAACGCTGCCTGAGCTCCTTCAACTTTTTGAAGAGCAAAAGAAAAACCCGGTTTCGCGTGAAGAGTTCCTCTTAAAGACCGCTAAAATTCAAGGGGCTTATGTTCCGGAGTTTTATGAAGTTCAGTATAAATCGGATGGACGGCTGGAAAAGATTGTTGCTGATTCTAGAGTTCCGAAAACAGTTGAAAAAGCGATTGTCCATAATCTTGATGAAGCCTTTTTCCCGACTGATCCGATCGTACCTTATATGGAGATCGTGCATGATCGGATGATGCTGGAGGTTATGAGAGGCTGTTCGAGAGGCTGCCGTTTCTGCCAAGCAGGGATGATCTATCGCCCGGTCCGTGAGCGTTCTCCGGAAACACTGATGCGCCAAACGGAAGAACTCGTTAAATCCACAGGCTATGAAGAGATTTCTTTGACTTCTCTTTCAACTGGAGACTATACCTGTGTTCAGCCTTTGATTCATGGAATTTTAGATAAATACAGCGCTGAAAAAGTGAGCGTTTCACTTCCTTCGTTAAGATTGGATTCTTTTGGTGTAGGCCTTGCTCGAGAGGTTCAAAAGGTCCGAAAATCTGGGTTAACCTTTGCGCCTGAAGCGGGAACCCAACGCCTTCGTGATGTCATCAATAAAGGGGTTACCGAAGAAAATCTTATACAGGCTGCAGAATCTGCTTTTAAGGCAGGGTGGTCTACAATCAAGCTTTACTTTATGATCGGATTGCCGACGGAAACACAGGAAGATATTGACGGAATAGCCTCCCTGGCCAAAAAAGTGGCAGAGTTAGGGACAAAACTGGGCAGACGTAATGTTAAAGTGACGGTTTCAACCAGTTCTTTTGTTCCAAAGGGACATACTCCCTTCCAGTGGGAGCCTCAGGAAGGGATGGCTTCGCTCGAACAAAAGCAGCACTATTTAAAGGAAAAGCTCAGAGATCGACGCATCAAATACAATTATCACGATGTTAAAACAAGTTACCTTGAAGCCGTTTTTGCTAAAGGCGACCGCAGACTGGCCGATTCTCTGGAATGGGCGTTCAAAAATGGATGCAAGTTTGACGGTTGGGCTGAGCATTTTAAATATGATACCTGGTTAGAGAGCTTTAAGACCCTCGGTTTAGATCCTCATTTTTACGCAAACCGAGCGACTGATTATGACGATGTTCTCCCTTGGGATCACTTGGAAAGCGGGGTAACCAAAAGGTTCCTTATCACAGAACATCGGAGAGCATTACAGGAAGCTAGAACTTTGGATTGCAGATATGAAGATTGCACTGGGTGTGGAATTTGCCCAGGCAGAGGGGTCCAGATTGATTTGAAAGGGTGAGTGCCTTGCGGGTAAGAATCGCCTTTACTAAAGTAAAAGAAGCTAAATATATTGCGCATCTTGATCTAGCACGTGTTTTTGAACGCTCGCTTCGTCGGGCAGGGATTAAAACGGCCTATTCTGAGGGATTTAACCCCCATCCGAAGATTTCCTTCGGTTCGGCTTTGGCTGTGGGTGTTGAAGGTGAAAGGGAATACGTCGATATCGAGCTGGCTCAGGAAATCGAGCTTAAAGAAATTCTGGGAAGGCTCCAGGAACAGCTGCCCGTTGGAATCCGTCTTCTCGAGGGAAGGGTTATCGCGGATGGAACAAAAGCCTTAATGGCGGTATTGAATTCTGCCAGCTACAACATCTCGGTTGCTTTGGGATTGCCCGTTTCTGAGGAACGCCTGCAGGAAGGAATTACCTCTTGGTTAGCAAGAAAGCAGATTCCTTATGAAAGGTACAGTAAAAAAGGACGTATTGAAAAGGATATTCGTCCTTGGGTTAAGGGACTGAAGGGTCATATTGATGGAGACAACGCTATTTTCGAATTGGAAGTTGAGGTAGGAAATCAAGGAAGTGTGCGACCTGAAGAGGTGATCGCCAGCCTTTGCGATCTGGAAAAGCTTCCCCTTGATTTAGATATCCTTAGAATTAAACGGACAGGAATCTACGTGAGCTATGAAGGGCAGAAATATTCTCCCATGGAACATGAGGCTTTTGGGAAGTGAGGAAAGCCCTTTGAAAGAAATTATTCTGCAAGGACAGGCTCAACAGATGAGAGCCGCTGTTTTTGAAGACGGAAATGTCATTGAAGTACACGAAGAAGAAGGTGCCTATTCTCATCTTGTTGGGAATATCTATCGAGGCCGGGTAGAAAATGTTCTGCCCGGCATGCAGGCAGCATTTGTCGATATTGGGCTGGGGAAAAATGCGTTTCTCTATGTTGCCGATGCCATTCCGCTGTGCTTTGATGGGGATGCCAAGGTAAGTGTAAACCGTTTGCCGCGGGTGGAGCAGGTCTTAAAGTCGCGTCAGGAGCTTTTGGTCCAAATTATTAAGGAACCTGTAGGAACAAAGGGAGCTCGTATTTCAACAAATATTACGATCCCAGGGCGATATACAGTTCTAATGCCAAATACAGACTATATCGGTGTTTCACGGCGAATTACGGATGAGGATGAACGCACCCGCTTAAGAGAACTGGCCAGGGGTATCTGTCCTCAGGGAATGGGTGTGATCATCCGAACACTCGCTGAAGGGGTTGAGGGCAACGAGCTTACTGAAGATTTGCAGGAGCTTGTTGAACTTTGGCAGCAGATTACTGAAAAATTACCTCATGTGTCGGTTCCCGGACTAGCCCATGAAGATGTAGACTTGTTATCACGCATGATTCGCGAATGGGTTGATAGTAGTGTAGAAGCACTTACAGTTAATCAACCTGAGGTTGCGGAAGGGCTGAGAAACGCGCTTCGAAAAATTGGCCATCCTGCAGCAAATCATGTGCGTCTGATCTATAAAGATAACTTATTCGATGATTATGGCGTGGATGACGAAATTCGTAAAGCGTTGCGTTCGAAAGTCTGGCTGAAAAGCGGTGGATATTTAGTCGTTCAACAGACCGAAGCCTTAACCGTCATTGATGTCAATACGGGAAAATACGTTGGACAGAATTCTCTCGAACATACTGTGCTGCATACGAATTGCGAGGCAGCGGAAGAGATTGCCCGACAATTAAGGCTGCGCAACCTTGGCGGGATTATTATTATCGACTTTATTGATATGATTTCCGAGGAAGATCAGAAGCAAGTGCTTGGGGTTCTGGAAAAGGCTTGTGCCAAAGATAAAGTAAAGTGTCAGATCATGGGCCTGACCCAGCTTGGCCTTGTCGAGATGACCCGTAAAAAGATCGGTCAGACCCTGGCTGTACGTTATAGCAAACCCTGTTCTTCCTGTGAAGGGACCGGACGAATCTGAGAGCAAGTACGTTATAGCGTTACATTCGCGCGATGTACATGTGAAAATCATTCGAGATAATCGTAATTTGCTTTTGAGTATGATTGGAATAGACCTGAAAAAGCTACTTATTGTATTTATTTTAAAATTGACAAATTGATGCACTTAATGCTAAAATAACTAAATGTGGTGACTTCTCACCGCAACCGCACAAATCAGGCAACTAACAAGTTTTAAAAAACTGGCCTGCACAGGCGAGTCTAGGCATGGGAGGTGTAATTATGTACGCAGTTATTGAAACAGGCGGTAAGCAATTCCGCGTTGAAGAAGGTAATGTTCTTTATGTGGAAAAGCTGAATGCAAACGTTGGAGACGCTGTGACCATTGACAAAGTTCTTTTAGTTGAAAAGGACGGCGTGGTTAAAGTCGGAACTCCAGTTGTTGACGGTGCTAAAGCAGTCCTTAAAGTAGTTGAGCATGGCAAAGGAGAGAAGATTATTGTCTTCAAGTACAAAGCCAAAAAGAACTACCGCCGTAAACAAGGACATCGTCAACCTTATACAAAAGTTCTCGTCGAAGCAATCCAAGCTTAAAATGAGGCAGGGAATACACTTAGTTATCTGGCTGGATGACGAACAGAGGATTCATAAGTTTGAACTGAGCGGGCATGCAGGATATGCTGAGTACGGACAAGATATTGTTTGTGCTGCAGTTTCTGCCTTGAGTATTTCAGCGGTAAATGGTTTAGAACACTTTTTGCCTCAACAACCCGAGGTTGAAGTGAGGGATACGGATGGGTATTTAACCTGTTCTCTTCCCGATTTAGATCCTCAAACCCTGGAACAAGCCCAATGGATTCTAAAAACAATGGTTTTGGGGATTGAAGAAATCCAGCAAAGCTATGGCAGTAAATATTTAATAATCACTCGGAGGAGGTGGACTCCATGTTAAAAATGAATCTGCAATTATTCGCCCATAAAAAAGGGGTAGGTAGCTCCCGAAATGGTCGTGATAGTGCGGCGCAGCGTTTAGGTGTGAAACGTGGCGACGGTCAATTCGTACTTGCGGGAAACATCATCGTTCGTCAACGCGGAACGAAATTCCATCCTGGCAAAAACTGCGGTCTGGGCAAGGATGATACCCTCTTTGCTACGATCGATGGCTATGTGAAATTCGAGCGCAAGGATCGCAACCGTAAACAAGTTAGCATTTATCCTGAGCGCCAGGTTGCTCAAGCTTAATTGACAACAGGAACTAGCCCCTGGGGATTCCCCAGGGGCTTTTTTGATGATGGAGGAACTCAATGCACGAGGGAGAAAATCTAGAACGCATCCTATTGAAAGAACAACTGGGATACTATCGCTTGCAGCGTCATGATTTTTTAAATCACGGTCAGGTTATCATGGGCTATCTTCAATTGGGGAAAAATGAGAAAGCCTTGGAATATATGCGTACGGCGATTCGTGGTTTGGAAGCCGAGCAGTCAGCCGGGCAAATTCCCCAAGAAACTGCGGGAGCAATCATCTTAGGATTTATTATTTCGCTGCAGAAAGAAGGCATTCCCGTCGAGTTTTATCTGGAGAAGCAGATGAAAACAGAGCTTTATTGGAAAGAATTTTGGCAGGAAGAATACGGACAAGCCTTGTACGGGTACACTAATGAATGCATACGGATTCTGTATGAAAAATATCGAGGAATAGACGGAGAACATCCCGATGTCTATTTAGACCTCGAGGGTCGCAACGGATTTTCCTTTCATTTAAAAACGATGCAAGGAGAAAAGGTGGTATGGGAAAATCGGTTGGAACTTGAAAACTAGATATTGCTGAAGCTTGAAGCGGATATAAAGGGGATTCAGGGTATGTTTTATGACCAAGCGAAAATTTATGTAAAAGGCGGAGACGGTGGCGCTGGAGCAGTCGCTTTTCGTCGGGAAAAATATGTTCCCGAGGGAGGCCCAAGCGGCGGAGACGGCGGACGGGGCGGAGACGTTGTTTTTATGGCTGATGAGGGCTTAAGAACACTTGTCGATTTCCGCTATAAACGCCATTATAAAGCGGACCGGGGAGAACACGGTCAGGGTAAAAATATGCATGGTAAAGGCGGGGAAGACTTCGTTGTTCGCATTCCAACCGGAACCTTAGTTAAGGATCAGGATACCGGAGAGGTTTTAGCTGATTTAACCGAGCATGGACAGAAGGTTGTCGTGGCTAAGGGAGGACGGGGAGGCCGCGGCAATGCTCGTTTTATGAGCAATACGAATAAGGCGCCGACCCTTGCCGAAAATGGCGAACCTGGAGAAGAACGCTATCTGACTTTGGAGCTGAAACTCCTAGCCGATGTCGGTCTTGTTGGTTTTCCGAATGTCGGAAAGTCAACCATGATTTCACGAGTATCAGCTGCTAAGCCCAAAATTGCGGATTATCATTTTACAACGCTCGTTCCGAACCTTGGAGTCGTAGAATTAGAAGATGGGGATAGTTTTGTTATGGCTGATATCCCTGGATTGATTGAAGGAGCACATACCGGAGCGGGACTTGGACATGAGTTTTTACGCCATACTGAGCGAACCCGTCTAATATTGCATGTTTTGGATATTGCCGGCTCGGAAAATCGTGACCCTCTTGAAGATTACCGGATTATTCAAGAGGAGCTGCAGCAATACAGCCCCGAACTTGCAAAACGGCCGATGATTATTGTTGCGAATAAAATGGATATTCCAGGTGCAGAAGAAAATTTAAAGCGCTTGAAAGAATCGTTAGGTGACGAGTTAGAAATTTTCCCGGTTTCTGCAGCAACCGGCGAAGGGCTGAAGGATGTAATCTACCGAATTGCTCAGTTATTGCCGGATATTCCGGCACCTGAGATTTTTGTTCGCGAGGATGAACAGCATAAGTTTACCCATGCCGAAGAAAAAGAACGCTTTGAACTGACAAGGGAAGACGGTGTCTTTGTTATTTCTGGGAAAGAGATAGAGAAGCATGTTAAAATGACTCTTTTCGAGAGTGAAGAAGGAGTTTATCGTTTCCAAAATATTTTAAAAGCCATGGGTGTGGATGATGCTCTTCGAGCAGCGGGAATTAAAGAGGGAGATAAAGTCCAGATTGCAGGAGTTGAGTTTAACTGGGAGGATTAGTTTAAGATTCTAAGATTCCAGGTTGATTTGGCGATAGAGATAGATAAATCAGCTGTCTAAGGAGGGTGCCTAGATTGAGCCGCAAAAAGTGGATCTGGGGTATCAGTGCATTACTCATTGTTCTTGGAGTTAGCTTAAGTGCTTGGTGGTTCGGAGGTGGAAAAGCCGCCGAAGTTAAGGTTAAAACGGCAGCAGCAGAAAATTCATCGATCCAGCAGGAAGTATATGCTTCAGGAACGGTTACCCCTGTTAATCAACAGCAGGTTACTGTCGTGGCACCCAGTAAAATATCCCAAGTCTATGTTAAAGTCGGGGATGCTGTAAAACCTGGTAAAGTTTTAGTTCAGATGGACACAACCCTTGCGGATGCTCAAGTCGCTCAAGCTCGTGCCGGAGTAAATACAGCCCAAACGAATCTGACTGCAGCACAAAGAACTTTGGATACGTTGAAAAGCGGTTCCGCGCCTTCTGAATTTGCTTTTGCAGGGACATCTTCTCAAGCTCAGGGGAGTTCTTCAATCCCAACTGTGGAGATTCCCATGAATATGGAAGTCAGCAGGGCTATGAGTATGGGCAGAGTTTCCGGTTTAACCGGTGATGTACCTGCGATTGTGCCAAGTGCTGAAGCGCAGACAGGATCTGCGCTTCAGCAAGCGGAAACTGCAGTTTCGCAGGCAAAGGCAATGCTTCAACAGGCCCAGGAAGGGCTGAAGGTAGCTCAAGCTCAACGCGCGCAAAATGTGTATACCGCAAGTATCGCGGGAACAGTGCTTGAGTTGAATGCTCAGAGCGAAAGCATGGCTTCTTTGCAGTCACCGCTTATTACTATCGGAGATTTGAGCAAGCTCCAGGTTACGGCAGAACTTAACGAGGTTGATGCGGGAAAGGTTCAATCCGGACAGAAGGTTAAGGTGACAAGTAAAGTTGTTGGCAATACTCCATTGACGGGTGCAGTTTCGGAGGTTTCGCCTCAAGCAGCAAGTAAAGTAAGTCTCCAGGGGAATACGACACCTTTGGTCGGAATTAAAGTGGATCTTCAAAATATTCCTGCAGAACTAAAACCGGGATATACGGTTGATTTAAACATTGCGACTGCAGCAAAAAACAATGTTTTAGCCATTCCCTCAGAAGCTCTTTTCCAAGAAAGCGGCAAGAACTATGTTTTTCGAGTGGTCAATAAAAAACTGGCAAAAACGGAAGTGAATATTGGAATCGCGAATGAAACCTTGCAGGAGATTACGTCAGGATTAAAAGAGGGTGACATTGTTGTCCTTAATCCAACTGCACAGCTGGCAAACGGTTTACCTGTCCAGTTAGATACGGGAAGTGTTTCGCGATGAGCTTTCTGGAAAGCTTACGAGGTGCACTTTCCAACTTAAAAACGAATAAACTTCGAGCAGGGTTAACGATGCTCGGAATTATCATCGGGATTGCAGCGGTTATCGCGGTTGTGACGATCGGGATGGGGGGCAAGGCTGCGATCATGCAAGAAATGGAGAAGACTGGAGTCAATCTGTTTATTCTTTACTCCAAAACGGTGGGCCAAAGAAATTCACCCGATGGAAATAATCTGACCTGGCAGGATATGGAGAGCCTTAAGCGCGCATTGCCGCAAGTTAAGAGTCTTATTCCGGCAAGTATGGAATACGGAACACTTGAAGTACAGCAAAAAAATATCTCTGTTATGATTGTTGGAACAACGCCGGGGTTTGCCGAGGTCCGACGCCGAGATGTCGCCAGCGGCCGGTTTTTTACAGATGAAGAGCTTGCTGCAGACCGGCGGGTGGTTGTCATTGATCAAAAAGTCGCAGATACTCTTTTTGGAGCGGGAAATCCACTGGGGCAACAGGTGATTGTCCACAATGTTCCTTGCCGTGTTATCGGCGTATTGGCGAAGGACCAGTCTGCATTTGCCCAGTTTGATATGGGCCCACAGAACGCATTCGCCTATTTGCCCTGGGGAACATGGTCGGACATTTATAGTTCCCGGCGAGTGGATCAGCTTCAGGGCTCAACGGTAAATGAAGCAGATTTAGAAGGAACGATAACGCAGGCCAAACGAATTTTGAATCAACGCCATGGGACAATAGATCAATATGATGCTTTTAATGTCCAGCAGCTTGTTCAGGCTGCCAATAAGATTACAAAGATTTTGACCAGTATTATTGGTTTAGTCGCAGGAATTTCCCTTATCGTCGGGGGAATCGGTATTATGAATATTATGCTGGTGTCAGTGACCGAACGGACTCGGGAAATCGGGCTGAGAAAGGCACTTGGTGCCAAAGAACGAGATATTTTGACTCAATTCCTGCTGGAGGCCACAGTCATTTCTTTGATTGGGGGTATAATTGGAATTATTGTTGGTTCGGGAAGTGCACTTTTGGCGGCGAAATTACTTAAATGGCCGCCGCTGTTATCAAGTTGGGCAATTGTTACGGCTGTAACCTTTTCGATTGTCGTCGGTGTTTTCTTTGGATATTATCCTGCTCAGAAGGCTGCAAAGCTTGAACCTATGGATGCACTACGGTATGAATAAGGAATTTTCTTTTACATCGCTCACTCTGTAAGCAGAGCGGACCAAACTAGTCGCTCGAGTCCTCCGCTATGACGGGACCTGACCAAATCGTCTCCTGACTCAGTGGTCAGTTGGAAACGTCATGTTTCCAACCCGTCTCCGCTATGTACTCTTCACGAAGTATGGTCTCCGCTTGCTTAGAAGACGTTTTCTTATGTAAAATAAAATTCTTAATTAAAGTGAAGTATAGAAAGGCTTAGGGGGATTTTTGTGTTAACAGGAAAACAAAAACGTTATCTTCGGTCCATGGGAAATGAAATGGATCCAATTTTTCAAGTCGGTAAAGAAGGCGTTACAGAGGCTGTTGTTACTTCTGTAAACGAAGCTTTAGAGGCTCGGGAGCTTATCAAAGGGCGGGTGCTGCAAAACAGTTTGGAAGAACCTAAATCGGCAGCCGAAGATTTAGCCGCACGTACCGGAGCGGAATTAGTCCAAGTTATCGGGCGGAATTTCCTGCTTTACCGGGAATCCTCAAAGAACCCCATGATAATTTTGCCATAAATCTAAGAAGCATTTAAATATTTACTAATGCCAAAAGAAGCAAGAGTCAATTCTTGCTTCTTTTGCGTTAAATAAGGAGACTACGAAATCCATCACGGATTGAGTATAAGTGATTCCTGTATAGCATCGGTGAAAATAAACAGGATGCCGATGAACGGACCGGAAAGTATTAATGCTTTCTGAGTAATAATTCTATATTTAACTACGGCTTCATTATCAATAAAGCAGCAGCTATCTGAGTATCGCCATAACTAGCCAGGAAATTATTTAGAATTATATTGGACACGCTCATTATAATATCCATGATAAATGAAGGGATATCTATAGGAAAAATGCCGGTCAGAATTTTGTCGCTCATTTTGAAAGCCTTTTAGCGAAATAGACAAGATTATAAAGAAAATTAAGATAAAGAAACTAAACTTGCTGAATATTGTTGGAATATTTATCCAAATAAATAGCAGGGAATTTAAACTATATCAAGAAAATTTATAAATTAGCAAATAAAATAATTTTTAATACATAACTATTATTTAATTCTGTCAGGAGAATTCACATGATCTCCAATATTAGGAAAATAACTTTCTTGTTACTATTTATCTCTTTAACTTTTAGTTCTGTTGGGTGTTCTATGAATAATGGAATGATAATTGAAATACATAAAAACATGTCTGATTATTTGCGAAGCACCTACGGACATGACTTTGTGGTAGAAAAGCCTGCACTTTCCGGCAATGAAGGGTTCGGGTACCACAATTACTACGCCAGGGCTTATCCAAAGGAACAGCCGGATTTAAGGTTCATTGTCAACTGGGAGAAAAACAAGGGAGTCTATGATGACAATTATTTAGGGACAAAATGGACCAAACAAGGAACAGAAGTGATGACCAGACGGCTTCGGGAGGTGTATGGAGACGACTTCTGGCTGGAAGAGTATTGGCTATCATATAACGACAAAAAGGTCAAGGACTTGGATTATCCTGATATTATCAGCAAATATGCGGACAAAATGAGAGTTGATATCAGTTATTATGTATTTCTTGACAACGAACTGGACAAAAAATATGAAGCCGAAAGGGCATATAAAATTTTAAGACAGAATTTTATTGACACTAAAACTCTACAGTTTAATTTTATTGTGGGTTATTTACTCAAGAATAGGAAAGAAGATTTGTTTTATGTCTTTAATTCTACAAAGAAGGGAGATGGAGCAAGAGCGCAATCAGAGTTGTATAAAACGGGAATTTTACAAAACTGGTTGCTAGTTCAATATTCGAAACGTTTAAGCGAAGAGCATAGTGATGGATTTAAAAAAGTTAATGACATTAATGATCTATTAGATAGATTTAAGTATTAAGGGAGAAAAACAAATGTCAATAAATTTAACAGATCAATCTTTAGTATTTTCTCGGAAGGAACATTAGGAACCCATATGGTACTATTTTCTTCTAATTTGGAAGGAAATAAATATTCCACTTCAATTAAGTAAAACATGGGAGAATGACTTACCGCTTATATGGGAAAAGCTCTCTATTAATATTCCAGAAGATATGAAGGAAAAGAAAGATGAAATTATTAAAAGCCTTAGAAACGTTGACAATAGCAGAGCTTGAAGCTCTTGTTGAGCGAGTATCTGTCATTGACCCAACAGTTCCAGCTGGTTCAACTACTGAAAAAGTCAAGAAAAGCGTACACCCAAACAGGCCCATGAACCCTTTTGAATGTTCTTCATCAAGCCACCTTGGAAAGGAATAAAGCTCTCTTTTTAAGTGGAGGCAAATTTCCCTCATTCGCCGTATATCGCCGTTCTAAATTGTAGTAAAGTTCAATCCAGGCAAAGACTTTACTTCGGACTTCCTCTCGGGTCAACTTATAAAGCGGAATCCGATAGATTAAATCCTTTTTCAAGGTCGCGAAAAAGCTCTCCATCCGGGCATTATCAAAGCAACTTCCGGTGCGTCCCATGCTTTGCCGGATATGATATTTATCGAGTTCTTGGCGATATTCACGACTGGTATAATCGACTAAAGAAAAGGGATTGCTCCCTTTCCCTCGTCTAAGAACCGTACGTGAGAGTTTCCCGCTCATACGGCTCAAGCATTTCTTCACCATTTCTGGCGGCAACCAGTGATTTTAACTTGATTTTTCTCTTCTCAAAATACTCATCGTGTAAGAAGGGATTTCGAGAAATTTGCAATTTAGGGTGTCGGATGATGTCTATCCTTCTTAGATTAATAAGACTGTATTCATCCGTCATGAACAGCCATCTCTTGCCATTCTTTTCATGCCAATATTTGTTCAGTCGCCACCATTTATTTTTGTTGGGGTGTCGGTGTTCTGCCCATTGTTGTAATAACAGATACAGAGTGTTGTTGATGTAAGAAAAGGCTTGACTTGCCACAACATGTCGGTGATAGTTGGTCCACCCTCTAATCACTTGGTTTAGCCTTCGGATTAATTCAGATTGACTGTCTGCTTTTCCTTCTTTCAGAATGATAGTAGCACATTTCCTTGTCAGGGTTATTATTGAATTCTTTGATGGTTTGACCATTAATTTTCCTTTGAACTTTCGAAATGTCCAACCAAGAAAGTCGAAGCCGTCATCTATACGCGTGATCATAGTTTTCTTTTCAGATAGAGTTAGTCCTCGGTTTTTAAGAAATTGACTAACAATGTCTTTGAGTTTTTTTGCTATTTCTTTTGTATTTGCGGTGAGATAAAGTAGGCTAATGACATTTCTTGATAATTGGCTAAATGAAAACGGACGATAAGTAAAGTGAAATTTATTTTATAGGAGGATACTGTTATGGCAAATCAAAACAATAGCTTACAAGAAGAAATTCGCGAGCTGCAGGAACTATGCAAGCGTATGGAAGACATGGAAATAAATGAATCACGATTTAACCCGCCTGCCACCGAGGAGGAAATCTTGGATTGGGAGCGCACCAATGTCAACGCAATTCCTGAATCTTACAAAGAATGGCTGCGGTTTTCCAACGGTTCGCAGATATTAGGTATAACAGCACGGCTTTCAAGCTTAAAAGGGATGGTTGTAAAGAATGAATTTATTCCGGAGGATATGGTTATTATTGGCCACTTGGGTGGTAGCGGAGAAATACTCTGTTTCTCAAAAACGACGGGAAAAATTGTAAGACTATTTGATAGAGAAAGGGATGAATTCGATAGCTTTAAAGATATCATTCTTGAACTGATACGTAAGGGGAAGAGTATACTAGGCGAGGATGAAACGTCTAAGGAAACAATAGCTAAGTTGATGGCTATGGTTGAAGCTAAAAGGAAGAGGGAGGGGAATAAGCAAGTATGACGATACTAGAAATGTCGAGAAGAGAAAAGACGGATGCCTTCAATGAGTTAAGTGTTGAAGGCCGGAAACAATTTATAATGACATTTCTTGATAATTGACGCAATGAAAACGTAACTATAAGTATAGTGAAATTTATTTTATAGGAGGAAATCTGTTATGGAAATTCAAAACAATAGCTTACAAAAAGAAATCCGCGAGCTGCAGGAACTATGCAAGCGTATGGAAGACATGGAAATGAATGAATCACGATTTAACCCGCCTGTCACCGAGGAGGAAATCTTGGATTGGGAACGCACCAATGGCATCGCAATTCCTGAATCTTACAAAGAATGGCTGCGGTTTTCCAACGGTTCGCAGATATTAGGTATGACAGCACGGCTTTCAAGCTTAAAAGGGATGGTTATAAAGAATGAATTTATCCCGGAGGATATGGTTATTATTGGTCACTTGGGTGGTAGCGGAGAAATAGTTTGTTTTTCAAAAACGACGGGAAAAATTGTAAGACTATTTGATAGAGAAAGGGAAGAATTCGATAGCTTTAAAGATATCCTTCTTGATCTGATACAAAGTGGAAAAAGCATGCTAGGCGAGGACGAAACAACGAATAAACTAGGAGCTATGATGTTGGCTATGCTTGAAGCTAAAAAGAATTCTGCGGAAGGATTAACTGAAGAGCAGGCTAAGGCTCTAGCAATGCTGGAATCTAAAAAGAAGTGGAAGGAGTAGGGTAGTATGTGGTTACTGGAACTGTCGCAAAAAGAAATGACGGATGTCTTCAATGCATTTAGTATTGAAGAACGGAAACAGTTATTGCAAAGCATGACGGAAGCAGACAGAAATACATTTATAAAGAAAATTCGCGATCAAGCTGTCCAAAACTTTTGGAATAATGAGCGTGAACTTTTAAAACAAGGATTAGGCACACGGGAGTGGACCCCGGAGCAAATGGAAGCCATATTGAATGTGGGCGAATCTGGAAACGAAAAGTCAAGTGCTGGACGCGCATTTCAGATGGATGCTGACGGATTGCCGATAATCGACCCACAGAATAATACTTCGTACTATGGGCATCATATGTTAAATGCCGCTGAGTATCCTGAATACGCCGGTGACTATCGAAATATTCAGGCATTAGACTATAATGAGCATCTTTATGGTGCGCACGATGGCAATACCACAGCGCCCACAAATTGGTATTATGACCCGGTCACGGAGACGCGGGTGGAAATGGATGTCAGTACAGTTGATTTCGACAACACTCACTATCCGCCGTATGCCAATCAAACAAAGGGTTTCCGTTCGGATGATGCAATGCGAAGCACTTATCCTGATTTTGATGGTATGACCGATGGAGAGAAACTCTCACTGAAATACATAGACAGAGTACTGATTGACTCTGATTCGGTGGATGATTTAACGAGAGTGACTGATCGATTAACAACATCGAAGAAGTATGGTGTCACTCGATTTGATGATTTAAGATTTCACGTTGATGATAACAATAAAATTATTATTGATAATTTAACAGAAATTACTGGTGGAAACCCCATCGATCCGCCTTCCAACTCTGTTTTTGACACAACAATCGGTGAGATGAAAAATTTTGCCGATGATGTTGATGTGCGTTCAAAATTCGGTGCAGACTACGACAATTTCTCTACTCTTGAGAAAATGGAAGCGAAACAAATCGATTACTATGTCCGCCAGATAACAAATTTAGACGGTGCGCCGATAGCCGATGATGTGCTAGCCCGTTACTTGGCTACCACAAACAAAACGGTGGACACGCTGAATGACTTTGATAAAACCGCTTTAGCTGTGGCTAGCAAAATTGGCGATAAATCTGACGATGTTGCCAAACTGCTCTCAAAAGCGTCAAAGTATGATAACGTACTTAAAGCTGCTTCAAAAGTTGGCGGTGTTGTTGACGTTGTCGGCACTGTAGCAATAGCTGGACTTTCTATTTACCGTGCGGTTGATGCATATAACAACGGTGACCCAAATAAAGCTACTGCTATTATTGTAGAATCCACTACCGAATTAGCCGTCGGTGCAATAGGCGGTTGGGCATTAACAACAACAATTGCGCCCTACCTTATGGGTGTTGGTGCGGCTGTCGGAGGTCCGATTGGTGCGGGTATCGGCGGTATTCTTGCCGGAGCTATCGGCTATGGTGTTGCAGGTATTGTGGGAAGTGAACTTGGACATGTACTAAGTGATCTCCTTAATGATTTACGTGACATATTCCATACAGCGGAGATTACGAAATCTCCTCTCATTCTGGATCTTGACGGTGATGGGGTCGAAACTACCTCTCTCAAAGACGGCGTTAATTTTGATCAGAATGACAATGGCTTTACTGAAAAGACTGCATGGGTAGGCAAAGATGATGGCCTTTTAGTCCGCGATATAAATGATAACGGTATTATTGACAGCGGGAGAGAGCTTTTTGGAGACAACACTCTTTTAAAGGATAGCTCAAAGGCAGCTAATGGTTTTATTGCCCTTGCCGATTTAGATAGCAATCATGATGGTAAAATTGATAATAATGACGAAAAATATGGTCAACTTCGCATTTGGATGGATTCTAATGGAAATGGTATTACTGAAAGCGGCGAGCTTATTACTCTTACTGATGCTAAAGTATCATCCATTGCCACTGGATATAGTTCATCGACAATTGTAGATGCACAAGGAAATGAACATAAGCAGGTCGGATCTTATATCAAGTCGGATGGTACAACCGCATCAATCGATGACGTATGGTTTAAAATGGATGCAATGTATTCAACCGCTAAAAGTGTCCTTGAAGAGACATCAGAAGTAGCAGCTTTACCTGATCTTCAGGGATTTGGTAATGCTTATAGCTTGCATCAGGCCATGCTACATGACAACAGCAAACATTTGCAGAGTCTTGTAGAACAGTTTGTCAGTGAAACGGATCCTGTTGCCAAAAAACAACTAGTAACAAACATTATTTATGCTTGGACAGGTGTTGAAAATATAGATCCTAACAGCAGGGCTGCATCTCAGATTTATGGCAATGTTATTGGAGACGCCAGAAAACTGGAGGCCCTTGAAGTGCTTTTTGGTGAAAAGTATTTGGGTACATGGTGCTGGGGAACAAGGGATCCTAATCCTCATGGACAAGCGGCACCTTTACTTTTAGAGGCATTTGATAAATTTTCAAATTCCGTATACACACTGCTTGTGGCACAATCCCAATTGAAGGATCTTTACAGCAAAGTTAATTTAATGTGGGATGAAAACTCGAATAGTCTTAAGTTTGATATATCTGGAGTCGCATCTGAGATTTCAAATCGAATTTCCAGTGATGAAGCTGCAGGTAAGGAACTATTAAAGCAATTTACGGCTAACATGTATCAATTGAACATTACTGACATAGTGAATTTTGAAACATTTCGTGAAACATTTGCCTCTAAAGGAATTGAATATCAGCGCATTATTGATGCAGCTAATAAAGTTCAAATATTAGGCACAAGTACAAATGATTCACTTGTTGGAACCAATGCAAATGAAGCTATTTGGGGAGATAATGGAGATGATGCTATTCTTGGTAATGGTGGGGAGGATTTTCTTTTTGGTGGCGATGGATATGATTCACTTTCAGGCGGGGATGGAGGTGACATCCTCGTTGGTGGAAGCGGCGACGATAAACTCTACGGCGGGACAGGCAATGACCTGCTGGAAGGCGGCAGCGGCAGGGATTATATGGAAGGCGGGACAGGAAACGACACCTATGTTTTCGGCAGGGGCGATGGACTGGATACAATCAATGAATACGATAGCACCGTCGGTAATGTCGATGTCCTGCGTTTCTTGGAAGGAGTAAATCCAAGCGATATCACATTGAAAAGAAACAGCTCAAACCTGGAAGTGTATATTACCAGCACGTCAGACAAGCTGGTTATTAGCAATTATTTCTCCAACGATGCTTATAAGATAGAACAAATCCGGTTCCATGACGGTACTTTATGGGATAGCGCTGCCATCAAGCAAATAGTACTTACAGGGAGCACCGGAAATGATGTTTTTTACGGCTATGAAGATAATGACAGTATTTCCGGTCTGGATGGCAGCGACACCTTGTACGGGAATTCCGGGGATGATACGTTAAGCGGTGATTCCGGCGACGATAAACTGTATGGTGGTGCGGGAAATGACGTGATGAGCGGCGGCGCAGGCATTGACTATTTGGAAGGAAGCAGCGGGAACGATACCTATTTATTCGGGCGCGGTTACGGACAGGATACTGTTAATGACTACGATTCCGCAAGCGGTAATCAGGATAAAATCAGTCTTCTGGAAGGCGTATCACCTGCGGATATAACTCTCAGGAGAAACAACTATAATCTTGAAGTCCAGATTAATGGAACCAAGGATGTTTTAACGGTATCGAACTTTTTTTCCAACGATTACTATAAAATCGAACAGATACAATTTGCTGACGGAACAGCTTGGGACACTGCTTATATCAAAAGTGCCGTAACGACAGCAAGTGAAGAAAATAACAGTATCCAGGGATATGAAACAAATGATGTTTTTAACGGACTCGGTGGGAATGACACAATCTATGGCTATGCAGGAAGCGATACGCTAGACGGAGGAACCGGCAATGACATGCTATATGGCGGAGAAGGCAGCGATACGGTAATCGGCGGCGATGGAGACGATACTCTGTATGGAGAAAATAATGACGATATTCTTCGCGGGGGAGCGGGCGACGATAAAATTTATGGCGGATATGGTGTAGACCTGATGGACGGCGGTACAGGGAACGATTACCTGGAAGGTGGATCAGGAAACGATACGTATCTGTTTGGCCGAGGGTCCGGACAAGACAGTATTTACGATTACGATTCTGCAAGCGGCAATATCGACGTGATTACAATAGCCGAAGGAGTACAGCCGGGAGAAGTATCCTTGAAGAGAAGCGGTTCCAATCTTGCTCTAAGCATTAATGGAACAAAAGATATCTTTACGGTAAGCAACTATTTTTCAAATGATTACTACAAAATAGAACAGATCAAGTTTATGGACGGAACGGTTTGGGATACTGCTTATATCAAGAATACCGTAATAGCGGCGAGTGAAGAAAACGAGACAATTCAAGGGTATGAAACAAACGATACCCTGAACGGACTTGCCGGAAATGACGCTTTATACGGCTATGCGGGCAACGACACAATGGACGGCGGAACAGGCAATGATACTCTGTATGGCGGCGACGGCAACGATATTTTGGCAGGCGGAGACGGTGACGATACCCTGAACGGCGAGTACGGTGACGATATTCTTTCAGGCGGGGCAGGCGATGACAAGTTTTACGGCAGCTATGGTACGGATTATCTGGACGGCGGAAGCGGGAACGACTACCTGGAAGGAGGCAGCGGCAATGATACCTATGTATTCGGGCGTGGGTACGGCCAGGACACCATTTATGATTATGACTACACAAGCGGGAATATCGATAGAATAACAATTTCCGAAGGGGTACTCCCTGACGATATTTTGATCAAAAGAAATCGTTCAAACCTTGAATTAAGCATTAACGGAACAAATGACAAATTGACTGTAAACAACTACTTTGACAGCAGCAACTACTATAAGGTTGAGCAAATACTGTTTGCAGATGGAACAAGCTGGGATATGGCATTTATCAAGAATGCCGTGCTTGCTGCTGGCGAAGAAAAAGACGTCATACAGGGCTATGAAACAAATGATACCTTTAATGGCCTTGGCGGCAATGATACGATCTACGGCTATACCGGAGATGACACAATCGATGGCGGAGCCGAAAACGATATCTTGTATGGCGGCGATGGCAATGACACCATTCTGGGCGGCTCAGGTGATGATACGGTTTATGGGGAATACGGCAATGATACGTTAACCGGTGGAACCGGAAATGATAAACTGTATGGTTCCTATGGTGCAGATACGTTGGATGGCGGAACCGGAAACGACTCTCTGGAAGGAAGCAGCGGCAACGACACCTATGTATTCGGGCGTGGGTACGGCCAGGACACCATTTATGATTATGACTACACAAGCGGGAATATAGACAAGGTAAGTTTCTTAGAGGGAGTTGCTCCCGGGGATATCACTCTAAAAAGAACCGGATCGAATTTAGAACTAAGCATCTATGGTACATCTGATAAATTAACGATCAATAGTTACTTTGACAGCAGTAATTATTATCTGGTTGAGCAAATCGAGTTTGCCGACGGAACAGTATGGGACAATGCTTTTGTTAAAAATGCACTACTCATAGCCGGCGATGCGAACGATACCATCCAGGGCTATGAGACTAACGATACCATAAATGGTCTTGCCGGCAATGATTATATTTATGGAAACGCAGGCAACGATACAATTGACAGCGGCATCGGCAATGATACGCTCTATGGTCAGGACGGCGACGATATTTTAAAAGGCGGGACCGGGGATGACAAGCTGTACGGCTCCTACGGCGCGGATTCAATGGACGGCGGGACCGGGAACGACTATATGGAGGGCAGTTATGGTAACGATATCTATGTATTTGGACGCGGTTTTGGGCAGGATACAATATATGATTACGACTATACAAGCGGTAATTTAGACAGGATTACACTGGCTGAAGGGCTGACCACTGCGGATATTTCTATAATAAAAAACAGTTATGACTTAGAAATAAGAATCAACGGAACTTCAGACAAGCTTACGGTAAGTAATTTCTTTTATAATGACTATTATAAGATCGAGAAGCTGCAATTTGCCGACGGAACGTCCTGGGATATATCAGCAATTACCTCAAAAGCAGTTGCTGGGGTTACCGTGAGTGGAGCAAATAATACTTCGGATAATCTGAAAGGCGGCATCGGAGATGACCGGCTTTACGGATATTCCGGCGATGATGTTCTTGACGGATCATCAGGGAATGACTATTTGGAAGGCGGTTCCGGCAATGACACCTATATTTTCGGGCGCGGTTATGGGAGTGATACCGTATATGATTATGATTCGACTACGGGAAACTCGGATAAAATACAGTTCGCAGAGGGAATAACAGCCGCAAATGTGTCTGTAAAACGCAATGGAAGTAATCTGGAGCTAAGTTTAAATGATACTGCGGATAAATTAATCATCAACAGCTACTTCTCATATGATTACTACAAGGTAGAAAAGTTTGTATTTGCAGATGGCACAGTATGGGACACTGGCTATATCAATAGTGTGGCGGTTCTTGCCGAAGGCAGTGACAGTAACGACTCTATTCAGGGATTAACATCGGATGATATTATGAACGGGTATGCAGGCAATGATACCCTTTATGGATACGCAGGCAACGATATAATAGACGGAGGAACAGGCAATGATACGCTTTATGGTGGGGACGGCAATGATACCCTGGCAGGCAGTGAGGATGACGATACGCTATACGGAGAATACGGGGATGATCTGCTAAACGGAGGCTCCGGTGACGACAAACTCTACGGGTACAATGGCTCGGATACAATGGACGGCGGAATAGGGAATGACTATCTGGAAGGCGGCTTTGGTAACGATACGTATCTGTTTGACCGCGGGTATGGACAGGATACTATCAATGACTGTGATTATACAAACGGCAATATGGACAAGATTACCTTTATGGAAGGGGTAGCCCCTACCGACGTAACAATCAAACGAAATGGGTCAAATCTTGAACTGAGCATTAATAATACATCGGATAAGTTAACCATCACCAGTTATTTTGACAGTAGTAATTACTATAAGGTTGAGCAAATACAATTTGCCGACGGAACCGTATGGGATACGGCATATATTAAAAATCTTGTATTAACAACCAGCGATGGAAACGACATTGTTCAAGGCTACGAAACGGATGATACTATTAATGGTCTTGGAGGAAACGACATTCTTGATGGCGGCGCAGGCAATGACAATCTAACCGGAGGAGCCGGTGATGACATTATCTATGGGCAATCCGGTGATGACACCCTCAAAGGAGGTACCGGCGAAGACAAACTCTATGGTAACAATGGCACGGATACGTTGGATGGCGGAACAGGGAATGACTATTTGGAAGGCGGCTATGGAAACGATACGTATCTGTTTGGCCGCGGTTACGGACAGGATACTGTTTATGACTATGATTACACAAGCGGCAATCTGGACAAGATTACCTTAATGGAAGGGGTAGCTCCTACCGATGTGACAATTAAAAGAAACGGGTCAGATCTTGAACTAAGAATTAATGGAGCTTCGGATAAGTTAACCGTTACAAGTTATTTCGACAGTAGCAATTATTACAAAATTGAACAGATCCAGTTCGCTGATGGAACCGTTTGGGACACCGGTTATATTAAAAACGCCGTTTTGGCAGCCGGAGACGGAAATGATACCCTTCAGGGTTATGAGACAAACGACACCTTGAATGGATTGGGCGGCAACGATGTGATTTACGGAAATGCCGGAACTGATACCCTTGACGGCGGAACAGGCAATGACGCCCTATATGGCGGAGACGGCAACGACACCTTGCAGGGCGGAGAAAACGACGATACGCTTTATGGGGAATACGGGGATGATGTCCTGACAGGCGGTACGGGGGATGACAGGCTTTATGGCTCTTATGGAGCAGATACAATGGACGGCGGTACAGGCAATGACTATCTGGAAGGAAGTTCGGGTAATGACATCTATATATTCGGCCGCGGTTACGGTCAGGACACCATTTATGATTATGATTCAACAAGCGGGAATATAGACAAGGTGACTTTCTCAGAGGGAGTTGTTCCCGGGGATATCAATCTAAAAAGAATTGGATCAAGTCTGGAATTAAGTATCAATGGTACATCTGATAAATTAACGATCAACAGTTACTTTGACAGCAGCAATTATTATCTGGTTGAGCAAATTCAGTTTGCTGACGGAACAGCTTGGGACACGGCTTATATCAAAAGCGCCGTAACGGCGGCAAGTGAAGAAAATAACAGCATTCAGGGATATGAAACAAATGATATTTTAAGCGGACTTGGCGGTAATGATACTATCTATGGCTATGCAGGCAATGATACGCTTGACGGGGGAGCCGGTAATGATATCCTTTATGGCGGAGACGGCAATGATATCTTAACAGGCGGTGACGATGACGACGCACTGTATGGGGAATATGGTGATGATATTCTCAAAGGCGGGGCGGGAGACGACAAGCTGTACGGCTCCTACGGAGCAGATATAATGGACGGCGGTACAGGGAACGATTACCTGGAAGGTGGATCAGGAAACGATACGTATCTGTTTGGCCGAGGGTCCGGACAAGACAGTATTTACGATTACGATTCTGCAAGCGGCAATATCGACGTGATTACAATAGCCGAAGGAGTACAGCCGGGAGAAGTATCCTTGAAGAGAAGCGGTTCCAATCTTGCTCTGAGCATTAATGGAACAAAAGATATCTTTACGGTAAGCAACTATTTTTCAAATGATTACTACAAAATAGAACAGATCAAGTTTATGGACGGAACGGTTTGGGATACTGCTTATATCAAGAATACCGTAATAGCGGCGAGTGAAGAAAACGAGACAATTCAAGGGTATGAAACAAACGATACCCTGAACGGACTTGCCGGAAATGACGCTTTATACGGCTATGCGGGCAACGACACAATGGACGGCGGAACAGGCAATGATACTCTGTATGGCGGCGACGGCAACGATATTTTGGCAGGCGGAGACGGTGACGATACCCTGAACGGCGAGTACGGTGACGATATCCTTTCAGGCGGAGCCGGGGACGATAAGCTTTACGGTTACAATGGTTCGGATTATATGGATGGCGGAAGCGGGAACGACTACATGGAAGGAGGCTACGGGAATGACACCTATGTCTTCGGACGCGGATACGGGCAAGATACCGTTTATGATTATGACTCAACGAATGGGAATATTGATAAGATAAACATTGGAGAAGGGCTGCTTCCGACAGACATTGTTCTGAAAAGATATGGTTCAGACCTGGTTTTAGCAATTAAAGATTCAGAGGATAGACTGACAGTCAGCGGATATTTTTCCAATGACTATTATAAAGTCGAGCAAATTCAGTTTACCGATGGGACAACATGGGATTCAACTTATGTAAAGAACGCGGTCTGTACTGTTTCCGGTACGGAAAATGATGATTCAATACAGGGATATTCAGACAATGAAACGATCTATGGACTTGACGGTTACGACACCATATACGGAAATGACGGGAATGATACCATAGATGGTGGCAGCGGTGACGATAACATTTCAGGTGGAAACGGGAATGATAGTCTCATTGGCGGTGACGGCTATGACAAACTTTATGGAAACGCCGGAGCGGATTTGTTAGATGGCGGAGCAGGCAATGATTATCTGGAAGGCGGAACGGGAAACGATACGTACCGGTTTGGACGGGGGGATGGCCAGGATACGGTAGCCGACTATGATTCAACCAGCGGTAATACAGATATCATCAAAGTGAATGAAGATACTAGTCCGGAAGATATTAAGTTAAGCCGCAACGGCAGCAATTTAGAGCTTTTAATAAAGGGAACAAACGATAAGTTAACAGTCAATGACTTTTTCTCTAATGATTATTATAAGGTTGAGAAAATACAGTTTAACGACGGTACGGTTTGGGATGTCGCCGCAATCAAGGACAAAGTCCGCTATATCGATGGAACTGATGGCAATGACACAATAAGCAGCTTCTTTGATTACAATCAGGATAATATAATTAACGGCTTTGGCGGAAATGACACTATTAACGGAAACGGCGGAAATGACAAGCTGTATGGCGGAGATGGGAACGACAAACTGTATGGGAATGCCGGAGTGGATACTCTTGACGGAGGATCAGGAGATGACATCCTGGAAGGCGGAACAGGCAATGATACTTATATTTTCGGGCCTGGCTACGGTCATGATACTATAAACGAGTACGATTCTACAGCCGGAAATGTAGACACTATTCAAATGCAGGGTGATTTAAAGCCGGCAGATATTGATATAGTGAGGACAGGGAATAACAACCTTGAAATTGTAATCAAAAACAGCAATGACAGTATTACTATAGACAATTACTTTAACACAAGCAGTTATAGCAGCAACTACAAGGTTGAACAGGTAAAATTCCAGGATGGTACTATTTGGGATGAGAACTATATTAAAGCTCATATTGCCTATGTTAAAGGAACTGAAGGAAACGATAATCCTCTATATGGGAGTGCTTCAGATGACATAGTGTATGGACTTGGAGGAAATGACAGCCTGTACGGCTACGAAGGTGACGATGTAATAGATGGAGGAGCAGGGAACGACTATATAGACAGTGGAATAGGCAACGACACATTATTAGGCGGAGACGGGGATGACACCATTTACGGACAGAACGGAGACGACACGCTGACAGGCGGAGCAGGAAACGACAGTCTGTATGGAGGAAACGGAGCTGACATTCTGGACGGAGGAGCCGGAAATGACTACATGTCTGGAGATGCTGGAAATGACACATACATATTTAACCTTGGATACGGTCAGGACATAATATATGACTACGATACAACAGCAGGCAATGTAGATACCGTGAAGTTCGGAGAAGGAATTAACGCAGCCGATGCAGTGCTGAACCGCAAGGGAGATGCTCTTGAGATAAGCTTTGCCGGAAAGCAGGAGAAACTGACAATTAACAACTATTTCACAAACCAGAACTACAAGGTTGAGAAGTTCCAGTTTGCTGACGGAACCGCGTGGGATGAGGCGGCAATAAACGCCCAGACGATTTATGTAACAGGAACAGAAAGCAATGACAGTTATCTCTACGGAAGTGTCGGAAAGAACATCATGTCGGGGCTTGGAGGAAATGACAGCCTGTATGGCTATGAAGGTGACGATGTAATAGATGGAGGAGCAGGGAACGACTATATAGACAGTGGAATAGGCAACGACACATTATTAGGCGGAGACGGGGATGACACCATTTACGGACAGAACGGAGACGACACGCTGACAGGCGGAGCAGGAAACGACAGCCTGTATGGAGGAAACGGAGCTGACACTCTGGACGGAGGAGCCGGAAATGACTACATGTCTGGAGATGCTGGCAATGACAGCTACATATTCAACCTAGGGTCAGGCCAGGACACAGTCTATGACTATGATACAACAGCAGGGAATGTGGACACTGTGAAGTTCGGAGAAGGAATTAACGCAGCCGATGCAGTGCTGAACCGCAAGGGAGATGCCCTTGAGATAAGCTTTGCCGGAAAGCAGGAGAAACTGACAATTAACAACTATTTCACAAACCAGAACTACAAGGTTGAGAAGTTCCAGTTTGCTGACGGAACCGCGTGGGATGAGGCGGCAATAAACGCCCAGACGATTTATGTAACAGGAACAGAAAGCAATGACAGTTATCTCTACGGAAGTGTCGGAAAGAACATCATGTCGGGGCTTGGAGGAAATGACAGCCTGTATGGCTATGAAGGTGACGATGTAATAGATGGAGGAGCAGGGAACGACTATATAGACAGTGGAACAGGCAACGACACATTATTAGGCGGAGACGGGGATGACACCATTTACGGACAGAGCGGAGACGACACACTGACAGGCGGAGCCGGAAATGACTACATGTCTGGAGATGCTGGAAATGACACATACATATTCAACCTTGGATACGGTCAGGATACAATATATGACTGCGATACAACAGCAGGCAATGTAGATACCGTGAAGTTCGGAGAAGGAATTAACGCAGCCGATGCAGTGCTGAACCGCAAGGGAAATGCCCTTGAGATAAGCTTTGCCGGAAAGCAGGAGAAACTGACAATTAACAACTACTTCACAAACCAGAACTACAAGGTTGAGAAGTTCCAGTTTGCTGACGGAACCGCGTGGGATGAGGCGGCAATAAACGCCCAGACGATTTATGTAACAGGAACAGAAAGCAATGACAGTTATCTCTACGGAAGTGTCGGAAAGAACATCATGTCGGGACTTGGAGGAAATGACAGCCTGTACGGCTACGAAGGTGACGATGTAATAGATGGAGGAGCAGAGAACGACATTCTCTATGGAGGAAGTGGAAATGACACCCTGCTTGGCGGGGAAGGCAGTGATACTTTGTATGGCGAATCAGGGAATGACATATTGGATGGAGGCGTAGGAAATGATTTGCTTTACGGAGGTTCAGGAAACGATACATATATCTATAATTTGGGCGGTGGTAAAGACACAATCGTAGATGAAGCCTTTAGTTGGGGTTATACTGCAGTTAAAGACTGGGATGGTACGAGATGGAGTGATGGAGGCAGCGATGCATTCGATGGTTTTGGGGCCACATCAATTACTGTAAATGGTCAGACTTTCTCAAATCTTGCGTTTGGAGCAGCAGATGGAACCGAGAGGAGTATTACAGTAGGTGGAGTTGAATTTAAATCGAGAGTAAAATTTGTAGAAGGTAATTTATTAGAAATAACAATTAGACCAGGTAGTGGATTTGAAAACACTGATTACTCTGTAATCAATGGGGGCAATCTTGGCTCTGACTCCTGGGCAAACCACACTGAAGGGTATATGACAATAGGAGAAACCCAGGTAAGGTTTATGCACTGTACCGATAATAGCGGTTCAGACCCAAATATATTATTTATGATGTATTCTGAAAATAACTTATCAAATCAGGCAACATATCAACGCAGCGGGGATAATGCCTTTGGAAGCTTGTCAAATGTGACGGGAACAGTTAAAATATACATTTTGCCTAACAGGTTATCGAAAGATAATTCTTCAGGAATTTTGGAAAGTCTGTTAAATGGCAAGGAGGATGTGCTAAATTTGGGAGAGGGCATATCACCTGATAAGATAACTGTGACCAGATCGGATGCCGATTTGCTAATAAAGATGCCGTCAGAAAGTGATGAAATTAGAATTAAGGATTGGTATAATGGAAACCAAATTTCAAAGCTTGAGTTTTTTGATGGAACGGTTTGGAGCAAAAGTGATTTGCAAACAATGGGGCTAGTGGTAAATGGAACAGATGCAGATGATACTATAAATGGATTGTACTCTGAAAATGATAAAATATTTGGAGGACTAGGAAATGATACATTGTATGGAAACAGTGGAGATGACATCCTTGATGGAGGAAGCGGAGACGACAAGCTTTATGGAGGTAATGGTAATGACACGCTGATAGGCGGTGTCGGTAGCGACTACCTAGAAGGCGGTGCCGGAAACGACACGTATATGTTCAATGCTGGATATGGTCAAGATACCATTTATGATTACGATACAGCAACAGGCAACAAAGACTCTGTAACCTTTGGTGAAGATTTGCTGAAATTAGTGTTCACACATGAAGAAAACGATCTGAAAATTTCAATGAATGGAACTACTGATTCGCTTACCATAAACTCATGGTACGCTGGAACTGCTTATCAGGTTGAAGAGTTCAAAGCGCCAGATGGAAGCAAACTGACCAATATTCAGGTGGAACAGCTGATTCAGGCAATGGCTTCCTTTACTCAGCAAAACGGTATGTCGTGGAATCAGGCTATACAGGATAAGCCGCAGGATGTCCAAAACATACTGAACCAGTTTTGGGTGTACCAGTCCGCATAATGAATAAGGCTAGTAATTACTGATTTACTTGTATGCCGGACTTCCGGGTTAAGCTGAGTTCGGCATACAAGTTTTTCATGTTATAGAAAATATGAAGTGAGGTTGTTCTGATGCTCGATACAATTGAAGAAAGAAAAATTCAGTAAAGGATGAAGAAAATTTGAGCAGTGCAGAAGCTAAAAAGAAAGTTGACCCAAGGTTGTATTATTACAATTGCACGGTTTCACGGAATAAACGCAGATCACATATGCACTGGCAATCGGGCCTAAAGGCATGAAGGAGAATGAAATACTCTATTATCAAATATAAAAAGCCTCTTATAGAGGTGCTGGTGGCAGCCTTCACCCCCTGCAGATACTGGGCTGTTCTCACCGATTATTTCTCAACATTAAGCCCCACGCTATGCGTGGGAGAACGGAATAGGAAGTACCGGTGAACGTGATAAGACAGCCCCCCTTTGCTATAAGGATAAAGGTTTCGCAAGCCAGGTCAGTAGCAGAGGAGGGCATCCAAACGAACAAGTCTATCATATACCAAATGGGATTGCACGTACCACATCGTATTTATTTCCAAATACAGACGAAAAGCAAATCGAATCGAAGACAAGTAAACTAGCAATCGTAAGACCCCCTTTAGGGGTACAAGCAACTATGACTTCCGAAACCATGTCTTCCGGCGTAGCCAGTAATATGCCCTTATAGGGCTAAAGTTAAGCCACCCCTTGAAGGAGTGGTACCGTGACTTTGTTAAAATTTTACCTATAAACCTTTTTAAGGGAACGGGAGAAAAAGAGAGGTAGAAACGGAGAATGGCTCAATCGGTACAAGAGAAAATAGACTATGAGCGAGAACTTGACCATACTAATGCTCAGGTAAAAACTTCTACTAAAGCAATAGATACGGGACTTCAGTGTCTGATTACAATTGCCAAATTTCACGACATTAGTGTTGATCCGGAGCAAATAAAGCACGCTTTTGCCATTGGGAATCAAGGCATGACTACCTTGGATATCTTAAACGCGGCTAAACACCTTGGACTAAAGTCAAAGGCAGCAGAAGTGACATTTAATAAGCTAAAAAAGCTCAGACTTCCGGCAATTGTAGAGCTAACTACAGGGGAATTTATTATAGTTGCCAAAATAGAAGGGGATAAGGTCTTAACATTAAAACCATCAGAGAATGCTCCCAAAGTTCTTGATGAAGCTAATTTTATTGAGCAATGGACTAATAATGTAATATTATTTGTAAAAAGAGGAATGAAAAGCACTAGCAATAATGAGTTTGGCCTTAGGTGGTTTATACCGTCTATAGTTAAGTATAAAAAGCCCCTTATCGAAGTACTAGTTGCAGTTTTTACTATTCAAATCCTGGGACTTTTTTCACCTATTATTACTCAGGTCGTAATAGATAAGGTTCTTGTCCATAAAGGTTTAACTACTCTGGATGTACTGGCAATAGGGCTAGTACTAATTGCGATTTTTGAGGGAATGCTGGGTTTGGCTAAAACATACGTATTTTCTCATACAACTAGTCGAATAGATATAATGCTTGGTGCAAGATTATTTAGACATTTATTTACTCTTCCACTTCGTTATTTCGAAGTCAGGAGAGTTGGTGATACGATTGCTAGAGTACGAGAATTGGAAAATATTAGACAATTCCTTACAGGAACACCTCTTTCATCTTTACTTGATGTTTTATTTATAGGTGTTTATCTTGGTGTTATGTTGTTTTATAGCACTACTTTGACTTGGCTGGTCCTTGGAACCCTGCCGTTTTTTGTTATTTTATCTGCAGTAGTGACTCCTATGTTAAAACATAGACTAGATCAAAAATTTCAGCATGGCTCCGATTCGCAATCATATCTTGTAGAAGCAGTCACAGGTATTCAAACCGTAAAATCCTTTGCCCTTGAACCTGAAGCTCAAAAAAAATGGGAAGGCATACAATCCAATTATGTGCGGGCAAGTTTTAAATTATCTATTTTATCAGGTTCTGCAGGAGCAATAGGCCAATTCATTCAAAAGGCATCTGATATATTAATTTTATGGGTTGGTGCCCGCCTTGTTATTGATGGAAATATAACGGTTGGACAGTTAATAGCCTTTAGAATGCTTTCTAGTAGAGTTAGCGGTCCGGTATTAAGGCTTGTGCAGTTATGGCAGGATTTTCAACAAGCGGGACTATCTATTAAAAGATTGGGAGATATTTTCAATACCAAACCAGAACCTTCTTTAGATCCATCAAAAACACGACTTCCCTCAATTAAAGGACATATTCGGTTCGAAGGGGTAAGGTTTAGATACCGGATTGATGGCTCTGAAATAATTAGGAATATGTCGTTTAATATTCCACCGGGTACTATAGTTGGTATAGTTGGCAGAAGCGGTTCCGGTAAAAGTACTATTTCTAAACTAATTCAACGTCTGTATGTTCCAGAGGCAGGAAAGATACTTATAGACGGAGTGGATTTATCCCTTGCTGAGCCTTCATGGTTAAGGAGGCAAATTGGAGTTGTACTTCAAGAAAATTTTCTCTTTAATGGCAGTGTTAGAGAAAATATTGCAATTCATAATCCTTCTGCAGGTATGGAAGGGATTATAAGGGTTTCACAAATTGCTGGAGCTCATGATTTTATCCTTGAGTTGCCTGAAGGTTATGATACAATCGTTGGCGAAAAAGGAGCATCTCTGTCAGGAGGGCAAAGACAAAGGATAGCTATTGCCAGAGCCTTGCTTACAAATCCCAAAATTTTGATATTTGATGAAGCAACATCAGCGTTGGATTATGAATCTGAAAGCATTATTCAAAGAAATCTGAAACAAATATGTCAAGGAAGAACAGTACTTATAATAGCTCATAGGCTTTCTACTTTAAGAGATGCACATAAAATTATGTCGATAGATCGAGGAGTTCTTGTTGAATACGGAACCCAAGAGGAGTTATTAAATAAAAAAGGACTCTATCAATATCTTTACAAGCAACAGGAAAGGGGGCTTTAATGAATGCTGTCTAAGATGTTAAAGAGGGATCATTTAGAGTATGAATTTTTGCCCGCAGCTCTTGAAATAACAGAAACGCCTCCTTCACCTCTAGGAAGTTTTATGGTTTGGAGTATTTTTGTATTATTATTCGTAGCCTTTATATGGTCTTACTTTGGAAGGGTTGATGAGGTAGCAGTAGCAAGAGGAAAAGTCATTCCGGATGGTAAGTTAAAGGTTGTTCAACCAGTTGAAGAAGGAGTAGTTACTGCCATTCATGTTGAAGAAGGCCAAAGGGTAAAAGAAGGCGAACTACTTTTAGAACTTGATTCAACCATAAAAAACATTGACGTTAAAAGCCTCGAAAAAGCTCTTCAAACTGCAAAAATAGAAAAGGAAATTTTGAATGCAGAATTAGAGGGTAAAGACGAACAGGAAGTATTAAAAGCAAATGATTTGTATACCTCAGATTTATCTGAAGAAGTTATTCAATTTTTAGGTCAATTAAAAAATGCAAGGGAATCTGAATATCAATCTAAAGAAAATGCGTTATCAAACGTTATTAAACAGAGAGAAGCAGAATTAAAAAGTGCTGAGCTGTTACTTACTAGTCTTGAAAGCAAATATTCATTATTGGGAACACAAGAAGATTCATATAAAAAATTATTTGAATCTGGAGCAATTTCGAAAATGGAATGGATGACAAAACAAGATGAGGCAAAAGCCGCTGAAAAAGAATACGAGTCCCAAAAAAGTACTATCATACGAGTTGAGGAAAGTCTTAAAGAGTCTAATGAAAACCTGAATAGTCTTAAAAAAGAAATGAATACAAATTTGATTAACCAGATCGTAGAAAAGGAAAAAGAAATTGCTAGTACTCAAGCTCAACTCCAGAAAGCCCAAAAATTATATGAGTATCAAAATATTTTATCCCCAGTTAATGGGACAATACATGGTTTGAACCCTAATACAATAGGGGGTGTTGTAACCCCTGCTCAGCCAATTATGACTATAGTTCCTGATGGGACTCCACTAATTGTTGAAGGAACAGTTCTTAATAAAGATATAGGCTTTATTAAGGTTGGTCAAGAAGTTGAGATAAAGCTTGATACTTTTCCTTTTCAAAAGTACGGAACATTAAAGGGAAAAGTATTGTTCATTAGCCCAGATGCATTTGAAGATGAAAAGCTTGGACAAGTGTATAAAATGAAAGCTAAACTGGAGAAGTCAAGTCTAGTCATAGATGGTAATGATGTAAATATCTCTCCGGGTATGACTGTTAGTACAGAGATTAAAACCGGTCAGAGGCGGGTCATCGAGTTTTTCTTAGAGCCGATTATTAAATATGCTAAGGAAAGTATTACTTTAAGATAATAAAAAATCTTCTAAGTGATTTTGATTTCTTTTTTAAAACAGGTTTTAGGGCAGAGTGCCTTGTGACTTGGTAAACTCGAGAAAAGTTTAGTGGTTTATTAAGATGATTCCTGTATTTCGGGGGTCATCTTTTTATTCTAGTTTGGTTAATGTGGAAAGTTAAGAAAAATGTGTATGCTGTCGTTTTTAGGGAAAATGAGAAAAAGATATTGACACAACATTTTTAAAACGATAAATTATTAATGGTGATGTAACCGCTTTCATAGACTTAAAAATTTAGATTAAATCGTTGATATATAATAATTTAAACATTTATAGTGCTAGTAATTATGTAACCGATTACAGAAGTAAGAAGGTGTTTGCTTTGGCGACCATTCGGGATGTTGCCCGTCTAGCGGGAGTATCGGTAGCTACGGTATCTCGCGTTATCAATAAGATTGGAAATGTTAATTCTGAAACAGCTCACCAAGTTCTTAAAGCAATCGAGCAGCTTCAATATGAACCCAATTCAGTAGCCCGAGGACTTGCAGGAAAAAAGACGGGCACGATTGCCCTGATTTTACCTGATATTTTGAATCCCTTTTTCCCGGCGCTTGCTCGAGCGGTTGAAGATGTGGCTCATCAAGAGGGCTTGACTGTGATTTTTGGCAATTCGGACGGGCTTGGCTTGAAAGAACGTTCTTATATCAAGACACTTAAAAAAAAATACGTGGATGGAATTATTATTGCATCCAATACGGTTAATCCAGAAGATATTGAGCATTTAAGAAAAGATCAAGTTCCTATTGTTCTTTTAGACCGAGGTTTAGATATTCCCACATGCCCCATCATCCGTTCGCAGAATCGGGAAGGGGCAAAGCTTGCGGTTAAACATCTCCTGAGCAGGGGGTGCCGTAAAATTGCCCATATTTATGGACCTCAGGAGATGATCACCGCTCGAGAACGGTTATTAGGTTATGAAGATGTCGTGGAAGGGCTTGATTGGTATTCGCCAAGTTTAGCGGTTCCAGGAAACTTCGATATCGAGGGTGGAAGAAAAGCCATTAAACTTCTTTTGGAACGCCAACCTGATATTGATGGAGTATTTGCAGGCAATGATTTAATGGCCATTGGTGCGTTGAAGGGGTTGCATGATCTGGGAATTCCTGTCCCGGAAAGAATTAAAGTGTGCGGTTTTGACGGAATCAGCTTAGCGGAGATCACAGAGCCGGAGTTAACAACCATTGCCCAGCCAATTTATGAGATGGGTGCTTTGGCTGCAAAAATCTTGATCCGAGAGATAAATACAGGAATCAGCGAGAACACGATTATGAAATTGGATGTAACCTTGATACCGCGGAAATCGACGTGGAAAGAGGGTATTGATGTTGATGAGGCCTAAAATACTTGTCATCGGCAGCTTAAATATGGATCTTGTTGTCCAGGCAAAACGTACTCCCGAACGCGGGGAAACGATCTTAGGGGAAGAAATTCATTTTATTCCTGGCGGCAAAGGGGCAAATCAAGCCGTTGCTTTAGCGCGTTTAGGTGCTGAAACGATGATGATTGGGGCAGTAGGTCCGGATTCATTTGGACGGGATTTACTTAAAGCTCTGGAGAGAGATGGAGTAGATATTTCGGGTGTCAAAATCTTAGACAAAGGAACAACCGGAGTCGCTTCGATTCTTCTTGCTGGCGGGGATAACAGCATTGTGGTTGTTCCCGGGGCAAACTCTCAATGTTTGCCGCAAGATCTGAATCAGCAGGAAGAGAAGATCAAAGAAGCTGATTTAATCGTTCTTCAACTGGAAATACCCCTTCAAACAGTGGAGTATGCGGTAAAACTTGCAAAAAAATGGGGGAAACCAGTTCTGCTCAATCCTGCTCCTGCTCAAACGCTGCCAATTACGCTATTGCAACAGATTGATTATATTACGCCTAATCGTTCAGAACTTGCGCTTTTAGCAGAAATCGGCCATTCTTCTGCATTGGAAGAAGAGATGGATAGATTACTCGATTTGGGGGTCTCAAACTGTATAACGACGCTAGGGGCTGAAGGAGCAGCGTTCAAAGCCAAAGGAGAAAAGTTATGCTTTATTGAAGGGCATAAAGTTCCGGTCGTTGATACCACTGGGGCGGGAGATGCTTTTAACGGAGGACTGGCATATGCTCTTGCCGTAAAAATGACGCTGACTGAGGCGATGAAATTTGCGGGTAAAGTGTCTGCTCTAGCTGTAACAAAATTCGGTGCACAAGGCGGAATGCCAACCTTGAAAGAAGTCCAGGAATACTTTGGCTGTTAAAGACAACCCCTCTAAAGGAATATTAAGGCATAATTCAGGTTGAGCTATAGCCCTTGAATATAAAGGAGATTAATTCTAATGAAGAAAATTGGGATTCTAAACAGTGAGATTTCCAAGGTGATAAGCGAACTTGGACATACCGATAAAATTGTGATTGGTGATGCAGGTTTACCTATTCCAGCCCAGGTTAAACGGATTGATTTGGCGTTAAAACAGGGAGTGCCTTCGTTTATTGAAACGGTAGAAACGGTTTTACAGGAGATGCAAGTTGAGACCGCTTATATTGCAAAAGAAATGGGGGAAGTCAGCCCCTCTAAAAAAGAAGAATTAACGTCTCTTTTACCCGGTATTGCGATAAAAACGATGACTCATGAAGAACTTAAGGTTTTAACCCGAGAGGCTAAGGCGATCATTCGTACGGGCGAATTTACTCCTTTTGCTAATGTAGTTCTTGAAGCAGGCGTTATTTTTTAAAGCAGAGATTCATTCAGAAAGGAGGGATTTTAAATGGCGGATCTTCTAAAAATGGAAGGGATCAGTAAGAGTTTTAGCGGAGTTCGTGTTTTGGATAAAGTCCAACTCTCGCTCCAGGTTGGTGAAGTGCATGCCTTAATGGGGGAAAATGGCGCTGGCAAATCTACTCTGATGAAGATCCTTTCCGGAATTTATACCATGGATGAGGGCATAATTCAGATTCAGGGAACAGAGCAAGTGATGTCTTCACCAAAGGCTGCTCAGGATTTGGGAGTTGCCATTATTCATCAAGAACTGAATATGATTCCGTATTTATCCGTAATGGAAAATTTATTTTTGGGTCGTGAGCTTAAATATGGACGGACTGGAATTGTGAATTGGTCCAAAATGCGTACAGAGGCCCGAAAATATTTATCACAACTAGGGTTGGAAATAAGCCCGGATACATTAGCCGGAGAACTTTCGGTTGGACAGCAGCAAATGGTTGAGATTGCCAAGGCTCTTTCCATGCAAGCCAAGATTCTTGTTTTAGATGAACCGACGGCAGCATTGACAAAACGAGAGATTGAAAAGCTCTTCAAGGTTATTGAAAGCTTGAAAGCTCAAAATGTCGGGATGATCTATATTTCTCATCGCATGGGAGAAATATTTCAAATCAGTGATCGCATTACAGTCTTGCGTGACGGCCGATATATTGGAACACGTGAAACTCGGGAAACGTCCATGGATGAGCTTGTCAAGATGATGGTCGGACGAGAAATTAAAGAGCTTTTTCCGAAAACGAAAACGACCGTGGGTGAAGAACGTTTAAGGGTTGAAGGGCTTTCGCAGCCTGGAAAATTAGAAAATGTTAGTTTTTCATTGCGTTCGGGAGAAATTCTAGGAATCGCGGGTTTAATGGGAGCAGGGCGGACGGAATTAGCCAAGGCTATCTTTGGCGTAGAGAGCTGCAGCGGGAAAATCTATGTGAACGATCATGTTATAAACATTAAGAATCCAAGGGATGCCATACGTTCCGGAATTGCTCTAGTGACTGAAGATCGGAAAGGAGAGGGGCTTGTCTTAGAACTTTCGGTTCGGGAAAACTTGTCTCTGCCTAATCTCCCCACCTTATCCCGTTCCGGTTTTATCAGTCAGCGCAAGGAGCAAGAATTTGTGGATGACGGTATAGAAAAGCTCCATGTTAAAGCGCATCATCCGAATCAAAAGGTTGGATCTCTGAGCGGAGGCAATCAGCAAAAAGTCGTAATTGGCAAGTGGCTGGCGACTCATCCTAAGGTTCTGATCCTTGATGAACCGACACGAGGAGTAGATATTGGAGCGAAACGTGAAATTTACTCATTAATGAACCAATTGGTTCAAGAAGGTGTGGCCATTCTGATGATCTCCTCAGAGCTTTCTGAAGTTTTAGGAATGAGCGATCGGATCCTTGTTATGCATGAAGGTCGAGTGACCGGGGAATTCTCACGAGAAAATGCCACACAGGAAAATATTATGCATGCAGCTACGGGAGGAAAAAGTCATGGCTAAAGAACGGGAGAGAAGCGGAGTTATTCAACGCATGGGTCCACTTTTGGGACTGATTTTACTCGTTGTTATACTTTCTATTATCAGTTCGAATTTTCTATCCATCAGTAATATTTTTAATGTTTTGCGCCAAGTTTCCATCAATGCGTTAATTGCCTTTGGCATGACGTTCGTTATTTTAACAGGGGGCATTGACTTATCCGTAGGATCGATTGTGGCTCTTTCAAGTGCTTTGGCAGCGGGAATGATGGCTTCAGGAATGAATTCAGGAATAGCCATCCTGGCAGGAATCCTTTCTGGGGCGGCTATGGGGACTGTGAACGGCATTATTATTTCTCGAGGAAAGGTTGCTCCCTTTATTGCGACTTTGGCAACGATGACCATTTTCCGGGGACTGACACTCGTTTACACTCAAGGAAAACCGATCACTGGGTTTCCCGAGTCTTTCGGCATGATTGGACGGGGTTACTTATTTGAAATTCCAATGCCGGTTATCTGGGTATTGATTGCTTTTGTTGTTCTTTATGTTATTTTGAAATTTACCACCTTTGGCCGGCATGTTTTTGCTCTCGGTGGGAATGAGGAAGCTACACGGCTATCGGGGATCAGTACGTCTCAAGTTAAGACTTTAGTTTATACGATAAGCGGTCTTCTCGCTGCCGTAAGCGGGATCATCTTGACTTCTCGCTTAAACTCAGCACAGCCGACGGCCGGAACATCTTATGAACTTGATGCGATAGCTGCTGTAGTCATCGGCGGAACAAGCTTATCAGGCGGCAAGGGATGGATTGTAGGTACTTTAGTGGGTGCGATGATTATTGGGATTCTCGACAATGGACTTAATCTTATGAATGTCTCCTCATTTTATCAGCAGGTGGTCAAAGGCGCAGTTATTTTGCTGGCTGTACTGCTCGATCGTTCTAAGAATAAATGATGCTTAAAAGTGAAAACTTACTTCAAATGAAATATTTTAAACATTTGAAGTTTAGTTTAGAACCTATGAAGTAAGGAAGGAGGCTAAGGAAGCTAATCTTCTACTTACGCGAACTGAATTTAACGAAAAATGCATAGTAAAGGGGAATAAAGCATGAAAAGAAAACAATCGATTTGGATGCTCCTGCTTGTTGTTGTTATGACAGCAGCCCTTATTGGCTGCGGTACAACTCAATCGAATCTAGAGAATAAAAATGCCGCAAATACTTCAAATAAAATCACGATCGGTTTCTCCATTTCAACCTTGAATAATCCTTTCTTTGTTACCTTAAAAGACGGTGCAGAAAAAGCGGCTAAGGACGCAGGCGTGACTTTGAATGTGGTTGATGCTCAGGATAAAACTTCAAAACAAATCAGTGATATTGAGGACCTTATTCAGAAAAAGGTGAGTGTCATTCTGATCAACCCAACCGACAGTGCGGCAGTGGTCAGTGCAGTGGAGTCGGCGAATAAAGCAAATATCCCAGTCATCACGGTTGACCGTGCTTCCAATGGAGGTAAGGTTGTAGCCCATATTGCTTCAGATAATGTGAAAGGCGGAAGCATGGCTGCCGATTTCATCATGAAGGCGCTCAACAATCAAGGGAACATTGTTGAATTGCAGGGCATTGCCGGAACTTCAGCTGCTCGTGATCGCGGTAAAGGTTTCCATAATGTCGTTGACGGAAAAGCAGGTGTAAAAGTGGTTGCAAGTCAACCTGCAGATTTTGACAGAGCTAAAGGCTTAAGCGTTATGGAAAACATTTTGCAAGGAAATAAAGACATTAAAGCAGTTTTTGCCCATAATGACGAAATGGCTTTGGGCGCTGTAAGTGCGCTCCAAGCTGCAGCCAGAAGCAATGTCCTTGTAGTCGGCTTTGATGCGACTGACGATGCCGTTAAAGCCGTTAAAGAAGGTAAAATGGCTGCAACAGTAGCTCAAAAACCTGATTTGATCGGTAAAACAGCGATCGAAACAGCGATTAAAGTTGCCAAAGGTGAAAAGGTAGATGCCAATATTCCGGTAGCCCTTGACTTGATTACTAAAGATAACGCTAAATAATAGAATTTAAATTGTACTTTCAAAAAGGAAATAAATTATAGTACCTAAAAAGGGAGTACCGCTAAACAACTTTTTATAAAGTTGTTAGCGGCACTCCCTTTCTTTCAATATATCAGAAAGTAAAAGTTTGAAGATTTCTCTTGGACTTGATTTCCTGTGGGATTGTTACAAATCTCTATAATCGACTTATAGTCAAGTTAAGCTCGTGTACAATTATTACGGTTTCTAAATTGTTTGTACTGAAAATAGAGGAAACAACCCAAGCAATATCCGCAGATCGCGACGAAAGCCACGATTGCTAATAATCCTGCCACAATATATCCGGCCAGCGATAATCCCAATCCGAAAAGGATCAACGATAATGTTAAGAAGATCACTGCCAGAGTGTTGTTAAAACGGGTTAATTCGCGAGCTTCCGTTTGAGATTTTGCCACCCATTTCGTTAAGAACGGCTTTGCCAATCGTATGAATAGATTCGCCTTAGCAGCAAACAAAAGCCCTGAAACTTCGATCAGCCATAATAATGCAACAATGAAAGGATTTTGAATAACAACTGCCAGAATGACAAATGCAACAATTCCTGTTTGGTTTGCACGTAAATAGGGAACAGGAATTTCATTCATGATCGACACCTCTCTTTTCTCCCATTAAAACATATTAAACATCTATGCTTAATAATATATGAATTTTCTTCTCTTCTGTCAACCTTTGGTAATCAATCGCTGTATGGAATAATTAGAATCAATATGTTAAGATTAAATTCAAATAAAATGTTGAAATTACGAATAAGGACATGGTATAAAAGGAAAATGAAACAGAGCGATCAGAAATCGACTTTACGCAAACGTCTTGGAATTATGGGCGGAACGTTTGACCCGATTCACTATGGTCACCTTGTTGCAGCCGAAACGGCTCGCTATAAGTTTGATCTTGAACGCGTAATCTTTATTCCGTCAGGAGCACCGCCTCATAAGACAAAACGAAGGATTAGTCTGCCTGAGTTCCGGTATCAGATGGTTTCCCGGGCAATTGCGGATAACGATTTTTTTGAGGTGTCGCGAATTGAGATTGAACGAACGGGATTAACGTATACTGTAGATACGTTACGTCTATTGAAAGAAAAATATCCGAATTATGAGCTATATTTTATTACAGGTGCAGATGCTTTTCGGGAGATCTTCACCTGGCGCAGTCCAGATGAAATTATAGAGCTGACCCAATTCATTGGGGCTTCCCGACCAGGGTTTGACGCTCTTGATTTTTTAAGTCAGCTTCAGCAGCAATCTCCGCGATTTTATCAGAGAATGCACTTTATGGAAGTTCCCGCACTGGCTATTTCATCGACGGATATACGTTTACGTGTTAAGGCGGGACAATCGATTCGTTATCTTCTTCCTGAGCCCGTTCGTCTATTTATTCAGAAGAATGGAATATATAAATGATTTTGTATAGTTCATCCAGATTTGCCTATACTAAAAACGAATTCACAAGTAAGAGGTGACTGCAGAATGTCGAAGACCCTTTATGTTGGAAATCTACCTTGGAACACTACCACTGAAGATCTTACTTCGTTTTTTGGACAATACGGAGAGGTCGTAAGCAGCCGGATCATTACAGATCGCGAAACAGGACGATCCAGAGGATTCGGATTTGTTGAAGTTGGGGATGCAGATGCAGAACGGATGGCTCAGGACTTGAACGGTAAAGACTTTGGAGGGCGCCCCCTCACCGTTAACGAGGCCAAGCCAAAACAGCCAATGTAAACCAAGGCTTCCAATGGGAAGACCCTCTCCGAATTGTAGAAAGCGAGAAGGGTCTTCTCGCTATTCTGCATTAGATATTATAGAATTATTTATGAGATACTGGAGATGGAGAATGAGTGGATATTCAAGAAGCACATCAACTTGCGCAGAGATCAATGTCGAAAAGGCGTTTCCAGCATACGCTTGGCGTGGTTGAGACGGCCAGAAAACTTGCGGCCCGGCATGCAGTGGATATAAATGATTCAATAATTGCAGCATATCTGCATGATTTAGCGAAGGAAATTCCTATCAATCGCCAGCTCGAACTGGCTCGCGAGTGGGAGCTCCTCAAATATCCGGAGGACGAAACTACACCGGCTGTTCTCCATGGATTGATTGCGGCCCATTGGCTGAAACTGAGGAAAGGATTAAGTGTAGAGATCCTTGCTGCAATTGCTCATCATACACTGGGAGCCCCCGGTATGTCGAGGCTGGAAATGCTGATTTACAGTGCGGACTTGACTGAACCCAGCCGTGATTTTCCAGAAGTGGACAAATTGCGCCAAGCCTTGTATGATGATTTAGAAAAGGGAACACTGGCTTGCGTTGAACATACATTAAACTACCTTAAACAGAACAAGCAAACCATTCATCCCCTTACTCTGAAAACGTATGAGGATTTACAAAGGAGGATTTGATTTGCTGACAGATAAGCTATTGCAAGAGGCCTTAAAGGTGGTTGAGGAGAAAAAAGGACACGACCCCATTCTTCTCGATCTTCAAGGGATTTCTTTAGTCACGGATTATTTTTTAATTGTTACGGGAAATACAACAACCCAGGTAAAAGCAATTACGGATAATATTTCGGAAAAGCTGCCTGAGCTGGGGTTGCATGTTTTACGTGTAGAAGGCCTTCCTGAAGCGAAATGGGTTTTGGTAGATTGCGGAGATCTTGTTGTTCATGTGATGACTCCTGATCAACGTGAATTTTATAAGCTAGAGCGTTTATGGGGAGATGCTAAAGTTATTTCGTTTAGTGCTTCCTAACTCGCTCATTAGAATAAACGCATGGGTCGTGTAGCTTCTCGCACATCCGTGCACTTACCCGCTCCTGGGCTGGCACACTCGCTTCCGTGGGAGCTCTGCCAAACCTTTGGGTAATACCTGAAGTTCGTCGCTCCTGTGCATCCTTGCACCCGCGACATCAGGCCATCCATGGCCAAGCCCACTGGCGCCGCTTACCCACGAAAGCGTCGTGCGCCTAAGCGCGAAACCCTTTCACAGGCTTTCGCCGCGAAATCGTTCACTTCTGTGCGATATAGGAGACTGGCTTAGAGTTGAGGTACGAAACTTAAGCCTTAGTCGACTTATCCTCGAAGGGGAGGAGCTACGCTTAAGGGTTTTAGGATTATTTTAGTTATGTAGTTTTAGATTGACATGAGATAGGAAACTATACTATTATAAAAATAATATTCTAGTCTTGGGAAAATATTTTAAAACCTTTAAAACCTTTAAAAGCTGAGAAAGGGAACAGTAACGAAGAACTCAGATGAAGAGAGGCAGCGGTTGGTGCAAGCTGCGCTGAGGTCTTGGTGAACTCACCCCGGAGCTGTGTCCAGATCATAAATGGATGCCGGTTCGCACCGTTAACAGCGATGAAGTGCATGTTGAAATTGGGTGGTACCGCGGGAGTTGGCTCTCGTCCCTTTAGGGATGAGGGCTATTTTTATATATTTAAACGGATTTTGAAGTTCTTAATTCTTAATTGGATTTTTTAACCTTTCTATTTATAAGGAGGACTGTTTTTAACATGCAAGACAAGTATTCGTTTTCGGAGATTGAGCCGAAATGGCAAAAAAAGTGGATTGAAGGAAAAGCCTATAAAGCGGAGGATCAATTGGAAAAGCCTAAGTTTTATGCTTTAGCCATGTTTCCGTATCCTTCGGGGAATCTGCATATGGGGCATGTCCGCAACTATTCGATTGTAGACGTTATTGCCCGGTTTAAACGGATGCAGGGTTACAATGTTCTTCACCCCATTGGCTGGGATTCATTCGGACTGCCTGCGGAAAATGCGGCGATTAAACATCAAACTCCTCCGGCAGAGTGGACGTGGAAAAACATTGCGAATATGAAGCGTCAGCTTCAGGAGATGGGCATCTCCTATGATTGGGACCGTGAAGTGGCCACATGCCATCCGGATTACTATAAGTTTACGCAGTGGATGTTTCTGGAGTTTTATAAGCACGGCTTAGTTTATAAGAAAAAGGCAGCGGTTAACTGGTGCCCCTCTTGTGCGACGGTATTAGCTAATGAGCAGGTTGTAGATGGAGCTTGTGAACGCTGTGACACGCCAGTAACTAAAAAAGATCTTTCGCAATGGTTCTTTAAAATTACGGATTATGCTCAAGTTCTGCTGGATGATTTGGATAAACTTCCCGGTTGGCCGGAAAAAGTGAAAACGATGCAGCGAAATTGGATCGGACGTTCAGAAGGGACGGAAGTAGATTTTACTGTTGAGAATCACCCTGATAAAATCCGAGTTTATACCACTCGCGTTGATACGATCTTTGGGGTAAGCTATGTTGTTCTTGCACCAGAGCATCCGCTCGTCCAAAAACTTGTTGCGGGAACAGAATATGAGAAAGAGGTTAACGCTTTCATCGATAAAATGAAAGGCTTAAATGAGATCGCTCGGACCTCTAACGAAACGGAAAAAGAGGGACTGTTTACGGGAGCCTATTGCATCAATCCCTATAGCGGGAAAAAGGTTCCGATTTGGATTGCAAACTATGTTCTGGTTGAGTATGGTACAGGAGCAGTTATGGGCGTTCCGGCTCATGATGAGCGCGACTTTGAGTTTGCAACCAAATACCAACTTCCTATTCGCAGAGTCATTCGTCCAGAGAATATGCCTGTTGAAGAAAAGGATCTGCCTGTTCAAGAGACCTATCATGATGATGGAATTATGGTCAATTCCGGGGAATATGACGGTCTGGGCAATAGAGAGGCCTGGGAGAAGATGTCCGATAAAGCAGAGCGGGAGGGTTTTGGTCAGCGCAAGGTAAACTTCCGTCTGCGTGACTGGCTGATTTCCCGTCAACGGTATTGGGGCGCACCGATCCCGATGGTGTATTGCGAGCATTGCGGAATTGTTCCCATTCCTCAAGATCAGCTTCCCGTGATGCTTCCAGATGATGTCGTATTTAAAGCAGGTGAGAATCCTTTAACAACTTCCGAGAGCTTTAAGGAAACGACCTGTCCGAAGTGCGGTGGGAAAGCTCGCCGTGAAACAGATACGATGGACACGTTTATGTGCTCCTCCTGGTATTACCTTCGTTATACGGATCCGCAAAACAATACGCTTCCCTTCTCAAAAGAAGCGGTTGATCAGTGGATGAATGTGGACCAATACGTCGGCGGAGTTGAACATGCTATTCTGCACCTTCTCTATTCCCGCTTCTTTACTAAGGCACTCCGCGATTTCGGTTATCTTAAGGTAGATGAGCCGTTCGAAAACCTTCTCACACAGGGAATGGTTTGCCTGGATGGGTCCAAGATGTCTAAATCCAAAGGGAATGTTGTAAGTCCGGAGGAGATCATCGGAAAATATGGGGCAGACACAGCACGGCTCTTTATCCTGTTTGCCGCACCGCCTGAACGTGACCTTGAATGGAGCGACCAAGGGGTTGAAGGCTGCTTCCGTTTTCTTAACCGTGTCTGGCGTTTAGTCGGACAATTCGCAGAAAGTGCACAGCAATCCGCGGGCAAAACGCGTGAATTCGGTAAACTTGATTCTGAAGCGAAGGAAATGCGCCGTCAAACTCACCTAACCATCCAGAAAGTCACCTCAGATATTGGGACACGGTTTAACTTTAATACGGCAGTCAGCTCAATTATGGAGTTGGTCAATGCACTTTATCTTTATAAAGAACAACCAAAGTCCAATTCGGAAGTTGAACGGGAAGCCTTGGAAAGCATTCTGATTTTACTCGCACCGTTTGCTCCTCATATTACGGAGGAACTTTGGTCGGAATTAGGTTACAGCGACAGCATTCATCAACAAGCTTGGCCGCAAGTGGATGAGGCCGCCTTGGTGCAAGACGAAGTAACCGTTGTTCTTCAAGTCAATGGCAAACTGCGTGACCGGGTTAAGGTTCCGGCTGAAATCTCGGCTCAAGAGTTAGAACAAATCGTTCGGAATTTGCCGAAGCTTTCAGATTGGACTCAAGGCAAGCAAATCGTTAAAGTGATTACTGTTCCCGGCAAACTCGTAAATGTCGTTGTAAAGTAAAGATTTTTAGATAAATGGAGAAGGGGAATCGGACCTATATAAAATTTTATATCGTATTTCAAATGATGAGATTGAGATAATTAAAGGACTGAGTGCAAATCATATTGCAGATTTGCACTCAGTTTTTATTATGGGCTTTAGCCTGGCGAGCGGGGCGAAACAAAAATCACTTCTGTTTTTAAGCCTTTTGCAATTTAGGATTAGCAAAAGGTTTGAGACATCGGATTGAACGATGTGAAAGCTAGTGCCTTTAGGAGTGAGTCGGTAACAGAGGCTTATAGCTTCATAACAAAACACTCGTTGGACGGGTGGTGATGATTATTTTTTTCTCTTAGAACGACAAAACTTGCCTTTTTTCGTGGAAGGAAAAGGAAGATATAGAGAGAATGCAAATGGAGAGTCGTGAAATAAGTAAATTGGACGTGATTGAGCGAGAAAATGATCATAGGGATTGGGGGATGGAAAGTGGAAAGGCGAATGCGCTATCTTTGGTGGGCTGTTTTAGGCATTTTAGTTCTTCTGGCGGTTGGTAAATTTGTGATGCCGCACGGAACAAATGCTTCAGTCCAAAAGGCTTCAAATAACCGAGAGATTGTGGTTTATGTTTCCGGTGCGGTCAGTAAATCCGGCCTAGTCCACCTGCCCATAGATGCGCGGTTAAATGATGCCCTTAAAGAAGCAAATCCTTTGCCAGAGGCGAATCTTGACCAGATGAACCCTGCTGAAAAATTGAAAGACGGACAAAAAATTACTGTTCCCTTCAAAGCGGGCATAAATTCGGCAACACAGCCGACGCAAGCTGTGCAGTCCAATCAAGCTTCCCAGCCCCAGTCCTTATCACAGACCCAGTCTCCTCAAGCGATGCAAGGAGTTGGAAATCCAACGTCCTCGCAAAATAAAGTTAATATCAATACAGCAGGAGCTGCTGAGCTTGATAAATTACCGGGTGTAGGCCCGGCTTTAGCCGAGCGGATTATTCAGTATCGAACGGATAATGGTCCTTTTGCCCGGCCTGAAGACCTGCAAAAGGTATCCGGTATAGGAGCTAAGACGTATGAAAAGATGGCCTCTATGGTCATGACAGGGCCATGAGAGATATCTGGGTAAGACGCTTTACCTGTCTCTTAGCTGGAGGGGCCCTGGGTGTAACAACGCCGGAAGGGCTGGAAATCCTGATTTTCTTTATACTCTTTCTATTGGGAATTAGGCTTGGGTTTTGGCGACCCCGTGATTTTTTTGGACAGCTTCGAAAACCTGAAGCTTTAATTCTTGCCGTGGGATTTGGAGCGGGAGTTCTTTATGGATTTACAGGACATTTTGAACTTGAAAAGCCCTTAATGCTGAACAGAGTGCAAGTGAGCGGCGTTTTGCAAGACTGGAATAAAAGCGCGGATAGTTCGACAGGGGTATTTCAGCTGAAAGAAATTGACACGGGAACTCAAGAAATCTCGAGCTTAGACAGCAGCATAAATTTAAAAGGAAAGGTTTACAATCTTCGAGTTTATCCTGACCGCAGCGGAAATTTTTCAGAGAATTGGTCACGGGCCTTACCTGGAGATGAGCTGAAATTTGAGGCCCGTCTTGAGCACCCTAAACCACCGGGGACGATGGGACAATTTGATTTGCCTCTGTATTATGCCGTGCGGGGACAAGCGGGAAATCTTACGGCCTTAGGAGAAGCTGAACTCATAACCTTAGGTCAACCGCCCTATTCCTGGCGAATTCGGGAGCAGGTTCGCCGGCTTCTTGAACGCTGGCCTGCGGAGAGGACAGCAGTACTTACAGGGATTCTTTTCGGAGATTCCAGTCAAATTCCTCAAGATCAGCTTGAACGTTATAAAATAACTGGGGTACTCCATGTTTTCTCAGCCTCGGGTTCCAATGTTGCTTTTGTTTTGATTATTTTCTGGGGCATATTGCGGTTTCTGCCGCTGCCGCTGCGCGTTTTTCTGACCAGCAGTGTGTTAGTCTTTTACGCCATTCTTTGTGGCGGAAATCCCCCTATTATTCGGGCAACCTTAATGGGAGTTTTTGCTTTGTTGGGGCGGCTCGGACGGGGAAAAGCAAATTCCCTTCGCAATCTATTACTTGCAGGTATATTGCTATTTCTTTGGCAACCGCTTATCTTAAGGGATACGGGTTTTCAACTTTCATTTTTGGCGACATGGGGAATCCTTGTTTTAGGGCCGCGCTTATCCCGACAAAAGCTATTTGGGCGAATGCCTCATGTATTGCGCTTTGCTCTGACGACAACGCTGGCGGCTCAAATCGCGACCATACCTGTCATGATACTTGCCTTCCACCGGCTTTCTGTCGTTGGCCTTTTAGCCAATTTGGCTGTTTTGGCTGTTCTGGGAAGTGTTTTTGAGCTGGGATTGATCGGGGTAATTCTTTCTTTTTCTCCACCTTTGGCGGAACCTTTATTTCAGACCTGTTTATGGCTTCTCGATGGAGTCAATGCTCTGCTATACGTTTTTGCCCGAATTCCTTGGGCAGATGTCTGGGTGCTCAATCCCGGAAAATTATTTTGGATCGTATGGTATGGAGGGCTTATTGCTTTTCTGGCGGGAAAAGAACGCAGTGTATTTGTTCTTAAGGTTGGGCTGCGAAGCCTAAAATACAGGATGAGAGTCATCTATCCGGGCCCTAGCAACCCTAAGGACAGCACGGGAAAGGTTAGGCAATATTTAGATGCTGTTTTGGATAGAGTAAGATCCGCATTTCCCATTATAGGAATTATAATCTTTTTTATTTTGTTTTGGAGTCCTTGGAACATTCGGAAGGAAGTCAGTGTCAGCTTTATTGATGTGGGTCAAGGCGATAGTATTTTAGTTGAGTATCCCAAGCATCATACGGTATTGATTGATACAGGCCCTAAAAGTGAACGCTTTGATGCAGGAGAACGAATTATTTTACCCTATCTTTTAGAAAAAAGAATTAAACACCTGGATGCTCTTATTCTCACGCACCCTCACGAAGACCATGTCGGTGGGGCTTTGGCCGTTTTAAATAATGTTCCTGTGGATTGGGTAGGTGTTCCTGACGACGGGAAGAATTGGGGAGATCTTAGACAGGCAAACGCCGGCTTGTTCTCAAAAGATGGAAGCCGTCCATCTTCGGTTGAGTCATCCATAGCCGATCCCTTAGCTGTAAAATTATCTCAGATAAAGATCAATTCTCTTCATGCAGGAGATCAGATTGTTCTTGACCCCGATCTGAAGATAGAAGTATTGGGTCCAGGAGAGGTTTTAACAAACACTCATTCAGACCCCAATAATAACTCGATTGTTCTAAAATTAGAATACGGTGGGCAGAGTGTGCTTTTAAGCGCTGATATGGAGACAGAGGAGATGAGGGAGATCGTCCAATCCGGTCAAGATTGGAGGAGTGATTATTTTAAAGAGCCTCATCATGGAAGCCGTTTTTCTTTAAATATGGACTATTTAGATTCGATAAGCCCCAAAGCAGTTTTTGTATCTGTTGGAAGGAACAGTTTTGGGCATCCTAGTCCTCAAGTGCTCCAGTATTGGGAAGAACGGCATATTCCTATATATCGGACAGATGAGCGTGGAACGATTGAGCTAAGGTTGGATAATCGAGGAGGGGCAAGCTTGCAAGTAGGTCGATGACAAAAAAATTTTGTGGAGAATACCACCAATAGTATATATAGCCTAATTTTGGTAAGAATAAGAAGGAACATCTCTTTTCTCCTCCTCTTTCTTTTGCCCCTTCACATGTTGGAGGGGCCTTTTTTTATATTAAACAGTAGCGTTGTGAATCATTCTTGTTTAGAATAAGAAGGTAGAGGAGGGTAAAAAATGCGGGAAATTGAACAAATTAAGCAGGCAATAAAAACAGGCCTTCCTTTGATTTATCTGTGGTATGGGGAAGATCGATTTCTTATTCAAGAGGCTGTGCAGATCCTCAAAAATTCTTACTTGGAAAATGATCCGTCCGGAAGCGGAATTGAGGTGCTTTCTGCAAAAAGCACACAGCCAGTTGAGATCATTGAACGGGCAAATACGGTGTCCTTTTTTCAGGGAAAGCTTGTCATCGTTGAAGATATTCCCTATTTTCAAGAAGGGCAAGGCGATAGCTTAAACCCTTATTACGAATATTTTAAAAATCCCAACCCGGGAACCTGCCTTCTTTTTTTGTCAGAGAGTGTACATAAGGGGCGTAAGTTCTATAAAGCAATTGACGAGGCAGGGGTCGTTCTGGAATTTACGCCTCCAAAACGTGCCCAGGATTGGCAGATCTGGCTTGACTCTGAGCTTATGGCGCGAGGGAAGAAAATGCGGCCCGATGTTAAAGCCTTTTTTTTAGAATGGGCAGGACATCAGTCGGGGGTACTGAGTCAAGAACTGGATAAACTTGTGTTGTATGTAGGGGAGCGGGAAATGATCCGTGCTGAGGATGTAAAGGAAATGGTCCCGCAAACTTCGGAGGCTACGGTTTTTGAATTGTTGGATGCGGTGGCTGCGCGTTCGAGTACTGTTGCGCTGCAAAAGCTTGATCAGGTATTGCGCCAGGAGCATGCGCTTAAGGTTCTTACTCTCTTGGTACGGCAAGTGCGCATGCTTCTGGGTATGCATGCATTGCGTCAAAAGGGTGGAAATGTTAATGATGCTCCCCGTATTTTAGGAATAAAACCTTATGAGGCGCAAAAGTTGTGGAAGCAATCGGTTAAACTAAACTGGGAGCAGTTGGAGTCAGCTATTCGGGAATGCTTGGAGACAGAAATCGGGATTAAAACCGGAAAAGGAGAAGCTAATTTTCTCCTCGAACTTATGGTTGCAAAATTTTGTGCATTATAAATAAAGAAAACTTGGCTTTCACCAGAAGACACTGTCTTGTTAGCTTTGCACAGGTGAAAGACTTAGTTGCACTTATACTATCTACCGATAAAATTTTATACTTTTTGATAGTACAAAAAAGAACAGCGAATCATCGCTGTTCTTTTTTATGTTGTTTACGTCCAAAGCATATTAGCCGACTTGTGCAAAATGCTTTGCAAGACGTTTGGTTAAACGGGATTTTTTGCGGGCTGCAGTTTTTTTATGCACTAACCCTTTGGAAGAAGCTTTATCCAAAGCGCGGGTAGCCGTAGTCAACGCTGCTTTAGCGGTATCGGCGTCCGTGCTTAAAGATTCTTCAAAACGACGAATCGTTGTCCGTAAAGTTGATTTAGCAGCAGCATTTTTAAGTGCGCGAGCTTTCGCTAATTCAACTCTTTTAATAGCGGATTTAATATTTGGCACTGGTGGTCACCCCCTTTGGAATAAACTTCCCAACAGTTTACACAACCTACATTTTAACATCGTATATAAAATAATTCAAGGGAAGTATTCCTTAAAAGTAATTTGAAATCTTTTGTCATTATTCAAGAATTATTATTGGATAAAAAAGAAAAGAAGTGTTTAGACTATATCCTGAAGTCTAAGTCAAAAAGGTCAAAGTTTAAGATTGGAGGGTTTTTAAATGCTAGGTATGATTATCCGGTTTATTGTCTCTGCAATTGTCTTGCTCTTGGTGAGTTACATTGTTCCCGGTATAAGAGTAGCCGGATTTACAGGAGCATTGATCGCTGCCGTTGTTATTGCCGTTCTGGGTTATGTCATCGAACTGGCTTTCGGCAAAGAGAAAATTACCCGATTTAATCGGGGTGCGGTTGGCTTTGTCACTGCAGCGGTCGTCATTTATTTAAGCCAATTTATTGTTCCTGGATCGATTCAAGTTTCTATTATAGGGGCGCTGTTAGCCTCGCTGATCATTGGAATCGTTGATTCCTTTGTTCCAACCGAGCTGCGGTAATATCGTTTTATCCTAGCTCTAGCTGTTTCCTAAGTATCGCGGTTTTAAACGTTCTAAAAAAAACTTGTCCCTCATATTCCTTTAGTAAAAAGGAAAGGGGGACAAGTTTTTTGTTAAACCAAAAAGACTATCCTAAATGGAGCTTTTGGCCGAATTCCCGCTGGGCCCGCGGCTTGGTTTTTACTTTGCTTGCGCTTCTTTTTTTAGGATTATTCGTTTACGCATTGGAGCAGGGAAGTTCACGCCAGCTTGTTCAGCTTTTAGTTCAACAAAAATTTCCGTTTGAGGCAGTAGTTATGGAAGGAATTCCTGGTTATACAGCTCCTGAAAGACCTTATCTCAATCAAGTTCGCAAGCAGGGTATTTCACTGAGTATGTTTCTCTTGACCGGAGTTAACTTAGCGGATGCGCGTACTTATTTTTTAAGCTATTTTACTCCTCCGCCTCAAGGACCTGCCTGGATTGCGTGGGCTTACAATCCTAATGACCCTGAATATGAGGGGCTTAATTCTGGACCAAGCATTGAACCTGTCCCAAAGGATGAAGGCACTAAGCCGGATTCGCAAAATCAGGCGCCTATTCCAAAGACGAATCCGGGCAATCAGAAGGTTTTAGTCGGTATTTATCATACGCACAATGCGGAAAGCTATGCAGGCAATGGCGGTCCCGAACGCCGCGAAGGAGAAAACGGCGATATAGTAACCGTAGGCGAAACTCTGACACAAGCCTTGGATAGAGACGGGATCGGGACATCACACAATTTAACAATTCATGATTCCGAAGACTTTATGAAGGCTTATAGTAAATCCATTGTTACGGCAAATCAGCTTATCAAAGACTATCCTTCCATGAAGCTCTTGATTGATTTACATCGAGATGGTCTGCCTCCAAATGTTGGGAAATCTACAGCTTCTGTTAAGGGGAAGGAAGTTGCAAAAATTTTATTTGTCGTCGGCAAGAAAAATCCTCATTGGCGAAAAAATGAAGAGATTGCTAAAACGTTAATCGCTTTAGGAGAACAAAAATACCCAGGTTTATTTATACCATCCATCAGCTATGCCTCAGATGCCCGATATAACCAACATCTTGCTAATGGAGCCCTTCTTATAGAAATCGGAAGTCAGCTAAATACGCTGGATGAAGCAAAAGGAGCAGCCGATGCTCTTGCTGATGTACTTGCCGATTGGGTTAAAGCTAATTAATTATGGCTCGTTCTTTCCCCTATCGTCGAAAAATGTTATAATTCTGGAGTTAAATATAGAATGAAATGTAAGACCGATTAAGGGGATGGAGTATGTCCAGTACACGGGCCGTAGCGAAAGCAGCCGGGCTGTTGATGGTGGCTCAGCTTGCATCGAGAATTTTAGGGTTCTTTCGAGAATCCATCATGGCAGGATTTTTTGGTAAAACGAGTGCGACTGACGCTTATAATACGGCGTTCATTCTTCCCGATCTGCTCTATTGGCTGCTTGTGGGCGGAGTTCTAAGCTCTGCCTTTATTCCTGTGTTTTCGGAATATATTAATAAAGGCAATGAGGAAGAAGGCTGGAGAGTTGTAAGCTCCGTTGTCAATATTATTTTTATCAGCCTCAGCCTGTTTGTTATTCTTGGCATAATTTTTACACCTCAGTTTATCTATCTTCAGGTACCGGGTTTTACCAAGGAAAATCAGGCATTAGCCGTCCATCTTACACGGATAATTTTGGTTCAGCCCTTAATTCTTGCCTTAAGCGGTTTAACGATGGGGATTCTTAATTCGTATAAGATTTTTTGGCCTTCGGCTTTAGGAACGGTGCTCTATAATGCATGTATTATCCTGTTTGGGATTGTTTTAGCTCAGCCCAATAATCCGCAGACGATTTCCGGTTTTGCGGTGGGCGTCGTGGTTGGGGCACTGGCGAACTTTTTGGTTCAGATCCCGGCTCTTCACCGTGTGGGGCTCCGATATTACCCGATTATTGATTGGAGACACCCTGGAGTTAAGCGAATAGCAATGCTGGCAGTTCCGATCATTTTAAGCTATGCTTTGAACCAAATTCAGGTTGTAGTTAACTCTAATCTTGGATCGCAGCTCGTTGCCGGAAGTATTACGTCAGTCTGGTATTCTTATCGTCTTTACCAGCTTCCCGTAGGTATTTTTGCGCTGGCTATTGCAGTTGCAGTATTTCCGACACTTAATGAACAAGCAACACTGAATCAATGGAAGGATTTTGTGCGGACGTCTTCCAGTGCGGTTCGTATGGTTATTTTTATTACCTTGCCTATCTCTGTCGGGATGATTGTTCTGCGTTATCCTTTAATTCGAGTTCTTTTTCAGCACGGAGCTTTTAAGGCAAGCGATACTTTAGCTACCGCTATTCCGCTTCTATATTTCGCAGTTGGAATATCGGCCCAATCTGTTATTCAAATCCTGCCGAGGATGTTTTATGCTTTGCAGGATACGTGGACACCTGTCATCATCGGGATACTTTCAATGTTTACGAATATCGTGTTTATGTACCTTTTAGTAAAACCGCTTCAGGCAGGAGGACTTGCTTTTGCAACGAGCTTAGCTGCGCTGTTCAATATGATAGTTCTGCTCTACCTCTTGCGTAAACGGCTCAAACAAATTGACGGCTGGCGAATGCTCTGGACAACTCTTCAATCCTTGGGGGCCTCTGTACTGATGGGTGCTGCTGTATATTTTTGGGCTAAAGGCTTAACGTCTTTTGTTGGTTCAGGGACGATGGGGTCAATTGTTATTTTGATAACTGGAGCAGCGCTTGGAGCTACGGTCTTTGCTGTGGCCGCTAAAATAATGCGAATGGAAGAATTCAACCAAACGCTTGGCATGTTAAAACGCAGAATGCATCACTAAAGTTGAATATCTGATGATGAGCAAAAGAGGATCCCTTTTTCGGGGTTCTCTTTTGTTATATTTACGAAATTATGGTTTGAGTTTTTTGGGTTCTAAGCCGTTATTTAACCGCATAGTTCAAACATATAAGGAGGACTCCTGTCAATTCTAGATCTTCAAACGTATAGAGTTAAGTAAATAAAAATACTGAACCAGAAGATCGTTAGCATTAGCAAGAAGAGACGGAATATGAAAATCTTCTTTAAGAAGACTGATTAGCGGAGGATAAAATAATTGGGCTTAGAGCTTGAATCTTCAGTTGAGTTAAGGAAGCAGAGACTCAGAAAATACGGGAAAATATTGCTTGAAGTTTTGGCAGGATGTCTTATTTTTATTTTAGTGACAGTTTCAACAGGATATATGCTCATCTTTCATGGCCCGCTGATTCGTTTGAAAGAATTGTTTGTCACAACGGCTATGACGACATACAACCATCAATATTTAGCCTATTGGTTTGTTAGTGATGAAGAGATTCAGGCAATTCTAGAGAGAAATAAAGTTCCTGAGCCCTTGCAGAATACTGATGAGAAGGCTGTCAGCGTAGAGGCTCCAATCATTGAGCAAAAACCTCAGTTGGAATTGATTGAAATTCACGAAAAGAGCTATCAGGGATACCTGTTGAAGGTGGCCGATCCTAAACGGGTTCAGCTTGTGGCGACGGATCAGCTGGGGAATAACGGGCTTAAGGTAGAAGAATTTGCAGAGAAATATCGCGCCGAGGCAGCGATTAATGCAGGAGGATTCGCTGACCCTGGCGGAGAAGGCCGCGGTGGAATACCCACGGGAATCCTCATTGCCGGGGGTGAAATTCTTTATAAGGATCAGGTCAGCTTTTACAGCTTAATTGGCTTTGATCAAAACAATGTTCTTGTTTTAGGCCGGTATTCTCAAAAGCAAATTGAAGAGCTTGGAATCAGGGATGCAGTGGATTTTGGTCCGTTCCTTATTGTCAACGGAGAACCGATGATAAAACAAGGAGATGGTGGATGGGGGATTGCACCGCGAACAGCGATTGGCCAGACGAAAGATGGAACGGTTCTCTTCTTAGTCATTGATGGACGGCAAGTAGGAAGTATTGGTGCAACGCTCAAAGACGTACAAAGCATTATGCTGACCCATGGGGCAGTAAATGCAGCGAATCTTGATGGAGGATCTTCATCAACTCTTGTAATGAAGGGAAAAGTATTAAATAAACCAAGCAGCCCTTATGGAGCAAGGGCCGTTCCTTCGGCTTTTATTGTTTTGCCATCCTAGTTATCTTGCTGATTTCCTCTGTATTCTGGTATAATAATAGTTTGGATGCTATATCCTGCAAAAAGAATCGATTAACGCGTTTTTGTAGTGTTGATCCTCGGATAAAATAGAACTATAGAAATACCGGAAATGAGGGAAAATCGGTGGCACAGGCCTCAAAACGAATACGTAACTTTTCAATCATCGCGCATATTGATCATGGTAAATCAACACTTGCTGACCGTCTTATTGAATATACGGGCGCTCTTTCCAAACGGGAAATGGAAGACCAGGTTCTCGATTCAATGGATTTGGAACGGGAACGCGGTATTACGATTAAGCTTCAAACCGTTCGGCTGCAGTATAAAGCAAAAGATGGAGAGGTTTATGAACTCAATCTTATTGACACTCCAGGGCATGTCGACTTTACCTATGAAGTTTCCCGCAGTTTGGCAGCGTGCGAAGGCGCGCTCTTAGTCGTCGATGCAGCTCAGGGAATCGAAGCTCAAACCTTGGCGAATGTCTATTTAGCGCTGGAAAACAACCTTGAGATCATCCCCGTTATTAATAAGATCGATTTGCCGAGCGCAGACCCTGAACGCGTCAAGCAAGAAATCGAAGATGTAATTGGGCTGGATGCCAGTGAAGCGATCCTCGCCTCAGCGAAAACAGGCATTGGGATTGAAGAAATTCTTGAAGCAATCGTTAAGAAAGTTCCCTCACCCGAGGGCGATGACAGTTCACCTTTAAAAGCGTTGATTTTTGATTCGCATTTTGATGCCTATAAAGGGGCTATTTCCAATATCCGCGTGATGGATGGACGGGTTGCTAAGGGAACGATAATTAAGATGATGTCGACGGGCCGGACTTTTGAGGTAACAGAAGTTGGGACGTTTACTCCGGCCATGCGTCTAGTCGACGAACTTAAAGCCGGTCAGGTCGGATTTGTTTCCGCAAGCATTAAGAATGTCAGAGATACGCAAGTAGGGGATACCATCACTGATGCGGATCATCCGGCTTTATATCCGCTTCCCGGTTACCGCAAGGCGACACCGATGGTCTTTTGCGGACTTTATCCGGTTGATGCCAGTGATTACGAACGGTTGAAGGATGCTTTGGAAAAGCTCCATCTTAATGATGCAAGTCTTGTTTTTGAACCGGAGACTTCAGTCGCTCTTGGTTTTGGTTATCGCTGCGGTTTCTTAGGCCTTTTGCATATGGAAATTATCCAGGAACGTCTTGAACGGGAATATGATTTAAACCTTATCACAACCGCCCCCAGTGTGGTGTACCATGTCAATAAAACCGACGGAGAAGTTGTAAAGGTTGATAACCCGACCAATCTGCCGCCGACCGATGAGATCAGCAGTATTGAGGAACCGATTGTCAAGGCGACGATTATGGTGCCTTCAGACTATGTCGGAGCGATTATGGAGCTGAATCAGGAAAAACGGGGAACCTACCTGAATATGGACTATTTATCCGTGAACCGGGTCAGCCTGATTTATGAACTGCCGTTAAGCGAAATTGTTTATGATTATTTTGATCAGCTCAAATCACGGACCAAAGGATATGCGTCCTTGGATTATGAACTGCATGGGTATAAAGCGGCAAGTTTAGTAAAACTCGATATTCTCTTAAACGGAGACTTGGTCGATGCACTTTCGTTTATTGTCCATCGAGATAAGGCTTATAATCGAGGAAGAAAGCTTGCAGAGAAATTAAGAGAAATTATTCCGCGGCAGATGTTCGAGGTTCCGATTCAAGCGGTCATTGGTTCGAAAGTCGTTGCACGGGAGACCGTTCGTGCGATGCGCAAGGATGTTTTGGCTAAGTGTTATGGCGGGGATATTTCGCGGAAACGCAAACTCCTTGAGAAGCAAAAGGAAGGGAAGAAGCGCATGAAGCAGGTTGGCAATGTGGAGATCCCGCAGGATGCGTTCATGGCGGTTCTGCAGATCGAGGACTAAAGCGCGTCTGGGTACAGTGTCAAGAGCTCTGATGAAGGCGTCTGGGGAGAGTTGCGAGTACAGCTGCTCCGGACGGGCGCTCGCAGAGCAAACTAGCGGCTCAAACTGCTGGATGCATGAGGCGGGGTTCGGCGCCAGAATCGCCATCCCGATAGTCTCAGTAAGACTCTCGCAATTGTTTGACTCAGTTGGCGCCCGGAAACATCCATGTTTCCGCCCCGCTGATGCAAGAGCAGTTTTCGCCGAATTTGCTAGCTGCTCGCTTAAAGGCCTCCTCATCTGTGCTCGCAACTCACCTGAATTCTTGTGATTACCTTAAAGAACATAACGGCAATATCTAGCCAAGAAGGTTTGGAATACTGTAATCAGTTATTTGAAATCGAAAGACAGCTAGAATAACTGTCTTATGAAGAGTGGACTAAAGAACGATACTTGGACAAAATAAAGAAATAAAGAATTAAAAGGGACATTTCTATTTATGTAGAAATGTCCCTTTTAATTTCTAACGGGGGCTATTTGAATTTTTAAATAGATAATGCAACATCATACTCGCGGTTGCTAACTTATATTTTTTCTCATAGTCAATCAAATTAGGATCTTTCATAAAATTTTCAATATCCTGTTTTTCTAGTCCGGAATAAAGTGATATAGTCTCATATTCAAGTCCAAATATTTGTGCAAGTACATCAATAACGCCCTTTATTCTTTCATCTTCGCTAACCATTTTTATTCCCTCTGATAAGAAAATGGTTATTTCCCATAAGAATGCAGACTTTTCAAGTGATAAATCGTCGCTTTCTTTTTTCCCTTTTATATAATCTGAAAGCCAATCAATATCAATTCCAGTTACTTTATTCAAAGTATTTAACGTAATGTTATATTCTTTAATAGTTGTCAAAAGTTTTTCCCTTATTGAATCTTTGGCCATTATTGTCCTAATATTTTGCATGTGTTTCTCCTTTTTACTCTTATTTACTTAATGAGATTAGAATGACAGAAAGTTTAGCCTGTCCAATCGACTATATTTGCCGCTTCAAGAAAACCATATTATACCACAAAAGGAAGCCGTTTTCATTTATCAGGAAACGCTCAAGACTCCAAAATAATCAACCCTTTACGTTTACCTATAAAACGCTCTAAGACCCATTTTTTCCGCTCTCAAAGAAACATCCTGTTAATATTATAGGGGTGTGCTCGGTTTACAAGTATGCCGTGTCCGTTATAAATTTTTAGCATTGATAATGTTTGCGTACAGTTTACTTAAGAAACATTGCAGTAAAAGGTGATGTTTTATATTCAAATACATTAGTTAATGTCCCTTTATTAGATTACAAAAAAGGAGTAAACGAATCGGGAACTTTTCATTTAATTTGCAGAGAATGTGACAGTAAGATTTTTAGTGATTAGGAAAATTCAGAAGTTTTGAAAATTAGGAATTGCGCTTAACATTTTAAGAAATTTCTTCATGTAAATAAAAAAATGTTAGTGGACGGTATTGGTAAATAATACTAAAATTGAAATAGTAAAATTTATTTTGGAGAAATATTGGTGGGAAAATTTTATTGCACGATAAAAAAACATATAAATATCATTCTTAGCGGTCTTATTATATTTTGTGTGTTAAGTGTTAGTGCTTTAATAACATTAAAATATATAGATCATACTGAAGCTGATAATATTATTATGAATGACAAAGATTTAAAAAATATTACAGCTGATGATATTATTATGAATGACAAAGATTTAAAAAATATTACAGCTGAAGATTTAAAAGAAACAGAGCTTACTGTGGCTGACACTTTAAATAATTCGGACTACCCATTAATTGCCAGATTACCAGAACGTGATATTTATTTGTATGGATTAAATAAATCTAAATTCAGTTTCACTGGAGTTATTTTAAAGCAAGGATCTCATATTCAAACTTTCAAATGGAATTATCTCACAGCAAGGCTTATTCTTCCGAAAATTAAAGTCGCTGATTATGACCATGATGGAACTGACGAAGTATTAATTATATTAGATACTGCATCCGGAACGGGTGTTGCAATTGAAGAACTTCATATATTAGAACCACGTAATGATGGACTATATGATGATATAGAATTTTTACCGGATGACTACATTAATCAACTTAATAGCAATATTCAATATAATTACAATAAAGAGGAAAATAAGTTTATATTCAATATAGGTAATAATAAATATGAAATGGATACAGCAAATAAATTTAAAAATTGGACATTCAAAAATATAACCTATGGTACTATAATATATTTTGATACAGACAATATAATCCAGATAACAGCAGCGCCGGGATATCTTTTTAAAGAAATAGTATCGCCACAATTTTTTAGTGCAATTAAAGCTAAAGTAAATTACAATAATGGAGAATTTAAATTATCGGATTTTGAATTTAAAGAGAATCCTCTCCCGCCCCTGCGTTAGAATAGTTGTCAAAAAAACTTTGGATAAAGTTGATTCTTAGTATTTAATCAATTTACATTAAAAAGCGAGTAGATATCAATATGAAGATAAATGCTCACTTTTTTTAACATTTAATGTAATCTTTAGTAGGAAAAATCAGCTTTGATAACCTTCAACTTTGAAGAATGTGTGATTACCTATAACATATTTTTCAATAACGTTCAAATAGCCGGTTGCTAAGATTATACTGTTCTACTTCTAACATTTTGCTGTTGGTAGCAGTTCAAAAAATACACCTCAATTGAGGTGCATCATCTATGTTTTTTTAATAGGGTTATATGGGTGAATTATTTGACGCTTACCTATTTAAACATTAAACCTTGCAAACAGGAGGCCACCTAATGCCATCTCTTTACGTTCATGTTCCCTTTTGCATACGGAAATGCGCTTATTGCGCGTTTTATTCGGTACCGTTGCACGAGAAAAATTCAAAGGTTCAGGCTTACTTGCAGGGGTTGAAAAAAGAAATCGAGCTGCGGAGAGAAGAGGCCCCTGAAGGGGTATCTTCTCTTTTTGTTGGCGGTGGTACTCCTACTTCACTTACTGAAGAGGAATTACAGATATTTTTTGCTCTCTTAAAACAGGGCTTTAATGTTCCTGAAACAGCAGAGCAAACGATAGAAGGTAATCCCGGTACTTTGACGCGGGAAAAACTTCGGATTATTAAACAGGCAGGGATTAACCGAATCTCTCTTGGAGTTCAGGCTATGGACGATGCTTTGTTGCGGAAAATAGGCCGGATTCACACCGTTCAAGACGTTAGAGAGGGCATACGGTTGGTTCGTGGGGCTGGATTTAAGAATTTGAACCTCGATTTAATGTTTGGGCTTCCCGGACAAAGTCTCTCTGATTGGCAAGAAAGCTTAAAGGAAGCGGTAAAGCTCGAACCGGAGCATTTATCCATTTATGGCTTAATGGTCGAAGAGGAAACCCCTTTAGCTCATAATCAAAGGCTCTTAGATATTTTGCCTAATGATGATCTCCAGGCAGAAATGTATAATTGGACTCGATCCTATCTATCTGACGAGGGCTTTTTGCATTATGAAACTTCTAATTTCGCACGGCCGGGATTCGAGTGTCAGCATAATTTAGGATATTGGTTAGGTCAGGATTATCTTGGGCTTGGTCCTGGGGCGGTATCTTACTTACATCCTATCCGCTCAAAGAACAGTGAGGATATTGAACACTACATTCATGATCTGGAAGAGAGTAAATTGCCAGTTGAGCCTGAGGAAATCGAGCGTTTAACAGAGCATGAACGAATGGCTGAGCGAATCATTCTTGGCCTTCGGCTTTCACAAGGGGTTCATCTCGACTTATTTCGGCAGGAATTTGGTCAGGATATTCGGGATATTTTTCCTGGGGTTTTGGAACGCTATATTCGTTTAAACGTCTTATTTTTAAATGAAGATACCTTGAAACTCAACCCTGATTATTGGTTTGTCGCCAACAGTGTATTGCAAGAATTTGTATAATGAAGGAAGACAAAGGTGTGTCAAATAACTTTTTGACCTTCTTTGACTTTTATAAGGGAATACTCTTGACAACAAAAGTTAAGAGTGATAAGGTGATGTCATGATCCGTTAGCACTCATCAAGGAGGAGTGCTAACAACGCGGTAGAAAGGCGGTTGAGAGTATGCAAATGGATGAACGGAAAAAGAAAATCTTGCGCGCAATTGTTCAAGATTATATCAATACAGCTGAGCCTGTTGGTTCTCGTACCATTGCTAAAAAATTTGATCTCGGTATCTCACCGGCAACTATCCGTAATGAAATGGCTGATATGGAAGAAATGGGACTCATTGAGCAGCCTCATACTTCTGCCGGCCGGATTCCCTTAGATGCAGGATATCGCTTTTATGTCGATTGTTTAATGGATCAACCTAAAATCACCTCAGAAGAAAAGGCTGTGATTGAGCAACAAGTTACGAAACGAATTGCGGAAATTCAAGAAGTTATCGCGAGTACAAGTAAACTTCTCTCAGAACTGACAAGTCTAACGAGTATCGTCGTTAGTCCACACAAAACGAAAAGTTCTTTTAATCAGCTGCATTTTCTTCCTTATCAACCGGGTCAGGCCATTATGGTTATTGTCAAAGATAACGGCGTGGTTGAGAATCAGATTGTCGATATTGGAGAGAATGTAACGGCAGAGGAACTCCAGAAAATCACGAATATCTTCAATCAAAAAATAAAGGGACATTCTTTAGGAGATGTTCGCCATAGTCTGCTCCATGAAATCTACAGCGAACTGACTCGCCAGCGTTCACTGATTGATCATGCCTTAGAGCTTGTATCTGCTGTATTTGAAGAACAGCAGGAAGATAAGGTCTATCTTGGCGGTGCCTTAAACATGCTTAATCAACCCGAATTCAGGGATGTTGGCAAAATCAAAAATTTGTTTCAAGTTTTCGAAGAGGACGAACAGGTTAAAAAATTGATCGTGCCGGCCGCGGAGGGACTAAGTGTTACTATTGGCGGAGAAAATACATTAAAGGAGCTGCAGGATTGCAGTGTTATTGCGGCAACCTACCAAATTGATGGTGAACCCGTAGGATCGATTGGGCTGATTGGACCAACACGTATGGATTATCCGAAGGCAATGGCCATGGTTGATTATATGACGAAGACACTAACCGAGCTTTTATCGAAGCGACGAAGGATATAGGAAAGGGGCGATTTATTTATGTTCGATCGGGGAGAAAAAACCCCAAAAGCAACAGAGGAAGCTGTAAAGGAAGAGGAAACTCTGCGCAGCGAAGATTTCACAGAAGAGAATCTCGCCGGAGGTGAGGTTCACGACGGCGGCGAAGAGGTTCTTGAAGATGTTCAGGAAGTATCTCTCGAAGAAAAAGTCCTGACGTTAGAAGCTGAGCTTAAGCAAAGCAAAGAGCAGGCGGATGAATATTATGAACGCTTGCAGCGTTTGCAAGCAGAATTTGATAATTTCCGGAAACGGACTCAAAAGGAAAAAGAAGAAACGGTGAAGTATGCTGCCGAACGAGTTGTCAAATCAATGCTCCCCGTACTGGATAATTTCGAACGTGCAGTATCATCTTCTCAATCCAATCAAGATTTTAAGGCCTTCTCTCAAGGCGTAGAGATGATTTTGAAGCAGATGCAAAATGCTCTCACAAGAGAAGGGCTTACTCCGATAGTAGCCGTTGGACAGCCCTTTGATCCTAAATTGCATGAAGCTGTTATGCAAGTGGATTCAACCGATTACCCCGGGAATACGGTTGTCGAGGAACTTCAAAAAGGTTACTATCTCAAAGAAAAAGTATTGCGACCTAGCATGGTTAAAGTTTCTTGCTAGGCTTGATAAGGAGGAAGAATAACTATGAGTAAAATTATTGGAATTGACTTAGGAACAACAAATTCTTGTGTAGCTGTTATGGAAGGCGGGGAAGCTGTTGTTATCCCTAACGCGGAAGGAAACCGTACAACTCCTTCTGTCGTAGGTTTTTCAAAAACGGGTGAGCGTTTAGTCGGTCAAGTGGCAAAACGTCAAGCCGTTTCTAACCCTGACAAAACTGTAATTTCGATTAAAAGACATATGGGTTCAGACTACAAAGTAAATATTGAGGGTAAAAGCTATTCTCCTCAAGAGATTTCGGCGATGATCCTTCAAAAACTAAAAGCTGATGCTGAGGCTTATCTTGGCCAAACTGTAACCGAAGCTGTTATTACAGTTCCTGCTTACTTTACTGATGCTCAACGTCAAGCTACTAAAGATGCCGGGACGATTGCAGGACTTGAAGTGAAGCGGATTATCAACGAACCAACCGCTGCCGCCTTGGCCTATGGTTTGGATAAACAACAGGACCAAACGGTTCTTGTTTTTGACTTGGGTGGCGGCACATTTGATGTCTCCGTGCTTGAACTTAGCCAGGGAATGGTTGAAGTTAAGGCAACGAGCGGTAACAATAAATTAGGCGGAGACGATTTCGACCAACGTCTGATTGATTATATGGCAGCTGAGTTTAAAAAGACGAACGGAGTAGATCTTTCCAAAGATAAGGTTGCTCTTCAACGTTTAAAAGAAGCGGCTGAAAAGGCTAAAATCGAATTGTCAGGTGTTACGACTTCAAATGTTAACCTGCCCTTTATCACAATGACCGCTGAAGGTCCTGCTCACTTGGATATGAACATTTCCCGTGCTAAATTTGAAGAATTGACAGCGGACCTTGTCGAAGCTACCCTTGATCCAACTCGCCGTGCACTGAGTGATGCAAAATTAAGCTGGAATGAAATTAACCAGGTTATTCTTGTCGGTGGTTCGACACGGATTCCGGCAGTTCAAGAAGCGATTAAAAAACTGAGCGGCAAAGAGCCTCATAAAGGAGTTAATCCTGATGAAGTTGTTGCTCTTGGAGCATCGATTCAAGGGGGGGTTCTGGCCGGAGATGTTAAGGACATCATCCTTGTCGATGTTGCTCCGCTTTCCTTAGGGATTGAAACCCTTGGCGGTGTATTTACTCGGATTATCGATCGGAACACGACCGTACCGACAACAAAGAGCCAAGTCTTCTCCACGGCGGCAGACGGTCAAACTTCTGTGGATATTCACGTTCTCCAAGGGGAGCGTGAGATGGCTTCCGGCAATAAAACATTAGGCCGTTTCCAACTTACAGGTATTGCTCCTGCACCGCGTGGAATTCCTCAAATCGAAGTGAAATTTGATATTGATGCCAACGGTATTGTTCACGTTTCGGCAAAAGATACGGCTACAGGCAATGAACAGAAGGTTACGATTACTTCTTCAACCGGATTAAGTGAAGACGAAATCGAAAAGATGAAGAAGGATGCAGAAGCTCATGCTGAGGAAGATAAGAAACACAAAGAGCTGATTGATGTGAAGAACCAAGCAGACTCCCTGGTTTACCAAACCGAGAAATCACTGAAAGATTTCGAAGGAAAAGCTCCTGAAAGCGAAGTTGAACCGATTAAGAAAGCGGTTGAAGAGCTGAAAGCTGTTGCAGGCGGCGAAAATCTCGAGGAAATCAAAGCTAAGACAGAAGCAGTCAACAAAGTTCTCTATCCGTTCATCGAAAAAATGTATCAACAAACCGGCGGAGCTCCCGGTGCCGATGCCGGAGCTGCTGGGGCAGGTGCCGGATTCAGTGGTGAAGCAAAAAAAGATGACAATGTTGTCGATGCTGAATATACTGAGGTAGATAAGGATAAATAATAATTAGGCATGAAAAATCATTCATGATGTTAAAGGGTGCAGGGGAGGAAATTCTCTTGTGCCCCAAATTCATGTTATTTTGTTTTTGCGGGTTAAGCAGGAGTGATGGAGGGAAAACATGAAACGCGATTATTATGAGGTGCTAGGGGTTCCTAAAACCGCAAGTGAGCAAGAAATTAAAAAGGCATACCGGAAGTTAGCCCGCGAGAATCACCCGGATGTTAACCCTGGAGATAAAGCAGCTGAAGAACGCTTCAAAGAGGCGACCGAAGCCTATGATGTATTGAGCGATGCAGAGAAACGGGCCCGTTATGATCAGTTTGGTCATGAAGATCCAAATGCGGGTGGATTCGGCGGATTTGGCGGCGGCGGAGACTTTGGTTTCGGTGACATTTTTGATATGTTTTTTGGCGGGAGCAGCGGCGGACAACGCCGCAATGGGCCGTCGCGCGGTGCTGATTTACGCTATGATTTAACTATTTCTTTTGAAGAAGCGGTTTTTGGCGCAGAAAAAGAAATTCAGATTCCACGGCATGAAACGTGTTCGGAATGTCATGGATCTGGAGCGGCACCAGGAACACAACCGACTCAATGCTCAGAGTGTCATGGAACAGGCCAAATCAAGGTTAGCCAACGTACACCCTTTGGCGTGATTCAAACGGCTCGTACCTGCCCGACCTGTCATGGAGAAGGAAGGACGATCAGTTCGCCTTGTAAGGTCTGCAATGGTCAAGGTGCTGTTCGTACGGTGAAAACGATAAAAGTTGATATTCCTGAAGGGTCTGAAGAAGGTCTTAACTTGCGTTACACGGGCAGCGGTGAAGCAGGTCAAAAAGGCGGCCCGGCAGGAGATCTTTACGTTGTCTTGCATGTTAAAGCTCATAAATTCTTTGAACGTGAAGGCAATGATGTTTATTGTGAAATTCCCATCACTTTTGTACAGGCCGCTTTAGGAGCTGAGATCGATGTTCCTACCCTTGACGGAAACGTAAAAATGAAAGTTCCCGAGGGAACCCAGACATCGACTGTCTTCCGTTTGCGGGGACATGGTATACCGTACCGCCGTGGGAACGGGCGCGGAGATCAGCATGTGCGCGTTATTGTAGCTACTCCGACCAAGCTCACGGATAAACAAAAAGAGCTTTTGAACGAGTTTGGAGATTCCGCGACAGAACAGCAACAAATGGGGAAAAAGTCCTTTTTCGATAAAGTTAAGGAAAATATTCGGGATGCAATAGGATAATGACAACAGCATTGAAATTAAAATGTAGAGGAGCCATGATTTAATGAATTGGCGTGAAGTTGCGGTAACGGTTTCATCAGAAGGAGAGGAGGCTGTTGCCGATCTTTTTTATCAACTTGGCTGTCCGGGGGTAAGTATCGAGGATCCGGAACTTTTACACAGTTATATTGAGTCCGGAAGATGGGATTATCATGATTTCGGTGAGGTTAGCCTGACGGGAACTTCCGTTGTTAAAGGCTATCTCTGCGAAGACGAGCATCTTACACGGCGGATGAATCAACTGGATGAAAGTCTCCGGAATTTAGTCAAGCGTTTCCCGGAATGGATTATCCAAGTGAAGGGGATAACCGTTAAAGAGGAAGATTGGGCAACGGCGTGGAAGGCCTATTTTAAGCCAATCCGTGTAGGCAAAAACTTTTTGATCAAGCCCTCTTGGGAGGATATTCAGCCGAATCCGGAAGATTTAGTATTGGAACTTGATCCAGGAATGGCTTTTGGAACAGGTACCCATGCAACAACCACGCTTTGCTTAGAATTGCTGGAAGATATCGTTAAGCCGGGGATGAAAGTTTTCGACTTGGGAACAGGTTCCGGGATTTTGGCAATTGCTGCTGCTAAACTTGGGGCAGAAGTTGAAGCTGTTGATTTGGACCCGGTTGCTGTTCGTGTAGCGCAGGAAAACATTGATTTGAATCATGTTTCGGAACAGGTCTCAGCAAAACATGGAGACTTGGGTTCAGTACTTAAGGGTCAAGCTGATTTGGTTGTGGCCAATATTATTGCTGATGTTATCCTATTGCTCTTACCCGATCTAAAGCGTATTCTTAAACCTGAAGGAGAATTTATCGCCTCGGGAATTATAGAATCTCGTTCCGAAGATGTCGAAAACGGCATGCGTGAGGCAGGGCTTGAAGTCATTGATAAAAAAGAAGACGCAATGTGGGTCGCGTTACGCGCGAGGTGGAAATAGGTGCATCGCTTTAAAATCACTGAGCTCGGTGAAAATGTGTTTTGGCTGCGTGAGACGGAACGTGATCATCTGGTCAGAGTACTCCGCTTAGCTCCCGGAGATGATATAATTGGCTTTGACAATACTGGAGCAGAGTATTATGCAACGATCATAAAGATTGAGGATAAAAGCGTAACCTGCCGAATTTTAGAAGAATCTCATCCTGAGGTTGAGGCCGAAACAAATGTGTATCTTATAGCGGGTCTCTCCAAAGGAGAGAAGATGGAATGGGTCATTCAAAAGGGAACTGAGCTTGGCATGTCAGGCTTGATCCCTTTGCGGGCCAAACGTTCTGTAATGCAGCTGGAGGGACGTAAAGCGATTGAGCGTGCTGAGCGCTGGCAAAAGATTGCCGGCGAGGCAGCAAAGCAATCCCATCGTGTTCAAGAACCCCAGGTTTTTGCAGTTTCTGATTGGGCGGAAGTGCAAAGAGCTCTTCCTCAAGAAACACAATGGTTAATACCTTATGAAGAAGAGAAGACTCGACGTATGCGAACTGTGCTGGCTTCTCTAGATTCTTCCCTCCCGATTGCTCTTATTATTGGGCCTGAAGGGGGCTTTGATTATTCAGAAATTTCATGGGCACAGGAACATTTAGGCGCTAAAAGCGTTTCCTTGGGATCGCGGATTTTACGTGCTGAAACCGCAGCCATTGCAGCTTTAACGATCACGCTGGCATATTATGGCGATTTGGGTTAAGATGGGGGTGTATAAGTGATTAGAGAATATGCTGAAAATCAAGAGCAATGCACCCCAAAAGTGTGTTTTCTAACCTTGGGCTGTAAGGTTAATCAAACGGAAAGTGAAGCACTGGCTCAATTATTTCGGAATAACGGATATGAAGTGGTGGATTCTTCGGAGGAATCCGATGTCGTTATCGTGAATACTTGTACGGTAACAAATACAGGTGATGCTAAATCCCGTCAAGTGATACGCCGCATGATCAAAGCACATCCCGAAGCCTTTGTGATTGTTATGGGATGCTATGCTCAAACGGCACCTGGTGAAGTGTTGAATATTGAAGGTGTAGATCTGGTCCTTGGTACTCAGGATCGGGGAAAAGTTCTTGATTTAATCGAACAAGTTCGGCAAGAACGTAAACCGCAAAGCAATGTTCATCGAATTTGGGATGCCGCGGAATTTGAAGAACTTCCCTTGATGGAGGAAGAGAGCAGGACACGTGCAACCTTAAAAATCCAAGAGGGCTGCAATAGATTTTGTACGTATTGTATTATTCCCTATGCCCGTGGTCCTGTGCGGAGCAGAATCCCCGAAAATGCAATTGCTGAAGCTGAGAAACTCGTTGCAGCAGGGTATAAGGAGATCGTTCTGACTGGTATTCATACAGGAGCTTATGGTGAGGATCTTGGACCGGAGTGGAATTTGGCACGCCTTGTCAAGCGATTGGCTAACATTCCCGGACTGAGACGACTTAGACTCAGTTCTATTGAACCGATGGAGTTTACTCCGGAGTTAGTCGGGATTATCCTTTCTTCTCCCACAGTCTGCCCGCATCTGCATATTCCATTGCAAAGCGGGAGTGATGCTATTCTTGCCCGAATGAAAAGACCTTACACGCTTCAAGAGTACAAAGGGCTGATTGAAGAATTTAACCGTAAACTTCCCGGAATTGCGATAACAACGGATATTATTGTGGGCTTCCCGGGCGAGACCGAAGCAGATTTCCAAAATACGCTTGAATTTGTACGTTCCTGCCATTTTGCAGGAGCCCACGTTTTTCCCTATTCAAAGCGAAAAGGGACACCTGCAGCAACCTATCCTGATCAACTCACCAAGAAGGTGAAAGAAGAACGGGTGAGGAAGTTGATGGAGCTTATTCGTCAAAGCCATGATGATTACGTTAAGAAATATATCGGACAAAAGGTTGAGGTATTGATCGAGCGTGTCAGTGACGATGGAACAGTGTCGGGGCACACTGCCAACTATATTCAGGTTCAGTTTCCTCTGCGGAAAGATGAAAAAGCATGGGCAAACGGTGAACTCGTGGAACTTCGCTTGGAACCGGAATATGTCATGAAATAAGAGGAGAATATTTCCTGTCAGGTATAGGAACTCAGATCTAGGACTGAGCATATAAAGATAAGGGAGGCTTATTTAATGTCAGACTGTATTTTTTGTAAAATCGTTGCTAAAGAAATACCCGGCGAAACCGTTTATGAAGATGATCAAGTTCTTGCAATCAAGGATATCAATCCTCAGGCACCTGTGCATTTGCTTCTGATTACCAAAAAACATATCACAAGTCTGAATGAGGTCTCATCGGAAGATGAGGGATTAATGGGACATATTCTTATGCTGGCGCAAAAGTTAGCGCAAAAATTTGGAGTGGCAGAATCGGGATACCGTGTTGTGACGAACATAGGTAAAGAAGGCGGGCAGGCTGTCCCACACCTGCATTTCCATGTTCTTGGCGGTAAAGCTTTAGGCGTTCACATTGACTAAGCCAGTCAGTGATGACTTGGGTTGCGCAAACTTGACGTGCCCAACTTCATCCAGTATAATCTAAGAGTATACCTGTTTATGATCCAGTGGAGGGAGGGATAATATAATGAGTGAAATCAAAGTTGGTAAAAACGAATCCCTGGATAGCGCACTCCGCCGGTTCAAGCGTACGTGTCAGCGTGCAGGCGTTATTTCGGAAGCTCGTAAACATGAGCATTATGAAAAGCCTAGCGTGAAGCGGAAGAAAAAATCTGAGGCTGCTCGTAAACGCAAGTTCAAGTAAGGAGATGCTCGAAATTGTCCCTGAAGGATCGTCTCGTTGAGGATATGAAGGTCGCCATGAAGGCCAAAGAGGAGGGGAAGGTTAGACTTTCCGTCATCCGAATGGCTAGGGCCGCCATTAAGAATGCTGAAATAGACAAGAAAACTGAGTTTGATGATCAACAAGTAATCGAAATTCTCGCACGCGAAGTTAAAATGCGTCGTGATTCTATCGTGGAATTTGAAAAGGCGAATCGCCCGGATACAGTGAAGGCACTGGAAGAGGAAATATCCATTCTAATGGAATACCTTCCTCAACAGCTTTCCGAAGGGGAAATTCGTCAGCTAGTCCAGGAAACGATTGCCGAGGTAGGGGCTCAAAGCCCTAAAGACCTTGGTAAAGTAATGGGGAAGATTTCTCCAAAGACAAAAGGACGCGCAGATGGAAGGCTGGTTAACCAAATCGTGCGAGAACTTCTTGGAGCTTAAATCTTTCATTTTGATGAACTAAAAATCATTAAAAGCCTGACTGCTGTTAAAGGTAGTCAGGCTTTTAACCAATTGCTTAACCTATATGGATTAAGTTGAAGGAGGGCCATATGTCCGTTCAAACTGTTAAGATGTTTTTTGAAAAGAAGCAAAAGGAAGTTCCCATCTTGACCTTTGAGGATACGAGTACAGTAAGCAAGGCTGCGGAAGCCTTAGGCGTTACCCCTGGAGAGATTGCGAAATCTTTGCTCCTCAAAGCTCAAGATGACTTTCTCATGGTTGTAATGGCTGGGGATAAACGCATAGATAACCGTAAATTTAAGGATATCTTTAAAGCGAAACCCAAAATGCCGGAAGTGGATCAAGTGCTGGCAGTCACGGGTCATCCTGTTGGCGGGGTTTGCCCATTCGGATTGAAAGAGAAAATTCCGGTCTATCTTGATCAATCCTTACGCGCTTATGCAAAAGTCTATCCGGCGGCAGGAGCACCGAACGCTGCAGTAGAGTTAGAGGTTGAAGAATTAGAAGCTCTTGTTGCTACAGATTGGGTCGATGTAGCACAAGGATGAATGTTTAAAGTATCTAGGTATTTGTGATATGTCATGAAAAAGCCATTTCTCAGAAATAATTTACTGAGAAATGGCTTTTTTGTTTAAAGAGGTCTTTTCGTCATATTACTTAGATTGTGTTTAGGGATAGGTTTAGCTAAAGAGTTTGTAAATAGCTGTATTTATATTTTTGCTTATTGACATTACATGATAATATAAGATAATTGAATATAGAAGATCACTAGTGAATATTGGATATAATTAGAGATGACGGGAGTATACAAGTATGAGTGAAGAAGAATCCAATCGTCGTTCTTATCACAGTCCCCTCCGACGTCAACAACAGGATATAACTCGGAATCAAATTATGAAAGCAGTTGCCGAGATAATTAACGAAGGTCGTATACTATCCTTCACCGTTAAAGATGTGTCAGACCGTGCTGGCGTTTCTTACGGTACGGTATATCGTCACTTCCCGACGCGGGAGTCACTTTTAGAGACTCTTTATGAATATGCGTCGGAGAAAGTTGGACAAGAATTTTCATTAAAGTCGACCTCGATTGAGGAGTTGACTCATGTTTTAAGGAAGACGGCAGAGGCATTTGAAGAGAATTTTACTATACTGCAGGCTTATACTATGGCTTTGGCGGCAAATAACATTCAACCCTCAAGCAGACGAGAGCGTGATAGGAAATATCTCGAAATGGTTGCTGAAAGCGCTCCTTTCTTGGCTCCGGAAGTTGCTGGGCAGATCGCTGCTATAATTTCACACCTCCACAGTTCACTAACCTGGGTTACACTTAGGCAACGATTCGAGCTAAGTGCTGAAGATACAACGGATGCGTTGACATGGGCTATTCGGGTGCTAATTCAAGACTTAATACAACAAAAAGGAGAAGCATAAAAAGGTGCTTGCCAATCATACGATAGTGTTTTTTAGAGATACTTGCACTAACTTTATTATCGAGAGGGGGAGCTGCGGATGAAACAATGGGTTTGCTTTTTTAGTGAATTGGGATCTGAGGAGCAGCCTTATGCCGGGGGTAAGGGCAGTACATTAGCGCGGCTTTATAAAAAAGGGTATTCTGTCCCAAATGGTTTCATCATCATGCCGTCTGCCTTTGATAATAACGAATTGACTCCTGAAGCCCGGGCAGATGTCCAGACGTGTTTTACAAAAATGCGTAAGGATTACGGTGATATCGTCTTTGCTGTCCGTTCATCCGGGTTATCTGAGGATTCTGTGATGGCGTCCTTTGCAGGCCAATTTGGCACAGTACTTAACGTTTGTTCAGATGACGAACTCTGGGAAGCCATCCGAACGGTACGCCAGTCGAGGCATAGTAATGAGGTACAGGCTTATAGCGAGGTGAAAGGTATAAACGTATCTCATGAAATGGCTGTAGTCGTGCAGCGTATGGTCCAAGCAGAGATCTCGGGCGTTCTGTTTACAGCTAACCCTGTTACTGGCAACTGTAATGAAATGATGGGAAACTTTATCGTTGGGTTAGGTGAAAATCTAGTTTCTGGTAAAGCTGATTCGTATACTTTTATATTGGAACGACAATCCAGCACTTGGCAAAAAGTTTATGCTGATGTGCCTAGGGAGTTAAGACAATATGCCAGTAAGCTTCGCAAATTAGGCAACCGATTGGAAAAGGAACTTGGCTGTCCACAGGATATAGAATGGGCGATTAACGGAAGTAAGCTGTATGTGCTGCAATCTCGTCCAATAACAACGTTAACGGGGTACAATCCCGCAACCGGTGAGTGGAATGATAGTATGACTGGCAGTTACCTGTGGTCCAACGTGAACTTTGGTGAAGCAATTCCTGAAGTGATGACCCCTCTCACTTGGACTGTGCAAAGCAACATATACGAATCATGGGAGCTGATCTCTGGATATCAATCGTCTGGAAATATCGGAGGCAGAATTTATCTTAACTTAAGTATCTATGCCTCAGTCCTGCATAGTTTAAGAAGAAGTAAAGAGGACATTCTTCGTTTTCTTGAAGGATTATTATATACACGAATTCCTGAAAACATGGATATACCCGTTATCCGGATTTCTAAGACAGCAATACTTTCGGTTATTTATAATCTCATTAAAATGTATTTTAAACAAAATACAGCTGTGAGAAAGTCATCCCGGTTCCTTGCAACAAATTCTTTGTGGTGTGACAGGATTCGAGAAAAGATCCAAAGAATAAAAAACAAGGATGAACTGTCTTTAGTGTGGGATCGTGAGATATTGCCGCATTTAAAGAATACTGTTTGGTATGTTATGGGCAGTGTTACTCAATTCTCCGGCTATGCCATGAAGCTGCGCAGGGAGCTGACTGAATTAGTCGGAGCGGATGATGCTGATACGCTTATTTCTGGTCTAAGCAGCAATTCAGACGTGAAAGATGGTTCAAGACTGCTGGCAAGTCTTGGACCAGTTCTTGGTATTTCCAAGGTTTCGTGTGGAGAGATGGAACGCGCTGAATATTTAGCTCTTTATGGACATCGGGGACCCAATGAGTTCGAACTATCTGTTCCTCGTCCGGTAGAAGATTCTGATTGGCTTGATCAGCAATTAATACAGTTTAAAAAATCACCAGTAGACATAGAAGCACTGTTGTTAAAAAAACATGACGAATTTGACGCCGCGTGGAACCGTTTCGCAACAAGCAATCGCCTAAAAGCACATTTCTTTCGTCGACGAATACGTAAGATGGCGCTAAAAGCTCGCATGCGCGAAGCTGTTCGTTCTGAATACGTACGTGATCGTTGGGTTGCCCGTAATTTTGCACTCCGCGCGGGGGAATTGATAGGCATCGGGGATGATATCTTCTTTTTAACCATTGATGAGGTATTAGATGTACTATCTGGCAACAAGGAGGCGGTGAAGTTTATTCCCGCCCGGAAGGAAATCCATCAAAGGTACTTGGAGTTGCCTGCCTATCCCTCTATTATATGTGGACGCTTCGATCCGTTTCATTGGGCTGTAGATCCTCAGCGGCGCAATGATATTTATGACTCTTCTGGTTCTTCCATTGAACCAGAAGACTCTTCTCTTGATTCGAACCGAAATATTATAACTGGTTCAGCAGGCTCTGGGGGTCGAATCGAAGGAGTAGTTCGCTGTCTGAACAGAATTGAGGAAGGGGAACAACTGGAAGAAGGTGAGATTTTGGTTACTTCCCAAACGGACATCGCTTGGACACCGCTCTTTCCTCGTGCAGCAGCCGTTATCACCGATGTGGGAGCACCACTCTCACATGCTGCCGTCATCGCCCGTGAGTTGGGGATTCCAGCAGTTGTGGGCTGTGGCAACGCGACCATGTATTTACGAACCGGTGATCGTGTGTTTGTCGACGGCGGGCAAGGTATTGTAAAGATTTTAAGTACTAATAGAGAAATAGAATGACATGTGCGATAATCCGCACAGTTCTGTGAGAGGGGCTTGTATGGAAGAAATTAATTCGGATAAAGAGCTTAATCTAAATGTTAGCCTTGAGGCAAACGATCTAAAAACATATTACTACTGGATTGAGAAGAATAACTTTTTCAAACGACCCACCTCGGTGATAGTCCTGGTTTTGGTAATAATGAGTATTGTACGAATAATAATGAGCCTTGTACAAGGTAGAATTTATAACGTTTATGCCAATAATTTAATCGTATTAGTTGGAATATTATTTTTACTTAGCAGAGGAATATGGAGATTCATATATATCAATAAGATTACAAAAAAGATATTTGACTCTGATAAGATAATACAGAAAGAACAAATATTTAAGATAACTTTTACAACGATAACAATTAATTATGGGGAATCTATATCTAAAATTACTTGGGATGAAATATACCGCATTCGTGAAACAGAAAAGCAATTTTTAATCTTTATTGCTATAAACAAGCCAATAGTTATTCCAAAGAGATTCTTTGAAAACCCTGAGGATATATCTTTACTAAGGGATTTTAGCAAGAATGTTTTACCTAAATAGATAGTCAGAGTGCTGCCATTTGCTTTATGACAGCACTCTTGACTTAACCTTTTAATTTTTATGTAGATTACCTATTATTGAGTAACAGAAACGAACTCCCCGTAGGACTGAACCGGAGTAATATGACTTAAACTTTCGCCTGCTACACGCTTGGCTTGCATGTTTGTAATAATGTGTTTAGATACGATGTTGAACCGTCCTTTAAATGGTGTTTTAACTAATACTTCTATACCCGCTTTCATTCGGTCAAGCATATCTTGTGTTGAAGCACTGAGGTTTTGAGTATCAATAACAACATAGTATTCGGATGGATTAAATGTTTTTAACCTCTTTGATAAATCTTCCATGTAGTTGCTGCTTTCTTCCCGTGATATTAATCCTCCCATAGTGATTATAAATGCCTTATGACTGGGTTTCATTTCAAACTTATACATGTTAAAACTGCTCCTTTCAATTTCATTTAACTGTGTTTAGAATACGATTCTTAATTGAAATCTAGCTGAAAGGAACTTAAAATTTAGCTGAACGATATTTGAAGGTTAGCTGAAACTTTTTGGTTCTAAAGCGGGGCACGATCAAGGTATTGAAGAATAAGTTAAATATTATAAAAGGAGACGTGTAGGGAGTGATGAAATACCATGAGCAATATATATCTCGCTTTAGGCGATTCACTAACAACGGGTTATGGAGTTGAACCAAGTCAATCGTTTGCTTTCTTATTTTATCGAAACCTTGCTGTGTACGATCCTGATCTTAAATATGTAAACCTTGGGGTGAACGGTCTGACAAGTCATGAATTAGCAGCTTTGGTGTCTCAAGAAAGGACCTTCCTCTTAATTAAGCAGGCCAAAATTATAAGCATTACTATAGGCTCGAATGACTTGCTTGCAGTTGGGAAATCTCTTATCATAGGCGCGGGGGCGAATATTGACCTTACTCTGGGGGACTTAAACCATAATCTTTTAGTGATCGGCAGCTTTATCCGCAGAGCTAATCCTTCAGCCTTAGTCAAGATTGCGACAATCTATAATCCTTTGCCGCCAATGAATAAGCAGTCGACTGTATTAGCGGAAGGACTGGTCAAAACATCTAATCGAAGTATTCGCAAGATGGCAAGAGAATATCGATTTATCGTTGTCCCAGTAGCGAAGGCGGTTAGCGGACAGGAGCAGATATTGCTGGGACCGGATCTCATCCATCCTAATTACCTGGGTCATAAGTTAATTGCCGATCTATTGGTGAAGTACTAACTTAGAGCAGGTGGATTTGAAAACAACGGTAAAAATGAAGATACGTTTTCCTTTTTCATCGCAATTGAAATTTCCCTGAATATAGGAATCTGACTAATTTCGCGTACGGCAATCGACGGAGACTGAATGCTCTTAGCAACGATAGAAGGCAAAATCGTAATGCCATCTCCCTGATTCACGTAGCTGATAAGCGATTCTGTCAAATCAAGCTCAAGTACAATATTGGATGTGACTTTCATGCGATTGCACTGCTTGCGTATGGAAGCTCGAATGGTGCACGGATCTTTATAAAGAATCAGTCTTTCATTCATGACTATGTCGATGAAATTGATTTCCTTTTGGGTATTCAGAGGGTGTGTCACAGGGAAAACAACATAAAGCGGTTCGGTCATCAAAGGTATTACCGCAATATTCTGCTGCGGCTCAGCATTTGAAAGCAGCGCCATATCAAAAATACCGTTTTTGATTCCATCCACGAGTTCCTCATTGGAAAGCCGCGTATCGACAATCACCTGGTTTCGGCCGTTCGCTTTCAGTTTATCCATATACTGTGGGAGAAAGTAAGAGACAAGGTTGGCTAGCCCGCCGATATGCAATTGGCGGACCTCCGTAAAATGCCTGACTTGATCAATGACATAGTCAAGATCGTCCAGAATGCCGCAAATCTGCTCATAAAAGTATTTTCCCTGTGGTGTCGGTTCCACTCCATCATAGGTTCGCTTGAGCAATTCGCATTCAAGGCTTTTTTCAAGCGATCGAAGTTGCTTAGAAAGTGATGGCTGTGACACATAGAGGTGTTCAGCTGCTTTATTTAGGCTGCCATAGCGGACAATTTCCATAAAATATCGGATTTGTTCAAGACTGATCATATTGCCCCTCCTTAAGCAGCTATGCCTTTTGGCTATATCCATCATGCGGAACGGATATTAGTCAAAAGTTAAAATGAAGTTTAGACTAAATCCAAGGTCATTATTTAATGATACTATATCACCGCCCGCTCTTTCAGTCCATCATAGAGCGACCTGCCGGATGATGATGCGGATGGGAAAAGGAGTAATTAAAATGAAAGTCATCGGAATCAATGGAAGTCCACGTCCAAATGGCAATACCTCCATAATCATCAAGGAAATCTTTAAAGAGCTTGAAAGAAGCAATATTGAAACAGAGTTGGTTCAGCTTGGAGGAAACGCTATCTGCGGCTGCACTGCCTGCGGCATGTGTTTTAAAAGCAAAAATGGACGCGCGCAATGCAAGGCGATGTAATTAATGATATCATTGAAAAAGCAGCTCATGCCGATGGTATTCTACTTGGATCGCGGGTCTATTTTGCCGATGTGACCCCAGAGATTAAAGCCTTTATTGAGCGTGCAGGCATGGTTGCTTCAGCAAATGGCGATTTGTTTAAGCATAAGATCGGAGCATCGGTCATGGCTGTGCGAAGAGGCGGTGCAATGCAAGCATTCGATACGATGAATCATTTTTTGCACTATACGCAAATGTATCTTGTTGGCGCAAGCTATTGGAACATGGTATATGGCAAAGAAATTGGAGAAGTAGAGAAGGATGCCGAGGGCATGGAAAATATGCGGGTTTTAGGTGAAAATATGGCCTGGCTGCTCAAAAAAATAAAGTCCTAAGTTTTAATTGCGCGCATGACGGCAGCCTGGTGTTTGACCAAGTGCTTATGCGAGCAAGAACGAATCTTTTTACCATATCTGTGCTTAATGTGATCGAGAGAATATCGATTTTCATTGTCCCGGTAGCGAATGCGTTTAGCGGAAAGGAACAGATGTTGCTGGGACCGGATCTCATCCATCCCAATTACCTAGGTCACAAGTTAATTGATGATCTATTAGTTAAGTACTAACTTAGATTACTGTCCTCTAAAAAGTGTTTAGGGGGCAGTTTTTCCTTTTATATTCAAAAACTTAGAAAAACCTTAATAAAGTCCACTCCCTATGAATTTTGAGTTTATATCCATAGATATGTAGGATTATGCAACTTGAACGGAAAGAAGGTATAGGCTTAAGATATAAAATGTGTGTGTCGTGTTATAGTACAAAAATATTATAGATCCTTTTTATTGGTAAAAATTGCCTTGTGTTATAGTACAACATTTACCAGAGAGCTAAAAGTCGAGCTGGAGGAAAGAGTATGTTTAACCGAAATTTGAGAATCGAACGTATAATACGCCGAAGTACCTTCGGGTTAACCTTATTCACAGCGATAGCAGGACTAGGATTATTAGGATGGAGTTTCTGGGAAGGCACGGAAGTTTTAGGGTGGAAACCCGATGGACTGACTGCCTTCTTCCTTTTTATCCTTTTCCTCGGACAAGGGATATCCTCCCTATACGCGATGAGTTACATGAAGGAATATGAAGGAAAGAAATCTCTTTTTCCTTTTGCTGTATCCTGGATCTCTTTTTTGGCAGGGATGCTTGGAGTTTTGCTCGCAGCCGATGGATTTACTTTCTTGGTCTTTTGGGAAGTGATGTCACTTTTTTCGTTCTTTCTGGTTATGTATGAACATGAAGAAAACCAAAATCGGCGTTCAGCTTACATTTATCTGGTGATGACTCATGTCGGTACAGTCTTTTTAACCTCTGTTGTTTTGTATATTTATGCAAAAACAGGATCGTTTTTGTTTACGGAATGGGCAAAATATACCCCTGACCTGAGTTTGATGGAACGAAATCTTCTCTTTTTAGGGCTGTTTATTGGATTGGGTACGAAGGCTGGGCTCGTACCCTTTCATATTTGGTTACCCTACGCTCATCCTGTTGCACCGACTCCCGTGTCTGTGCTGATGTCCGGAGTAATGGTCAAAGTCGCACTTTATCTGATGCTGCGGCTGGTTTGGCTCACACTTGCCCCCATGGAAGCATGGTGGGGCTGGCTCTTACTGGTTACGGGTATCCTATCTGCTTTTGTAGGCATCCTCTATGCCTTAGTTCAGCAGGAGGTTAAACGAACGCTGGCATATTCGACCGTAGAGAATGTTGGAATTTTAGCCATTGCGCTAGGGACTGCAATGTTGGCGCAAGCGTATGGGTATGCCGAAATTGCTCAGCTTGCATTAGCAGCCTTCTTTTGGCATACACTGCAGCATCTTTTGTTCAAATCAACGTTATTTATGGCGGCCGGCAATCTGATCCAAGCAACGCATACGCGAAGGCTGGAGCAGCTCGGCGGATTGCTTAAACGTCTTCCTCAGACCGGTTTTTGGGCCTTGTGCGGAGCCTTGGGTTTAGCGTCGCTGCCTCCGCTTGGCGGATTTTGGGGAGAATGGCTTTTGTTTCAGGCACTGTGGTTAACAGCACGACAGACAGGCGGAGGATGGATTAAGCTGACAGTTCCACTGGTTATTGCAGGATTGGCTTTTGTGTCTGCCTTAGCCTTAGCCACGATGGTGAAATGGTTTGCCAGTGCTTTTTTAGGACAAGCTCGGAGTTCTGAGGCGAAAAACGCTGAAGAGCTACCTAAACCGCAAACGTGGTCGTTGGGAATTGCTATAAGCCTTGCAATAGTCGCGGTCTTATGGCCTAGTCAAGTGCTGAATCTGATCACTCTCCCTGTCCGCAGCTTGTTTGCAACCTCATCAAGCTTACTTTTTTTAACCTCACAGAGTATGGTTTTTAATCCTTCGGCAGGATCAACTTTGCCCGTTTTTATGGGTTTCTTTGCATCGATAACGTCATATGCGCTTTTGCTTCTGGGTGTGACAATGGTTCTCTATCTCCTTACCCGAGGACACCGGCGAAGCGTGGGTGCGACGTGGAACTGCGGAACGCCGCTTACACCACGCATGCAGTATTCGAGCTTGGGGATTACGATGCCTCTGCGCGTCTTTCTTAAACGAGTGTTAGGGTCGAAGCTCGTTATTAAGCGCGAGTACTCAGGAACGCGTTATGTTTTGCGGACGCTCAGTTATCAAGGTAAAATTCGCGAACGGTGGGAAGAAATGTTCTATCGTCCATTTACACGCCTCTTACTCTGGTCTGCTGACCGAATTCGGGTGCTGCAGACCGGAAGTATTCATCTTTACCTTGGATATATGTTAATTACGCTGGTTATTGTCCTTATTTGGTCATTGTAAAAAGGAAGGAGTCAGAGTTATGTCATTGGCTTTCGGGAAAGACCTTGCAAATATCTTCTTTTCACTGGGTCACGTTCTCGTTCTCTTTGCGTTAGCTCCGCTTTTGCAAGGGTGGATCAAGAAGGTGAAGGCGTTCTGGCAGATGCGTAAAGGTCCGTCTCTTTGGCAGCCTTATCGTGATCTGTATAAGTACTTTCGGAAGGAAGAAGTTATATCAGAGCATGCCTCGTGGATTACCCTCGTTACGCCTGCGCTCGTTCTCGGAAGTTCACTCCTGGCTGCGTTAGTCATTCCGAATCCTTGGGGCTGGGCACCGATGAATCAATACGGGACAATCTTCTGGCTTGTGGCCAGTTTTGGGTTGGCACGGTTTTTCATGACCTTGGCCGGTCTGGATGCGGCAAGCTCCTTCGGCGGAATGGGGAGTAGCCGCGAGTTGTTTGTTGCGGCCTTGGTTGAACCCGGTTTTGCTCTGAGTCTTATTGTTCTCGCTTTGATGAGCGGAACAACGTCCTTATCTGAGCTTGTTTTGCAGCTTCAGGGAATATCTTTGTTTGAAACCCCTCACTTATTGGCAGTACTCGCCTTGGGCTTTATGGTGATTGCTGAAATGGGGAGAATTCCGGTCGATAATCCAGATACGCATCTTGAACTGACAATGATTCATGAAGGCATGCTTTTGGATTATTCAGGACACTCTCTCGCATTTTTGAACTGGGCGGAACAATTGAAGCAGCTTATTCTGCTTGAACTATTAGCGATTTTATTGGGAGCGGGAAATATCTGGCTGAATATCGGCTTCGTTGCCGTATTGGGTGCCCTTTTTGCCACCATTGAAAGTTTGAATGTTAAGATGCGCCTCTTTCGTATTCCCAGCTATTTGGCTGCGGGAACTGCTTCCGCTGTACTCGCTTTAGTGACGCTTTGGATTATGAAAGGGGGAATTTGAGATGGAGTTAACGACGTTTGAGAATCTTGAAGGGCTTCTGTTTTTTATCCTTTTGGGGACGGGGTTGGCCATTGTGGGGAGCACAAAACTTACGAAGGCCTTAAACTGGTGGACTTGGCAAGCTGTTTTGCTATCACTGCTCGTTTTAATGGAAGGATTCAAACATACTGAATTTGAGATGATCGGAGTAGCCCTCCTTTCTTTGGGTATCAAAGGGGGAATGATTCCCTGGATCCTGCGGCGTACAGCCAATCAATCGAATACCCAATGGGTAGGCGAAATTTTCCTTAGACGAACATCCTCTGTAGTAGTTGCCGCTTCTCTAACTGTGCTGGCTTACATTATTACTCAACCTTTGCTTACTCTCGTTGAGCCAAGACTGCGGAACGGTTTAGCCATTGCCTTTTCGCTGCTTTTTTATGGACTTCTGCTGATGATTATCCGCAAAGTGGCTTTGGTACAGGTTTTAGGAATCCTGATGATCGATAATGGGATTTTCTTAGCAGGTTTTCTCCTGACGAAAGGAATGCCGTTGCTTGTGGAAATCGGGGTTACTTTTGATATCTTGATTGGTGTCCTGATCTTTGGGGTTCTCGCTCAGCGAATGATTCAAAAATTCGATTCCTTAAATGTTGAACACCTTAATTCGTTGAAAGGGTAGGAAAAGCTGATGTTTGTTGTTGTTGCCTTTTTTGCAGCACTCGCTATGTTGATTTCAGGAGAACGTGTGTATCTGAAGGGAATGAATGGGCTTGCCCTTTTGGGGTTGTTTGGATTCGGCGGAAAAGTCGTGCTGACGGTTTTTACTGAAGGTGCCCAAAGTATCTGGGGAGGCTTCTTTTATTGGGATGCGCTGAGCGCTTTGCTGCTTAGCGTGATTATCATCATCTCGGATTATGTGGTTTTATTTTCCCAGAGCTATATGGAGCAAGAGGTCGAAGAAGGGAAAATCCCGCGCAGCCGGTTGCGTTGGTATTATTTTTGGATCTGGATGTTTATCGGGACGATGCTTTGGGTCGTCAGTACTCCAAACCTTGGGCTGATCTGGGTCGGAATCGAAGGAACAACCCTTGCGACAGCTCTTTTGGTCGGGTTTTATCGTGAGAAAGCAGCCATTGAAGCCGCATGGAAATACATTGTTTTATGTACGGTTGGGATAAGCTTTGCTTTGCTTGGAACGCTGCTTCTCTACGCTGCAGCGGGGCGGGTAAATGGCTATAGTTTATTGTCACTTGACTATCGATTACTTCTGGGTTGGGCTGATCAATTGGATCCGGCTTTAGTCAAATTGGGTTTTCTCTTTGCCTTTATAGGCTATGGGGCTAAGGTTGGGTTCGCTCCGATGCACCCCTGGCTTCCTGATGCACACAGTCAGGCCCCATCTCCCGTAAGTGCACTTTTATCCGGGGTTCTTTTGAATTGTGCGTTATACGCGATACTGCGTTGGCATATTCTCGTTCGTCAAACATCGATCGGACCGGACTTTTCAGGAAAACTTCTGGTTATATTCGGACTGATTTCCCTGGGCGTTATGGTCGCGTTCATACTTTTACAAAAAGATCTGAAACGCTTGCTTGCCTATTCCAGCGTGGAACATATGGGAATCTTAGCTCTTGGTTTTGGACTAGGGACACCGCTGGCGATTTGGGGTGCTTCCTTGCATTTACTCCTTCATGCTTTAACCAAAGCGAATCTCTTTGTTGTCGTGGGAAGGATTGTGCATAAAACCGGAACGCGGCAGATCTTAAAAATGCGCGCCCTGATGTCGCTTTGGCCCTACAGTGCTTTTCTTCTTCTCATGGGGTTCCTCGCTATTACAGGGACTCCTCCGTTTGGAACCTTTCGGTCAGAGTTTAGTATTTTAGCGGGTCTGTTTGCTACAGGCCATCCCGTGCTGGGTTTCTTCGCTTCGCTCTTTCTCACCCTGATTTTTGCGGGTTTTCTATATCACTTTATCGGAATGCTCTTCGGTAAACCCAGCGAGCATCAACTGGATAGTCAAAGAGAGAGTTGGAGGCCAATCCTCTTAGGGGTACCGATTCTTGTCGTTCTTCTTTTAGGAATTTTTATTCCTGAGAGTATTAATCAGGCGCTCTGGCAGGTCGTAGAGCTTATTCAAGGAGGTGGGGAGCATGGACAAGTTACAAGCATACTTTCAAGCGCGCGAGGATTCTGAGATCGTTACGTGGACAAAGCAGGAAGGGTTTGTTTGGATTAACCTCAATAATTTTCCCCATGTCTTGAAGGAGCTCTGCAGTAAAGCTAAGTTAGGTGGAGTTGACTCAAATAGACATCACTCAGGTCCAGTGCTCCTTACCCATATCGCCAATGATGAACGGCAGCTGGGACGAGGGTTTGTCATTTATCTTATTTTGCATTGGAGTGGAGACTCGGAGGATTTTACGTTGACCATGGCGGCAAAAAATATTGAAGAAAGCTTTCCGTCTTTGACAACGGTTTGGCCGGCACTGAACTGGGCAGAACGGGAAGCTCAGGATTTGTTTGGACTGAAAGCCATAGGTCATCCTGACCCGCGTCCGTTAGTTCTCCATCCGGGCTGGCCGGAAGGATTTTTCCCTTTGCGCAAGGGAGATTCCGATGCACATTTGCATGACAATGATTTTGTGCCCAAAGAATTACCGATATCTCCCGCTCAAGGGGAAGGAACCTTTGAAATATCCGTAGGTCCTATTCACGCAGGAATTATCGAACCCGGACACTTTCGCTTTCAAACGATTGGCGAAACGATTTTACATATCGAAGCCCAATTATTCTATACTCATAAAGGAGTCGAAAAGCTTCTGGAAGGGAAGGATCTCTTCGAAGGGCTGAAGATCGTTGAACGAATCTGCGGTGTCTGTACGGTCAGTCATGCTTTGGCTTATTGCGAGGCTGTGGAGAAACTGGCAGATTTTCAGCCTTCCCTCAGGGTGCTGGCTTGGCGTACGATCTTAGCAGAGTTGGAGCGGTTGTATAATCATATTGGGGATATCGGCAATATCTGTGCAGGTGTAGGGTTTGCTCTAGGAAATGCCAATGGCCTTCAATGTAAAGAACAACTTCAACGATTGAATCGGGAGATATTTGGCCATCGCTTCTTGCGAGGATCCGTTATACCGGGCGGGTTTAAAGGGATTCCGAATGCAGAGCAAACAAAGGCCTTGCAAAATCGCCTTCAGGAGATCAAGGCGGACTTTGATGAATGGATTCCTTTGATTTTGGAACACGACGGTTTTCGACAAAGGGCTGTAACTACCGGAGTGCTGAAGCGGGAAAGTGCCCTGGATTTGGGCGTAACCGGACCCGCTGCTCGGGCTTCAGGAGTAGCAGTGGATTGGCGGCAGTGCCATACTCATCTTTTTTATCCAGAGCTTGATATTGAGCCTCAAGTGGAAACAGCCGGGGATGTTTGGTCGCGCCTTATGGTTCGAGTTCGTGAGATTACGCAAAGCTTTGAAGTCATCGAGACCATTCTCGAAAAGGTGAAGGTTATAAATGAGGCGGCTTCGTTAGAAGAATCTCATTTGGAAGGTCAGTCAGAAAACGAAAACCAATTAGATAAGAAGATAAAAGCAGAGAAGACTGATTTTTGGGAAGCGTGGGAAAAGAACGTGAAACCCTTTTCGTTTGCGTGGGGATGTGCTGAATCTCCACGGGGGACGGATGTGATCTGGCTGATGGTCGATGAAAACCGAAAGATTTATCGCTGCCGGATTCGTTCAGCTGCTTATGCAAATTGGCCGGCAGTGCCTTTGGCTGTTCTCGGCAACATTGTTCCAGACTTTCCTTTAATCAATAAGAGCTTTGAGCTCTGCTATAGTTGCTGTGATCGGTAGAAAGGAGGAGAGTGCGTTATGTGGAAATTACTGAAACGAAGCTTAAAAATGGGACGACTTACGGATAAGGGTATGAATGAAGAGATACCCCATTCTCAGTCTCAGTCACAGTTACAGTCACCCAATCGTTCCTTGCATATTCGGCATCTTGATTGTGGGTCTTGTAATGGCTGTGATTGGGAGATGTCTGCACTCCTGAATCCCGTGTATGACCTGCAGCGCTTTGGTTTTGATTTTGTCGCGTCTCCGCGTCATGCAGATATTCTCATGTGCACAGGTCCGTTAGCCACTCAGCTGAATCAGGCAGCAACCACAACTTATGAAGCAACTCCACATCCTAAGCTCGTCATTGCAGTTGGGGATTGTGCGATTAACGGGGGAGTTTTTAAACAAGCTTATGCCGCTCATTCAGGAGTGGGTGAGGTCTTGCCAGTACATGTTAAGATTCCGGGGTGTCCGCCAACACCAGAGGATATGCTTAAAGCGCTTCAAAAGTTAACGGAGAAGGATCTAGCCTAATAGGGTTTTAAATAAAATCTATTTGTAATAAAAATGACCAGAGCTAAATTTTAGACGCTCTGGTCATTTTTATATGTAAAATAATTAGGTGATAATGCTTAAAAATTCAAGCTGTCAATTTACAGAGATGTTTTGGATTTTCATTCGCTCTGCTTCAATACCCCTGCCATGCGGGCAGTTTTGCCAGAATGCGGACGGCGGCGTCATGAGCCGCTTGTTTGTCGAGCCCCTGCGTTTGGATCAGGAAATCGGCAGTTCCTTCCACCTTTTCGGGATAGGACTGCATGGAACCGTCCGGTCTTGCGCAGTAGACACAGTAATTCTTGCTTTCGTCGCCCAGCGGATAATCGGCAGCCTTGGTCATGGGCATCCCGCAGGCAATACACAGTTTCATGGAAGCTTCCCCCTTTCAGCAGTTTTCGAACGCTTCCAGCGCAGGAACCAGGCAATGGGCAATGCCTTGCACGCCGGATACGGTAAGCGTTAGGAGAATGGTATCCCGGATTTCATCCCGCGTGGCCCCATGGGATTTCGCCATGGGGACATGAGCGGCCACCGCTCCCGCATCACCCTGGGAAGCCTTGATGCCGATATAGACGAGCTGCTGCATTTTCGGGTCCAGCCCGTCTTGTGATGAAATGGCGCCGATCAGCCCGTTAAAAGCAGCGGCGACTTGTGGGGCTTCGCTCTGAAATGCCTTAAATGGATTCTGATTCTGCATTTTTCATCTACCTCTTTTCATAAAATCGACGCCCAGCCGGGAGAATTCCTGTTTTCCTGTTTCGGTCAACCGATAAACGGTCGCCTTATCTTCCTCCCTCTCAAACCAGCCGAGCTCCTGCATGCGCTGAAACAGCCGGTTTCCAAGAGTTCCGCCGAGGTGACCGTAACAGGATTTTGCTTTCAATATCTTTGGGGAGAGTTCATCCATTTACTTTTCCTCCTTTGCCGTTAACAGCTTCATAAAACTTTGGATCAGTGTTCCACCGTATCTCCGGATGACATGGCCCTCCGGAGCGAACAGATCCCCGTTTGCCAGGTAATAATGCACCAGCCCCATCCACATATTAAATAGCAGGTAAGAAGGGATTCCGTCACTTTGAGAAGACTTTAGCTCCCGTTGCACTGCCTGACTGAAATGAAAAGAAATGGCAGACTGGATCGCGATAATGCTGTCCTTTGCACCGGTTGGCAGCAGCCTGTTTTCGATCACAAGCCGTGTATAAAACGGCTCAAACTCCATGATCCCGTGGAGGTGTGCCCGCAGCAGCTCCGACAGATGCCCGCAGGACTGTGCAAGCGTATGGGTGCGCAAGGCAATCTTTTGCCCATAAACAGCGACCACTTCCTCGATCATCGCTTCCTGTGACCTGAAATGAACGAATATCGTTCCATGGGAAACTCCTGCGGCCTGCGCAATGTCCGACACGCGAGTGTTCATTATCCCCTTTTCCGAAAATACATTATATGCGGTTTTCAAAAGCAGGGCTTTTGTCTGCTCCTTTTGCAGCTCGCGAGCAGTTTTTTTCATATAATGACCCCTTATTCATTGACTATACAGTCATTGTAATGTATGCATAAATTTCTGTCAAGTGAAGTGTGTTCTATAGAGACGACTTGCTTGGTGGATTCTGTCATTTTCATATTGACAAATCATACTGAAGTGATTACATTTGGCAGGGATGCTGAGTACATGGATTCAAAGTTGGCTCCACTTGTGAAGAAGGGCGGGATAATCGCTCTGGCTTTCCCCGGCCTGAAAGAAGAACTTAATGGAGCAATACCAAGCGAGATGGCACTTAGCTGGCCGGCTGAAGATATTGAAACATGGCATTCATGCGAGTGGTGGAAATCGCTGCTTAAAAAGTCATGTGAAATTACAGTTGAGTCAATCAGTGAGATGCAAGGCTTCGATGAGTATTGGAATGATTGGCTATACTGCACAAACGAGTTTAGCGAACATGCAAGGCTAGACCGTGCCGCAATGGAGGCAGGCGCTGGAAAATACATGAATTTTATTTCTGTAATAGCAAGCAAAATTTAAAAAGGGTCTTTTTCTTCCCGACAACTAAGTTGTCGTATTCCTTGACAATATTGATTGATTGTTCTATTGTATTAGAGATACTATTGAAAGAGGTGTCTGTTTGGAGATTGTTCTGTAAGGAACACGTATTGCATAAGGGCTAAAAAGGCGATTTTTGGTCGCTTTATTTGTCGTGCAATAATGTTTCATACAGGACTATGTCAAACAGTACTTTTGATAAAAGAACTGCTTGGGCATAGTTATGTGACTATGCCCTATTTATTTTGCCATAATACGTGTTCCGCCCTATCCGTTACAAAGATTACAATAATGAAAGAATTTTTTGAATAATGAGGTGTGATATCTTGAATCATATAATCCGCTACGGCGCAAGTGAGCGCTATTTTGCCGAGGCGACTCTCTATCCCAATCTATGTCTGGCGAGAGTAGTTTCACAATATAAAGACCTATATAAGATCGTCACTGAGGGCGGGGAATGCTTGGCTGAGATTTCTGGAAAATTTCGTTACGAGGTAACTGAGCTATCGGAGTACCCTGCAGTGGGTGATTTTGTTATGGTAGACCGAACCGAAGGCAGCTCCGGCAACGCCATCATCCATCGGGTACTGACACGGAAGAGTGTCTTTGAGCGTGTAGCTGTGGGGTCTGAGCATCAAACTCAGGTGGTTGCCGCTAACATTGACATAGTGTTTATTTGTATGTCTTTAAATAACGACTACAACCTGAGTCGGCTGGAACGCTATCTCTCGGTGGCGTGGAACAGCCGAGCCACCCCGGTGGTCGTACTGACAAAAGCTGACCTATGCGAAGATTTGCCCAGCGTTATGGCTGAAATATCAGCAGTAGCTCCCGGCACAGATGTGTTCACAACCTCAAGTCATGATCAGGCTTCCTGCGACAAGCTGTTGCCCTATTTGCAGCAGGGGATGACGGCTTCATTTATCGGATCGTCTGGCGTAGGGAAATCTACGCTAATCAATCGGCTTGTCGGACAAGAACTGCTGACTACATCGCAAATTCGGCAGGATGACAAGGGCAGGCATACCACCACCTGCAGGGAACTGCTGGTTCTGCCGCAGGGCGGTATTGTCATCGATACACCCGGTATGCGGGAACTTGGCGTGGAAGCGGTCGATTTGTCCAAATCTTTTTCTGACATAGATGACTTGGTAACCAAATGCCGTTTTCGGGATTGTACCCACACCACAGAACCCGGCTGTGCTGTTCAACAGGCGCTTGAAGCAGGAATACTGAATTCCAGGAGGCTGGAAAGCTATCAGAAGTTAAAGCGTGAAGCCCTGTATGACGGCCTTTCTTTCAAACAGATTGAAACCAAAAAGCTCAATGCAATGTTCGAGAACGCGGGCGGTATGAAAAAGGCAAGAAAATTTATCCGGCAAAACAATAAACGAAAAGGAGAATAAAATGGAATATAATAGAAGCAATAAGTACGACACTAAACTTGTTCGCAAAAAAATTATGGGACCGAATCCTATCAAGCTGGAAGAGGAACTTTTAATGAATCATCAAATTCCGCAAGGCGCGATGGTGATGGATCTCGGCAGCGGACAAGGTTTGACCTCTGTCTTTCTTGTGAAGGAATATGGTTTCCGTGTATTCGCAACGGACCTATGGAGCAACCCAACTGAAAATAAACAATTTTTTGATCAAATGGAGCTTACAACGGAGCAGATTATTCCAATCCATGCGGACGCTAACGACCTTCCTTTTGCCGAAGAAACCTTCGACGCTGTGATTAGCACGGATTCCTATAATTATTTCGGCCGTGATCCCGAGTACCTCGGGAAGCATTTGCTTCCATTTGTAAAGCACGGCGGTTACCTGTACATCACCGTGCCCGGAATGAAGAAGGACTGCCATGATAATCTTCCGCCAGAGTTACTGCTCTCGTGGACCCCGGAGCAGCTTGATTATCTTCATGACACTGCTTATTGGACGAATATTATCGGCCAGACAGAAGGAATTAACATTCTTTCGATCCACGAAATGGAAAGCAACGAAGAAGTCTGGAACGACTGGCTTGCCTGTGACAATGAATACGCGCAGGGTGATCGAAAATCGATGGAAGCCGGCAGCGGTAAATATTTGAATTTTGTTGCCATAATACTGCAAAGAAAGTAATCCGTAAATTGCAATTTTAACCCAATTGAATCGATTAAATATTAATAAGGCAACTATCTATTGTGAGATGGAATAGTGTTTCAAAAGATTTCATCAGTAAGTATATTTAAAATTGGAAACTTCCCATTATCCATATAACATATTTGGTAAGTCTCAGGGGGGAAGGGATATCAAGGGTTCGAAACTAAGGACATCAGGCCATGCATGGCCTGATCCAGCCGCCTTTCTACTTCATACCAATTCACTAATTGCCACCAGGCGTTAACGTAGTCTTTGCGCCTATTCTGATAATCAAGATAGTAAGCGTGCTCCCAAGCATCCATGACCAGGATGGGGATACTACCCGCTTGAAAAAGATCCTGGTGTTTCTCAATCGTGAGTATTTCTAACCTTCCCCAGGCCGGTTGCCAAACCAGCAAAGTCCAGCCAGACGCTTCAACATTTATGGCTGCAGCGCTAAACTGTTCCAAAAAGCTAGTCAGACTGCCAAAATAGTTAGTGATATGATTAATAGTTTGAGCCCCAGGTGTCTCCCACCTATTCCTGATGGGAGCCATCGATGTCCAGTAAATACTGTGCAGGATATGCCCTGAACCGTGAAAAGCCAATTCGCGTTCCCAGTGCTTGACCAAAGTGAAATCCCGCTTTTGCCGTGCCTCAACCAACTTCAGCTCCGCTTTGTTTAAACCTTCTACATAGCTTTTATGATGTTGATCATGGTGAATTCGTAATATTGTAGAACTTATTACAGGTTCAAGAGCGTTGTAAGCATAAGGCAGCTTTGGCAACTGGTGTTGCCCGGGTGGCACCATAGAATATTGCATAGTGATATATCCCCCCAATAAACAAGCTTTAAGTTTAAAGAAATTTACTCTTTGATAAAATACGTACTTGTGTGGAAGTTGTGCTTATCTAAAAGCTTAGAAGAGGGCTTTCTTCATTTTTTTGATGTCCTTTGTCGCGAATGAATTATCCATATAATAAGATAAAGCAGACTCTGCCGAATTGTCTTGGTTTATATGAAATAAGGGGAACGACCTCAGGTTCACTTGTTGTAGACATAAAAAACAGCCGAACCGGCTGTTTTTTATGTCTACAAATATTTCATTCGCAGCATTTATGATCTTTTACTTTTTCCACAAGCTCGGGTACCATATCAATGAGTTTTTCTAAGCCACCGGCTTTTTTGATGGGAAGAAGTTCTACTTGATCTCCCTTAATGACGAGAATTGCCGAGGCAGAAATTTTCGCACCAGTACCTGCACCACCACCTGTTCCGCCAATGCCTTTCTCATCGGTTCCGCCGCCACCGCCTGTACCTAGACCGAAAGAAATATCGATGAAGGGTATGATTGTTGTTTCCCCAACGTTTAAGGGTTGCCCGACAACGGTTTTGGATTGCAAGAAGCTTTCCAGTTTTTCAAAAAGACTATTGATGTTTTCACTTGTACTGAAATTATCTGACATACTGAGGTCCTCCTTTAATTTTTCGTTTAAACTTAGAAATAAATATATTTCGAATTGGCTCAGAGATGAGGAACCCTATTATGACGAGTATGAGATAGGGAATCCAGATCCTTCCACCAATCAAAAACCTACCTTCCATAATTTCTTCATCGAATACGGGTTGTATATCAATATCATATTTGTCCAAAAACATATAGAACTGACTTTTCAAAGCATAGAGCAAGCCGGTATACATCGGATCACTAAATCCCACTTTGACGTAAAGGAATAGTTTTTTTGGCTGAGAGTGTTCGAGTATTTTAAATACGACGGAAAGTGCTTTTCGGATAATGGGTGGCTTTAAGTATTCCCTCCAATGAGAAGGCTTTGTTCGTTTGACTTTCTTGAGGTTTTTAATAGCTTCAAGTTCTTTCTCTTTTTGGGGTTCCGTTTGGGTTGATTTTTGTTTGATATTGACTTTCTTGTTTAAACCAAAGAGTATAAGATCCATTTGCATCTTTTGTTTGGCGTGCCGGCGAAAATCAATTTTTATTCCGCCAAAGAGCCAAGAAATAGAGCCTTGGATCTGGGATTCTTCAAGTTTTTCACCCGACACATGATAGTGATAGGGTATAAAAATAATCATGGTCAGAATCACTGCTACGCCCAGCAGTAGATAACTTAATATCGAAAAAAATAACATGCTTGCCTCCATAAAGTCTAAAATACGGTTTGCACAGTTATTTTGCTAGAAGTAATTTTGTGCTCTTAATTAATCCTTTGGAAACTTTTCTGATGACAGATGGTGTTGCTTTCAAGCTTTCTTTGACGAGATTATTGCTTGCTGTTGCCCCAGGGACATAATCAAGAAATTTTCCTGCTGTCCTGATATTGTTACGTTGGATGTTGATCAGGGCTGTGACTGTGCTTTCGGAAGCTTTACCGATGGTTTGTTTTAGTAGGGAGTCTTTGATTTGATCCAGTTCTACAGGAAGCTCAATTTCATAATTCGATTTATCATTAAGGTCCCAAAAAAGAAGTTTGAGTTCGGTTAACTCTTTTCGGCATTCCTGACAACTTTTTAAATGTTCTTCGACAAACAGCTTTTCTATCGGCTCAATAACGCCTTCCAGCAGGTCTTGAAGTAAATCCTTATCCAGTTTGCAGTCCATTGTTATCCCTCCCATATTCCGTCTTTGATCATACAAGCCTTGATGGTTTTCCTTCCTCTATGTAGGTAGGTCTTAACCGTCCCGAGTGGAACATCCATGATTTTGGCGATTTCCTCATACTTCATACCCTTCATATGCCTCAGAACGATTGCCATGCGTTCTTCCTTTGGAAGGTTCTTTATCGCATCTTCAAGCGCTTGTTTTGTATCCCGGTAGAGGGTTTTACTCTCCGTATTATCTGGGGAATGAATAAGGTCTTGAATCTCATTTCCATCTTCAATCGCCTGATTAAGGGATAAGGCTTCCTTTCGGTCTCTAATGAAATTTAAGCACTTATTCACGGTGATTTTTTTAACCCAGGGAAGTAGCGAAAATTCTTCCTTAAAACTATCTAGAGATTTATAAATAGACACGAAGACTTCTTGGGTTAAGTCCAGTGCATCCTCTTTATTTCCGGCATAATGATAAGCAATGGTATAGACATATTTTTTATACCGTTCATAAAGTATTTCGAGCCCCTGATGTTTGTTCTTTTTATAGACTTTAATGAGGGTTGCGTCTGAAGCATCCAAAGCAACTGACCATCCTTCTAAAATTCTCGCTTGTTTATTAATACACATGATATCTTAAAAAGTTTTAGTCAGAAAGAAAAAGATTAAGTTTTCCTTTGTCCAACAGGCTTGGACTAATTTAACTCCTCCTTTCATAAACATTATTTTAGAAGGGAGGAGTTTATCTATGTTTGATAAACTTTCAAAGAACGTGGGAGAAGTTTTAGATTTTCCGCCGGATGTCGCAGGCAACGGCCCAAAGATAACGATAACTGGACGTCGGGAGATCCTTGTTGAAAATTATACGGATATTATTGAATTTACGACGGAAGAGATTCGATTAGGAACGCTTGAAGGGGAACTTTGTTTAACAGGTCAGGAGTTTGTTCTTAAGACTATATTAGCAACAGAGCTTCGTATCGAAGGGGTACTCCATTCTCTAAACTTTCAGGGAGGGAGTGAAACCTAATGCCTTTTAATCTTGGCCTCTTTTATAATGGAAGGATTATTTTTGCTGCTCGTGGAGATCAACTGGCCCTCTTTGTCAATGAAGCGATAAGGGACGGGATTGTCTTTTATAAAACACAAAAATCGGAGCGAGGACTGCGAGCCCAAGTCAAAATTGCTGATTTTAAAAAATTGCGCCGTGCCGCTCGTTTAACGCATACGCGTGTCCATATTCTCGCAAAATATGGCTGGCCTTTTATTGCTATGCGCTGGTGGCGCAGAAAAACCCTAGTTGCGGGTATTCTTATGATCGGGATAGTGCTGGCCTCCTTATCCCAAATGGTTCTCTCCATTCATGTGGAAGGCAATAAGGTGATCCCTAAAGAGCAGCTTCTTCAAAGTGCCGAAAGGCTCGGGCTTAAAACATGGGTCTGGCAAAAAGATGTGGATAATCGTGGGATTGCTAAGGCTTTAGTTGAAGAATTTCCCGATGCAGCCTGGATTGGCCTTGAAAATCAAGGAACACAAATTACGATTAACGTGAAAGAAAAAATACGTCCTATTGTTTTAACGGAGCGGGGAAATCTTGTGGCCAGCAAAGCCGGAATTGTTCAGGAACTGATGGTTATACAAGGCACACCGTTGGTGCATGAGGGGGAAACGGTGAAACCCGGTCAAGTTCTGATCCAAGCTCCTGCGAAGATAGAAAATCCAAGTGCTAAGCCCAAGTCGGGAACGGTATCTAAGCCGAATCCGACACTGCCTCAAGCTATTCCCGCAGCGAAAGGTTTCGCCCGTGCACGGGTTTGGTACAGTGCTGAAGCTAAGATTCCTTTAATTGAAGACAAAGTTGAAGAGAGCGGCCGAAGTGCTAAAGGTTGGGGTATAAAAATCGGCAATCGAGTCATAATGGTAACAACACCAGAATCACCCTTCTCTCAGGTAACAAAAGAAGTTAAGAATCATACCCTAACTTTGGGAAGGAATTGGCATTTTCCTGTCGAAATACTATCCGTTGATTATAAAGAATTAAAGACCGTTCATCTTGAACGGACAAAAGCGGAAGCTCAGCAGATTGCAGAGAAACAGGCTAGAGAAGAACTCCAAACGAGGATTACTCCCGGAGCGAGTATTATTGAAGAGACGGTGCGTGTACTAGCAAGCAGTGGTGATATAGAGAGAGTACGTGTCGAGACCGAAACGTATGAAGATTTAGCAGTATACCCAAATTCGTAATGGAGGCGAAAGATTGACGAAAGAATCTAAGCTTATTTTGCAAAATACAGCTGAAGCTATGAATCTACTCGGTTTAGAAGATGCTCATTTGCGGCTTTTAGAAGGGAGTTTCGGAGGACGGTGCATTGTTCGCGGGGGAGAAATGACCCTGTCCGGTGAGCCGGAGGAAGTCGAAAAGATGGAAAAAGCCGTTAACGAGCTGTTGGCTATGGTTCGGAAAGGTCATAATTTGACGCCTGCGGATGTTCAGTATATTATTTCCCAAGTTGAAGAAGGTCAAGATTCCGGAATGGCAGATCGACTGGCACGGGTGATTGCAATGACTCACAGAGGCCGTCCGATCAAAGCCAAAACGTTAGGTCAGGCAGAGTATCTTGAGTCCATTGACAAAAATACCATTGTTTTTGGAATCGGCCCAGCGGGGACCGGTAAAACGTATTTAGCTGTTGTTATGGCTGTGCGTGCTTTACGGGCTAAAGAAGTGAATCGAATTGTCCTGACACGTCCCGCAGTCGAGGCCGGGGAGAAGCTGGGTTTTTTACCTGGAGATCTTCAGGAAAAAATTGATCCTTATTTAAGACCTCTTTATGATGCCTTATATGATCTGTTAGGCCCGGAGACGGCTCAGCGGTATGTCGAAAAAGGGACCATTGAAATTGCACCGCTGGCCTATATGCGCGGCAGAACTCTCGATGATTCTTTTATTATTCTCGATGAAGCGCAAAATACGACTCCCGAACAGATGAAGATGTTTTTAACACGGTTGGGGTTTGCTTCCCAAGCGGTTGTAACCGGAGATGTCACTCAGGTTGATTTGCCCAGAGGACATTATTCAGGCTTAGTCGAAGTTCAGAAAATACTAAAGAATATCCCGGATATTGCCTTTCACTATTTTACAGCAGCCGATGTCGTGCGCAATCCACTCGTACAAAAAATTATCCAGGCCTACGAACAAATAGAAGAGAGAGAAGGCCGGCGGAATGCCACCTAGGTTTCCGCTCGTGAAAGAAGGATGCATTTGAAGATTAGAGAACTGTGGCCTTTAAAACCCATGGCTAATCTAAAGGGGAACACCACTGAGCAATCGATCATTGCCGTTGTGGTGTATTTTCTGCTATTTACCTTTCTATTATCCTCCGGTTTATTTACTTCAAAATTACCTGTCGAGTTGGGGCAGCCAAGCCCGCAGCTGATTAAGGCTCCCTGGACTAAAGATATTGAGGATTTGGATAAGTATAAACAAGAACAGGATGCAGCGGCTAAAGCGGTAAAACCCGTTTATAAGCCTGATGAAGATTATTTGTCCAATATTGCCCGTGATTTAAGCAAAGCGTTCGGGGCACTTCGGGACGCGGTTAACACGAAAGAAGACGATGCGGCCAAGATTGCCAAACTGCGCCAAACAACTCCTTTCGCGGCGCTGCCGGACGGGGTTTTGGCGAATTTAATTAAGGCATCTCCACAGCTTTTGGATGAGAAAGAGCAGCTGGCTACTCAAATCATTATGGGCAACGCTCGGGGAACGGACACCGGAGCACATGATCCCGGTGAAGTGGCTGCGCTCCGGGACCGTATGAAACAGGATATTGATAATGCGCCGCTGACAGATCAATTCAGGGTTTTTCTACAAGGATTTGTGGATTCAAAGATTACCCGTCAAACGTTGGTTATCGATGACCAAAAGACAGAAAACTTGAAACAGGCGGCAAGAGCATCGGTAAGGCTTGAGGTTCATAGTTATAAGGCAGGAGAAAAGATTATCGGGCCAGGAGAAATTGTTGATGAGAGTGTGATGCGCGCACTGTCCGCTTATGGGTTGGTAGAAAATCTTAACCCTTGGCGTTCTTTAGGGGGAATAGCGCTTATTGTACTGATCAGCTTACTAACCATGGTTCTTTATGCTCGCCAATACCGACGGCATATCCCTCAGCTCCTGCCGAAGATGATTTTAGTGGGATTAAGCATTGCCCTTGTTCTGGTTATTGGGAAAGCGATTGTCGCCTTAAATTTAGGGGGCCCGGAGTTTAATTCACTTGCCGGAATGCTTATCCCTGCGGCTTGGGCAACGATGACAATAGCAATCTTAGTTGATCCGGAAACGGCTATGTTAAGCTCCATTATCTTGGCTATCTATGTTGGAATTTTAGCCGATCCCGTTGTTACAACTTCCTTTGGTTTACAAGTTGCTTTGGTTGCGCTATTTAGTGGGGTTATAGGAGTATACAGCGTTTCACGCTTAAGTCAGCGTTCGGATTTGGCTCGAGCCGGGTTTAATATTGCTGCTGTTAACTTTTTAACGATAAGCGGGATTGCTTTGACTTCAGGAATGAAGCTTTCAGCTTGGGCTGTGGGAATATTGCTTGGGGTTGTGAACGGATTAGCTTCTTCCGTTCTAACTGTGGGCACACTGCATTGGTTTGAGGCAGGTTTTCATATTACTTCGGCGATTCGGCTGCTCGAGCTTTCAAATCCCAATCGGCCTCTTCTTAAACGCTTGCTGGTTGAGGCACCGGGAACCTATCATCACAGTATCCTTGTTGGAAATTTAGCCGAAGCTGCGGCAGAAGCTGTTCAGGCAGACGCCATCCTCGTAAGAGTCGGTGCGATGTATCATGATATTGGGAAGCTGAGACGCCCATACTTCTTTATTGAAAATCAATTTGCGCAGGATAATCCACATGATAAAATAGCACCTACATTAAGTGCGCTCATCATTACCTCTCATATTAAAGATGGATTAGAAATGGCTCGAGAGGAAAAATTACCGCAAATGATTCAAGATATTATTGCTCAGCACCATGGGGACAGCTTGGTAAGTTTTTTTTACCATAAGGCCATTGAGGAAAATATGGAAATTCCAGAAGAAACGTTTCATTATGAAGGACCAAGGCCCCAAACGAAAGAAGCCGCACTTGTTCTGCTGGCAGACAGCGTAGAGGCAGCAGTCCGTTCAATGAAACAGGCGACTCCTGGACGGATTGAAGGACTTGTTCGTAAGATTATTAAAAGCAAATTAGATGACGATCAACTGAATCAAAGTAATTTAACATTCCGGGATCTTGATAAAATCGCAACCGCATTTGTTCGCGTTCTCAGTGGAATATTCCATTCGCGTGTAGAGTATCCAGAATTGCCTCAAACACATAAAGCAGATAAGACGGTACCCGTTCTTGCGGAAGCCCAGGAAAGTGTTTCCGATAATGAGGAGGATACTTCTAAGGCCCCCGAAAAAGAGGATGCAAAAGAAACCTCAGAACTGCCAAAAGAAGATAACAGCTGATTAAATTACCGAAGAAATAAGGATAATATCTATAAGCTAAGAGTGAAAAAACAAGATAGCAAACCTTATATGTGTTGATATGAAGGGAGGGAGGAGTTGCCTTGAATGGGTAACTCCTAGAATTTGTTATTAGATATTAATTGGGAAGAACAAACGATTCCAGAGTCTGAACGTGAACGGCTTCAAAAATATTTGGAACGGGGAATTTCTGAAGCGATTCAAGCTGCAGATGGCTCTGAAGAGGCTGAAGTCAGTCTTACGCTAGTGGATGACCCGCGAATTCACGAATTAAATCGGGAGTACCGAGGGGTTGACCGACCGACGGATGTTCTTTCCTTTGCCCTTCAGGAAGAAGCCGAAGATGAGCCCGAAATTATGGATTTTGAAGATGAAATCCTCGGGGATATTATTATTTCTGTAGAGAGAGCAAGAGCTCAGGCGGAAGAATATGGACATTCCTTTGAGCGGGAACTGGTTTATCTTGCCGTTCATGGGACGCTGCACTTGCTTGGGTATAATCATGAAGTCGAAGCGGATAAAGCGGAGATGCGGCGCCAAGAAGAAACAGTAATGAGCCGAATCGGCCTTTTGAGAGACTAGATGAGGGATTTATGGGGAAATATTCAGAAAAGCATTCAAAGAACCGTTCCTTTTGGGTTAGTTTAGGCCAGGCCTGGAGGGGAATCCTTTATTCCTTTAAAACTCAAAAACACTTTCAGTTCCATATCTTTGCCGGAAGTATTGTCATTATATCGGCTTGGTTGACACAGCTTACTCGTTTGGAATGGGTGCTGCTGGTCATAGCGATTGGCTGCGTGCTGGCGGCAGAGGTGATTAACACTGCAATTGAGCTTGTTGTAGACCTTGTACAGCCGAATTATCACCCGATAGCGGGAATGGCAAAGGACGTTGCTGCAGGCGCAGTTTTGATTGCGGCAATTCAGGCTGTGGTTATCGGCCTTCTGATTTTTGGACCGCCGTTAATGCGCTGGATAATGAAAGGTGTATAGTTTTTTTAAAAGCATTTCGTATGACCTTGGTAAGGAGGAGGTAAATATATGGAACATCTTTTGGACATGACACCAGAAGTGCAAAAAGAACTTATTCGTAGGGCACAGGATGCCTATTCAAAAGCCTATGTTCCGTATTCGCATTATCCTGTGGGGGCTGCAACCCTATGGGCTTCGGGAAATATTTTTTCAGGCTGTAACGTCGAAAATGCGAGCTATGGACTGACCGTGTGTGCGGAGCGAAACTCTATATTTCAAGCTGCAGCTCATGGAGAAAGAAAGCTTAAGGCAATTGCTATTGCAGTTCCAACAGAAACCTTCCCTTCTCCCTGTGGAGCCTGCCGTCAGGTTCTGCGTGAATTTGCCAGAGATTGCCGGGTAATTCTTGTAAATGGACAAGGACAGACACGAATAACCGATCTTAAAACGCTGCTTCCAGATTCCTTCGGACCAGAATATTTAACCGAGGAATAATCTCGTGGAAATAAGTGTACTAACTCCCTGAATGATATCTTAATTTTAGAGCATACTATGAATTTGAAATCCTAGATGATTAAGGTTAAGAATTCAAAGGGAAAGGGTTAATTCATTAGATATTTTTTTAGGCTGCATTAAATGAAGTTAATAATGATATAGGGATAGGAAAACTCCCTGAATAGAATGAGGAAGTGGAAAACAGCGTGAATTATAGTAACCCATCTCCGGGATTCCGTTCTGGATTTGTTTCCGTGATTGGAAGACCGAATGCCGGCAAATCAACTCTTCTTAATCAATTGCTAGAACAAAAAGTTTTGATCATGTCGGATAAACCCCAAACCACACGCAATAAAATTCAGTGCATCTTTACGGAGGAACGGGGACAAGTTATTTTTTTAGATACTCCGGGAATTCATAAACCAAAGCATAAGCTTGGGAAATTCATGGTGGATGCCGCCCTTGAATCCTTGCGTGAAGTGGATTTGATTTTATATATGGTTGATGCTTCCGCTGAATTTGGAAGCGGAGAAGAATATATCATCAATGCCGTAAAGCAGGTTAAAACTCCATGTATTCTGGTTTTGAACAAGATTGATCTTTTGAAGAAAGAACAAGTCCTTAAACTGATCCAAGACTATTCAAAACTGGCCGATTTCTTGGCGATCGTACCCATATCGGCCAAAACGGGTGAGAATAAAGACGAATTGTTAAAAGTCATCTTCAGCCAATTACCGGAAGGACCAATGTACTATCCGGAAGATGAAGTGACAGATCAGCCGGAGCGTTTTATTATGGCTGAGCTTGTCCGGGAAAAAGTGCTCCAATTGACCCGAGATGAGGTTCCCCATTCGATTGCTGTTGTAGTCGAATCGGTGGAGGAAAAAGCAACCTTAGTTAAAGTCAGAGCTCTCATTATTGTTGAGCGGGATTCACAAAAAGGTATTATCATCGGCCAAGGTGGAAAACTCTTAAAAGAGATCGGGCGCTTGGCACGCCAGGATATTGAAACCCTGCTGGGAAGCAAAGTATTTTTGGAACTCTGGGTCAAAGTAAAGAAGGACTGGCGCAATCGAATTGACAATTTGCGTGAGCTGGGTTATTCAGATCGAAAATAAAAGGGAAAACTGAAAAAAGAGAAATAGGTCAAACTATACTAGCTAAGAAGAGTGGATAGATGAAGGAGGTTAATCAAATGAATCTAGCGGGTATGATTGATCATACGTTGTTAAAGCCAGATGCGACAGAGAAGGATATTGTTCAACTTTGCCATGAAGCAAAACAACATCAATTTGCAACGGTTTGTGTTAACGGGTCTTATGCTCGAACAGCAGCGAAGCTGCTCCATGGTACCGGCGTAGGTGTCGCTGTGGTCGTTGGATTCCCTTTAGGGGCGACTTTGACCGAGATTAAAGTTCAAGAAGTTTTTGCGGCAAAGGCCCACGGTGCTCGTGAAATTGATATGGTTATGAACATCGGTTGGGCTAAGTCCGGAGACTGGATAGCGGTTGAAAAGGATATTGTTCGCGTGGTTGAAGCGGCTCATTGCTGTGGAGTTACGGTTAAAGTGATTATTGAAACATGCTTGCTTAATGAAGAGGAAAAACAAAAAGCCGCGGAGATCGTTAAACGTTCCGGCGCGGAATTTATCAAAACTTCCACAGGATTTTCTAGCGCCGGTGCAACCGTTGAGGACGTCCGTAACCTCAAGGCCTGGGTAGGTGAAGGGGTTAAGGTTAAAGCTTCAGGAGGAATTCGGAGTCGGGAATTTGCGCTGCAGCTTGTAGAAGCTGGAGCAGAGCGTATTGGGGCAAGCGCAAGCATAAAAATTATTTCTGAGTCATAATGAATTCAATATTTTTGCATCAGTTGAAGGGTATTTTCATAAAACACGAGTGAAGAGAATATGGATTTAATCAATGACAAATAATAAGAGGTGTTATCGTGGGTGTTTACCAAACGGATGCGTTAGTGATTCGAAGCCGGGAATATGGGGAATCAGACCGATTGCTGACGCTTTTTTCACGAGAACAGGGTAAACTTCACGCTGTGGCTAAAGGGGTTCGAAAGCCTAGAAGCAAGCAAAGGGCTGGGGCTCAACTTTTTACGTATGCCGACTTTTTGCTTTATCACGGAAAAACGCTGGATACCATAAATCAGGCAAGCCCGAAGGAAAGTTTCGCTTTTTTATGGGGTGATCTTGAAAAAAGTCTTGCTGCTTCTGCTATTGCGGAGCTACTGGATATAGGAACGCTTCAGGGACAACCTTATCCAGAATTATTTTCGCTGACTTTAGCCGGCCTTTTTCTTTTAGAGCAGTTCGATCCTGCGATAGTGCAAGCTGCCTATACCCTGAGGTCGCTCACATATTTAGGCTACCGCCCGAAGCTGTCTGAATGCGCAGAATGTGGGCGGCCCATCAAAGAAAACCGCATTTTCTTCAGCCCTGAAGATGGCGGTGTCATTTGCGGTCAATGCTTAGGGGATAATGCAAGGTTGGGACGTTGGCTTTCTGCGGGGAGTCTTGCTTTTATGAGGCAGCTGATATCCGTTGACCTCGCAAAATTGGATCGATTACGATGGAATGAAGGAATGAAAAAAGAGATATTAACAAGCCTTCAATTCTTAAGTGAACAGATTTTTAATCAACGATTGAAGTCCTGGAGTATGGGGAGCCGCTTGGCAAATGTGGGACAAAACCAAAGCGGAAAGGACGGTCACGTTGATGAGCGAAGTAATTTGGACGGAACTGGAGAAGATTGACGTGCTGCGTGAGCGCATGGGGGTAAGTTATGAACGTGCGCGCGTATCTCTTGAAACGAATCAGGGAGATCTTATTAAAGCTTTAGCAGAACTTGAAAAGGAACAAAGCAAAGCGGAAGATGGATTTGCCGGAAGGTTTTATGGAGGTGTTAAAGAGCAGATGAAACGGCTTAATAAAACGCAGCTGAATCTAAAGCACGCTGATAAAACAGTTCTAAGTATTTCAGCTCCTTTAGGAATGGCTTTAGCATATGCTATTTGGAAGCGCCCAACGTTAAGAATGTTCGGGTTGGTCGGTGCAGCAACAGCGGCAATCAACAACTACGAACTGGAAGTAGATACTCGCGCCAATCAGGATGAGGAATGGGATGATGAGTATCCCTACGATATTCATACGGAGATCATTCCTGGCGACGATGCAGTTCTAAGCAAAGAACCGGAAATCAGCGAATAAGCTAATTTCCTGCAGTCAAGAATATGATCAGGCATAGCGGGTAAGATATTCAGTTAAGAGATTTGACAGAAGGAAACGACCGGAATATAATAATTCCAAATTGACATTTCAGTGCAAGGATGAGCAGAAGATTTGATGATCCCTAAAGAGAGCCTGGCAAAGGTGGAAGCTGGGCGGGTTGAAACGAATTGGGGCAGCTCGGAGCACTTTAAACGAAGGGGATCCTTAATTAATGGATCAAGCAGGGTGGAACCGCGGGAATTAACTCTCGTCCCTGTAGCATTATGCTACGGGGGTGAGAGTTATTTTTGTTTCCAGGCCTATTACTCGTTTTTAAAGAAGTTCTTCACAGTGTAATGGGCAATTCTAAAGAGGCCTTTTCTTATCCATTCAGGCGAGGCGTTCGCCGACCAAACTAGGACTTAAACTTGATTCTAGAGAAGGGTTCCCGCCAAAATCGCCATCCTGGCTCACTTGGCGGCAGAGCACTTCCATGTGCTCTGCCCGCTGAAGCTACAGTCCAAAGTTTAAGTCAAGTTTGGTGAGCGCCTTACTTAAAGGCCTTCATTCCTAACAAAAGGCTCTTTTGGGTCTTTAAGAGAAAGACGGTAGTCAGGAAACGATTTTCTTTGGAGCTTAAAATGGGTGCTTTTATATTGGTAAATCAAATAGGCCCTCAAGCGTAGCTTCTCGCACAGGAGCGAACGATTTTGCGGAGGGGCGATCAGGCGTACGATGCTTCAGTGGGGTAGCGGCGCCAGGGTTAACATGCAGAAAGCAGCGGGGTTTGGCAGAGCTCCCGCGGAAGCAAGTGTGCCAGCCCTGGAGTGCTAAGTACGTGAGTCTCCGGTGGAGATTCACGCCCGAAGGTGCTGAAGTGCGCGAAGCTACATGACCCAAACTATTATTTCTATCTTTAAAAGTAACTATTAGGAGGTTAACTTATGAAATTTCAAGATATGATCTTGACCCTGAACACGTTTTGGGGTGAACAAGGCTGCATTTTAGCACAGCCCTATGATATGGAAAAAGGTGCCGGAACCTTTAACCCGAACACCTTTTTAAGAGCTCTGGGTCCAGAGCCTTGGAAGGTTGCTTATGTCGAGCCTTCTCGGCGTCCGACCGACGGCCGCTATGGTGAGAACCCGAACCGTTTACAGCATTACTTTCAGTATCAAGTCATTTTGAAACCGTCCCCGGATAATGTGCAGGAGCTCTATCTGCAAAGCCTGGAACGCCTGGGAATTGATGTGAAGGAACATGATATCCGTTTCGTTGAGGATAATTGGGAATCACCGACCTTAGGGGCGTGGGGTCTCGGTTGGGAAGTATGGCTGGACGGAATGGAAGTCACTCAGTTCACGTATTTCCAACAATGCGGCGGAATTGACTGCAAGCCGGTTTCCGCTGAAATTACGTATGGTCTGGAAAGACTGGCGACGTATATTCAAAATAAAGAGAGTGTTTTTGATATCGAGTATGTCGGAGACGTAACCTATGGGGATATCTATCTGCAAAATGAGATCGATTACTCCCACTATAATTTTGAAGTTGCAGATGTTGAAGCACTCCAAACCTGGTTCGATATGTATGAGAAAGAATCCATTCGTGTAGTGGAAAAAGGGTTAGTCATGCCTGCTTATGATTATGTTCTTAAATGTTCACATGCCTTTAATCTCCTGGATGCCCGGGGCGCGATCAGCGTTACGGAACGAACGAGTTATATTGCACGGGTCCGCAATGTGGCTAAGCTTTGTGCTCAAGCCTATGTAGAGCAACGGGAAAAGCTTGGCTTCCCGCTCCTCAAAGATCAATCCGGCAAGGAGGTTAAGTAAGATGGCGAAAGACTTTTTATTAGAGATTGGAACTGAAGAAATTCCTGCAAAATTTGCTCCTGGGGTGCTGCAACAGCTTGAAGAAAAAGCCCGGAAGCAACTGCAAGAGCTTCGTCTGGATTTTGCGGAATTAAAGGTCTATACAACTCCCCGCCGGATGGCCATGCTCATTAAAGATTTAGCAGAAAAACAAACGGATTTAGAGGCTGAAGTCAAGGGTCCCGCTTTTAAGGCTGCTTTTGATACCGACGGAAATCCCACAAAAGCGGCTCAAGGGTTTGCGCGGGGACAGGGTGTAGACCCCAAGGACCTTTTTGTTCAGGAATTAAACGGTGTTCCTTATGTTTATGCCCGTAAATTTGAAGCCGGAAAACCTGCGTCAGAGCTTCTCGCTCAATTTTGTTTGGATTTGATTACCGGCCTTCATTTTCCGAAACCGATGCGCTGGGCGGATCTGGACTTCCGGTTCGCCCGGCCGATTCGCTGGATTGTCGCTCTTTTTGGGACCGAAGTCATTCCATTTGAATTTGTAGGATTAACTTCAGGCAGAGTATCCAGGGGGCATCGTACTTTGGGTCATGACATTGAGATTAAAGAGCCGGCTCAATATCTTGAGAGCTTGCGCCAAGTCTTTGTTATGGTTGATCCGGAAGAACGCAAAAAGGTGATTTGGGAGCAGATTCAAAAATTGGCACAGGATGCCGGGGGTACTGTTGATGAAGATGCAGAGCTGCTTGAAGAAGTGATGCATATTGTTGAGTATCCGACGGCATTGATGGGTGAAGTTGCAGATAAATACATGCATCTTCCTGAGGCGGTCATCACGACTCCCATGAAGGAACACCAACGGTATTTCCCAGTACGCAGCAAGTCAGGAAAATTGCTGCCTCATTTCATCACAGTCCGCAACGGGGGAACCCATGCATTGGACAAAGTTAAAGCAGGCAATGAAAAGGTTCTGAAAGCTCGTTTGGAGGATGCGGCATTTTATTATCGCGAGGACCAGAAACAGCCGTTGGCCGAGTTAGTCGGTAAGCTTGAGAAGATTGTCTACCATGATAAACTGGGGACAGTTCGCCAACGTGTTGAGCGCGTGCGCAGCCTGGCTCGTCAAATTGCCATACAGTTAGGTCTTGGTGAAAAGGAAAAATCATGGATTGACCGGACAGCCTTGCTCGCAAAGGCCGATCTTGTTACCTTGATGGTTTATGATTTCCCTGAGCTGCAGGGAATTATGGGTGCCGATTATGCAGCTATCAGCGGAGAACCGCAAGAGGTAGCGACCGGTATTCTGGAGCATTATCAGCCTCGCTTTGCGGGAGATGCTCTTCCTGCTTCTTTAACGGGTCAGGTCGTCAGTATCGCGGATAAACTGGATGCGATTGTTGGAGCCTTCGGCATTGGCATCCAGCCTACAGGATCTCAGGATCCTTACGCGCTTCGCCGTCAAGCCCAAGGTATTGTCGGTATCTTGATCGATGCAGGCTGGGATATTTCTTTGAAAAAGCTTTTTGCTGAATCCTATGAAAGCTTTAGCCGGCAGGGTGTAAAACTTCAGCCTCTAGCTGAAATTCTTCCGGCGCTTCATGATTTCTTCCTGCAGCGTTTACGCTATGTTCTTCAAGAGCAGGGCCTTCGTTATGACACGGTCGATGCGGCATTGACAAACGCCGGCGATAGTATGATGCGGACTGCGAAAAAGGCTTCTGTACTTGCTGAAAAGCGTGAAACGGCTGAGTTTGTTCCATATTCGCAAGCGTTCATCCGCTGCCTAAATCTGATTAAGAAAGCAGAGACTCAGGCATTGAATCCTAAAGATTTGGTTGATCCAGCTGAAATTGCCCTATCGGAAGCCATTTCTCTGCGCAAGGAACGCTTTGATAATCTCGTAACCTTAGGCGAGTACAGCCAGGCCTATCAAGTTGCTTCAGAACTCATCCCGTATATCGAGGATCTATTCCAGGCCGTTATGATTATGGTTGAGGATGAAAAGCTTAAGCAAGCTCGCTTAGCCCTTCTCAGCGAGTGTGTAGAAATGCTTGGATGTCTTGGCAACTTGAGTTTGTTAGCATAATAATACTTGAAATTCGAGAATTAGACTTTTTAGACCGAGGCGTCCAGTCTCGGTTTTTTTTCCATTTTCAGGAGGAGATCTGTATTTCACATAGAAATAAATATAAGGTTGTAATAATTATGGGAGGAGAGTAAGATACATGATTTCTTGTAAAAAAATAACCGGAGCTGCGTTAAGCCTAGCATTACTTCTTACCTTACCCGGGTGTACCCCAAATGAACAGGCCGTTTTTGATGCTTCTATGAAAATGCAAAAAGTGCATTCGATGCAGGAGCATACAACGATGTCTTTTGCATTAAGCGGCTCGGGGTTTGAGCCGGCGGTTCAAAAACAAGTAGATACTACGGCCGCGCTGCTGAATTCGGCTAAATTGGATTTAGATGCAAAAACAAGCGGCAATGAACAAAAAACGGTTGTTAAATCACAAGTCAATATGGACTTGAATGCACAAGGAATAAACATCAATATGCCTATTTGGGTCGATATGGATATTTCGGGAAAAGAGCCGAAACTCACAGAAATTATTAAATTTCCTCCGTTTGCAGCAGCATCTTTACCCTCACAATTTGCTAAAAAAGAATATATGGTTATGAACCCGTATAATACAAAAAACGTTCCAATGGACAATATTGACTTTGCAAAATTTATGGAATTCAATACAACTTATCAAACAAAATGGATCGATTTTCTAACGAGTTATTCGCAGCGGTTTAATCCAAATTTAAATGTAACTAAGGTTTCAACAAACGGGGATAACTCGGTTCAGAAATATACCCTAAAACTTAATGATGCAGAATTAAAGGAATTTATTAATTATACAGTCAATAACTTTGCACAGGATAAAGAGGCTATGAATTTTCTAAAGGACCTTATGACTACAATGATTGACATAAGTAAAGATACGGATAAAACGAAGAACTTAAACGATCTCGATCAAGCGTTTAAAGAATTAGACACAAGTATACCGCGGTTTTTAGCGCAATTTAATGCAGTGATGAGTCAAATCAAGAATGTCACCTTTTTAGGGGATAAAGGTCTGGAATTGAACTACACGATTTCCGATGGCTACATTATCCAGAAGAGCGGCATGCTTAATTTAAGAGTTGATCTCGCTCAAGTCAATAAATTAGTGAGCAGTTTAAGCGGACAACAAAGTGCAGCTGCCAATGACCAAGGGGCATTGAATCTAACCGTTAACTTTAATACGGATATTACAGGGATAAATGTTCCGACAGATATTCAAATTCCCGAAGTAAACAAAGATAATTCCTTTGATTATATGGATTTCCTCACGGTCGTAATGACTCCGCACCGTTTAGCAGGACTTGATAGATATCACACAGCAAGGACTATTGCAGAAGACTATAATAAGGGAATAGCTAAAAACATCATCTTAGCATCTGGAACTAACTTCCCCGATGCATTATCCTCAAGTATATTGTCTAAGAAGCTTGATGCTCCGATTTTGCTAGTAGGCTCCACAATTGGAGAGTCTTCAGAGGCATTAAGTTATATAACGGCTCATTCCGACCAAGATACAAAAATATATATTATTGGCGGGACGGGCGTAATTAGTGAAGCTCTTGAAAATGAAATCATAAAGGGTGGTCATGCAACAGAACGCCTGAGCGGTCTGGACTTATATGAAACCAATATAGCCGTTGTTAATAAAATTGGTGCAGAGTCCGGAACACCGGTAATTGTAACATCGGGCGAGGATTTTCCGGATGCCTTGAGTGTTTCCAGTTTCGCAGGGTCAAATCAGTATCCCATACTCCTTGTAGGCAAGAACTATCTTTCCGAGAAAACCCAAAGCTATATTTCGACGATTAAACCTTCGACAGTTTACATTGCGGGTGGAGTATCCGCTGTTTCACAGTCACTGGAAGATCAAATTAAGGTATTAGTGCCATCAACAACGGTTAAGCGCTTAGCCGGAAGTGATCGGTTTGTTACAGCAGGTGCAGTTATAAGCGAGTTCGCTGACAACCCCAATACAGTTTATTTAGCAAACGGGTTTAATTTTGCTGATGCACTTTCAGGCAGTGCTTTAGCAGCAAAGACAGGCGATCCAATTTTGCTGATTGACAATAATAGTGAGACTCTTCCGCCTGCTGTCGAAGCCTATCTGAAAAAGCTTCGAGATGCAGGGAATAGTCCTATAGTTCGTACATTGGGCGGAGAGGGTGTTGTATCGGAGCGTCTTATTCAAGAGGCCCAAAATATTCTTCGGTGAATTTAACTTAACTAAAGAAATTATCACTAGTCCACACTTTAAATTGAAAATATAATGTTTCAGGGGGTTCAAAATTGGTTGGAGTGCTTTTGGCAATGTATCCAATTTTATGAACCCTCTTTGAATTTAAAGATCCAACTGAAATTAATAACAGGAATAACCTTTTCAGGAATAAAAAAATATTTTCTTTTAAATAATATATTAGCAGGAAAAACTGAAATTGTATGGAATAATTATGGGTATATTGTAAATTAGTATGTCACATTTAAATTGCTCAGCCTAATTATTAAAGCTTAAACACGAGAAAAACAAAAGATAATCTGAATTGGGGTGAATGGGTTGGAATTGACGGAACGTCAAGCGCGTATAGTAGAAATAGTTAAAAATTCAAGTCCAATTACGGGTGAACAGATTGCGGCTCAGTTGGATTTGACGCGAGCTACCCTGCGCCCTGATTTAACGATACTTACGATGGCGGGTGTTTTAGAAGCTCGTCCGAGAGTCGGATATTTTTATCGCGATAAGCATGAACCATCACCATTATTATTACGGTTACGGCAATTGCGTGTTGGAGATTTTAAGTCCATGCCGGCAGCAATACGTGCGAATATAAGTATTTATGATGCTATTGTTACCATGTTTACACAAAATGTGGGTAGCCTTATTGTGGTGGCTGAAGACCATGAACTCTTAGGAATGATTTCACGGAAGGATCTGCTTAAAGCAGCCTTGGGGAAAACGGAACTTCAGCAAGTCCCGGTAGGTGTCATTATGACTCGAATGCCCAACATCATCATGACGACGCCGGACGAACCTATTATTGATGCTTCCCGAAAATTAGTACAGCATCAAATTGACACCCTGCCTGTTGTCGAAGCTTTTATCGATGAGCAGGGTGATGAACGTTATGAGGTTGTCGGACGGTTTACGAAAACGAATGTGACCAAGATCTTAGTGCAGATCGGAACACTGGGTCAGTAGTATGGGGGTGTTTGAGTGACAAAGGAAATGCCGGTTATTTATGTGATTTCAGATGCCTTAGGGGAAACCGCCGAATTTGTGAGCCGCGCATCAGCAGCACAATTTATTGGGGTACGGACCCGGATTCGAATGGTTCCTTATGTGCGGGATGAGGCTCATATTGATGATATTATCGAAGAGGCTATTCGTGATCAAGCCATTTTGGCCTATACTTTAGTTTTGAGCAAGCTGCGTCTTTATTTAGAGAAGAAGGCCATAGAAAAGAATTTACGAACAGTCGATATTTTAGGCCCTCTTTTAAAATTACTGTCTGAAGAGACAGGGATGGAACCAAGCAATATACCTAATATCACTCACCGAATGGATGAACAGTATTTTCGCAAAGTCGAAGCAATTGAGTTTGCAGTAAAATACGATGATGGAAAAGATCCTCGTGGAGCGCTTTACGCTGATGTTGTGCTTATTGGGGTATCCAGAACCTCAAAAACACCGCTCAGTATGTATTTAGCGCATAAAGGGATAAAGGCTGCTAATATTCCGCTAGTGCCGGAGGTGGCTCCACCTTCGGAGTTATTTGAAGTTTCTTCACAGAAAGTTGTAGGATTAACCTTGCGACCCGATCATTTAAATACGATTCGAACTGCACGTTTAAAAAGCTTAGGCTTAGGGGCCTCTGCCGATTATGCAAGTTTGCAGCGTATTGTGGAGGAACTCGAATATGCCCGAGGCATTATGCGTAAGATTGGATGCCCAATTATCGATGCCACGGGAAGAGCTGTTGAAGAAACAGCGGCCTTAATTTTAGAAATTTTATACAAGGGGGAGCGAAATGTCTAAGAAGTATGTGTACTTATTCCGGGAAGGGAAAGCCTCCATGCGCGATCTGCTGGGGGGAAAAGGGGCTAACTTAGCCGAAATGACCAACATTGGATTGCCTGTTCCGTCAGGTTTTACGATTACTACGGAAGCCTGCAATGAATATTACACAACAGGTGGTCAATTCCCGGAGGGACTTTGGGATCAAATAAAACCTGCTTTAGGAAATGTTGAAGAATCAACAGGAAAAACATTTGGCAACCCCGAAGATCCGCTTCTCGTTTCAGTCCGTTCTGGTGCAAAGTTCTCTATGCCCGGCATGATGGATACGATTCTTAACTTAGGTCTCAATGATCAAACAGTCCGTGGCTTAGCCCATTCTACACAAAATGACCGCTTTGCCTATGACAGCTACCGCCGCTTTATTCAAATGTTTGGTAATGTTGTACTCGAAATTGAGCATCACTTTTTTGAAGCGATCCTTGATGAAGCAAAATCTAAACAAGCCGTTACCTATGATTCTGAGTTATCGACGGACAGCCTTAAGTGGGTTGTGGAAGAGTATAAAAAGTTAATTCAAAAAGAAACCGGAAAGCCATTTCCTCAAGAGCCGATTCAGCAGTTAGAACAAGCAGTTCTTGCCGTTTTCCGCTCCTGGAATAATGATCGCGCTATTGTTTATCGGAAAATCAATGCTATCCCTGATGATATCGGAACAGCCGTCAACGTTCAGTCAATGGTGTTCGGAAATATGGGAAATGATTCGGGAACGGGTGTTGCCTTTACCCGCAGTCCTTCAACTGGAGAAAAAGCACTCTTTGGTGAGTATTTAATGAATGCTCAAGGGGAAGACGTTGTTGCGGGCATTCGGACGCCTCAACCGATCAAATCTCTTGAACAAGAAAATAAAGCGATTTATGATCAGTTTGTCGATATCGCTTCTCGTCTTGAAAATCATTATCGTGACATGCAAGACATCGAATTTACGATTGAAAAAGGGCGTCTCTTCTTCTTGCAAACGCGTAATGGCAAACGGACAGCTCCTGCTGCGATTCGTGTTGCCGTAGAACTCTGCCACGAAGGACTTATTACGAAAGAAGAAGCGATTACACGGATAGAACCCGGACAACTTGATCAACTTCTCCATCGCAGAATGGATGCTAACGCTAAACTCGAAGTTTTAGCAAAAGGTTTGCCTGCATCTCCAGGAGCTGCATCAGGCAAGATTGTCTTTGATGCCGATGATGCAGAGCGCCTTGGACATAATGGTGAAAAAGTTATTTTGCTCCGTACAGAAACAACACCGGATGATATCCATGGAATCTTGGCGGCACAGGGAATTCTAACCAGCCGCGGCGGAATGACAAGCCATGCTGCAGTTGTTGCCCGCCATATGGGGAAACCGGCTGTTTGCGGTTGTGAAGCCTTAAAGATTGATTATACTGAACATAACGTAAGCATCAACGGTGTTGTATATCCTGAAGGAACTGAATTATCTATTGATGGAGCTACAGGCCGGGTCATCAAGGGAGCTGTTCCGATGATTGATCCTGAGCTCAGTGAAGAATTCAAGGAATTGCTGACGTGGGCCGATGAAATTCGGAAGTTAAGGGTTTTAGCGAATGCCGATAATCCTAAAGATGCTCAAAAAGCACGCGACTTTGGAGCTCAAGGAATTGGATTATGCCGGACAGAGCACATGTTTATGGATCCGGCACGGATTCCGATCGTGCAAGAAATGATTCTTTCCCAAACCCTGGAAGAACGCGAATTAGCGCTTTCTAAGCTTCTTCCGATGCAGGAGGATGATTTTTACGGTATTCTCAAAGCGATGACGGGTTTGCCGGTAATCATTCGTTTGCTTGACCCGCCGCTTCATGAATTCCTGCCGAATGTTGAGGATCTCGTTGTTGAAATAACCAAAATGAAAGTAACCGGAGCAAATCCCGAAGAGCTCAAAGAAAAGGAAGCGCTCTTAAGAAAAGTTCGTGCTCTTGCAGAGTTGAATCCGATGCTCGGACACCGGGGTTGTCGTCTCGGCGTAACCTTCCCTGAAATCTATGCAATGCAAGCTCGGGCCATTTTCCAAGCGTCTGCTCGCCTTGTTAAAGAAGGATTTGAAATTCATCCGGAAGTTATGATACCGCTTGTTATTCATGTTAAAGAATTAGAAATGCTGCGTAAACTGACTGAAGACACTGCTCAAGCTGTTATGAAGGAGCAAGGCGTTAGCTTCAAATATAAAGTCGGAACTATGATTGAAGTTCCGCGTGCGGCTCTGACGGCTGATGAGATTGGTAAAGTTGCAGATTTCTTCTCCTTCGGAACGAATGACCTCACGCAGACGACCTTAGGCTTCTCTCGTGATGATGCAGAAGGTAAATTCCTCCCGGCTTATCTAGACAAAAAAGTCTTGGCTCAAAATCCATTTGCCGTTCTTGACCGTGATGGAGTCGGCAAATTGATGAAGATGGGTGTCAAGCTTGGCCGTGAAGTCAATCCTGAGCTTGAAGTCGGTATCTGTGGAGAACATGGCGGCGAACCTTCATCTATCGAGTTCTGCCATTTACTTGGCTTAAACTATGTTTCCTGCTCACCGTTCCGTGTACCGCTTGCTCGCTTAGCTGCTGCTCAGGCGAAGGTTAACAATCAGGACTAATCCGAAATAAAACAAATGACCAAGCGTAGACTGTAAACCGAATAAACTAGGTATTTAGACTAATTCTATTCTTAAAAAAGAGGGTATTGGAATTTCGATTTTGAGTTCCGATACCCTCTTTTTTATTAAAGTCTGTTTCTTGAACACAATAAAAATGGCTTTGTTGCATAAATTTTATGACAAAATACGAAAGTATCGCATAGGTTGATTTATTCACCTCATATCAACTACAAATCCATTGTATTCCTTCAGTCGCCAATTAAAATAGAAGTAGAGGTGATTCGTATGAAGGAAATTAATATTTCAAAAGTAATTGTGAATAAGCGTAAGGAAAAGGGTATCACACAAGATGAACTTGCAAGTTATGTGGGGGTTTCTAAGGCATCTGTTTCCAAGTGGGAGACGGGGCAAAGCTATCCTGACGTGACCTTTCTTCCACAGCTTGCAGCATACTTTAACATCAGCATTGACGAATTGATGGACTATAAGCCTCAAATGACAAAAGAGGATATTCGTAAGCTATACCGGAGATTGTCAGCGGATTTTGCATCAAAATCGTTTGATACGGTGATGGAAGACTGCCGTCAGATCATTAAAAAATATTTTTCGTGCTTTCCCTTGTTGTTACAAATGGGGATACTGATGCTCAATCATGCGGGTCTCTTAAAGAACCCGAAAGAATCAGCATCTTTGATTGAAGAAACCAAGGCTCTTTTTATTCGGGTCAGGGAGGAAAGCGATGATGTGTCACTGACAAATCAGGCTTTGTATATGGAGGCCCTGTGTAGCCTTGCCGTTGGTGATCCAAATACTGCGTTGGCACTACTGGAAGGGAAAAACGGACCTGCGATGCCTCCTGAATCAATTTTGGCTTCTGCTTACCAGATGATGGGACGTGTTGAGGATGCAAAAGCAATTTTACAGGTTGGGATTTATCAGAATATAGTTATCCTGTTCAATTTTTTCTCCGCTTACCTAATGCTATGTGCAGATGCTCCTTCAAAATTCGACGAGATGCTGCGGCGTGCACTTGTCATAGCGGAAGCGTTTGACATGAGGCACCTGCACCCCGCCGTTACGGTCGGTCTTTATCTATCTGCCGCACAGGGATATATTACACAGAGAAATCACGATAAAGCACTTGAGATGCTGCAGAAGTACACAGAACTTGTTACAAGCGATATATTTCCTTTACGTTTGCAAGGAGACACCTTTTTTGACCTGTTGGATAGCTGGCTGGATGATCTGGATTTGGGTACAGATCTTCCACGAGATGAAAAAACAATCAGACAAAGCCTCGCGGATGCGGTCATCCATAATCCGGTATTCTCAGTGCTTTCAGAAGAGCATCGTTTCCAAAGTATGATTGAAAAGCTGCAAAATAACTGCACTCAATTCAATTGATGGAAGGGATAAGGAGGAAAGTTATCATGGAGAATGTGAAGACGTCAACAAAGAAACGGCTGATTATATTTGTTGCACTTACAATCGTCATCGGGTGGATTATTTTTTCTCTAATACCGCTCTTGGGACTAACCTATGGGAAAGGTTTGGCGATACCAATTCTTGCAGTAGCTATGTTTACTCCTGTATTAAGTAGCATATTGACAAGGTTCATAACAAAAGAAGGCTTTCAGAATATGTATCTGCGCCCGAACTTTAAGGGACATATCAGAGTTTATCTGCTTGTTTTCTTTGGCCCAACAATTTTATTGCTTTTGAGCGGTTTGGTTTATTTCCTTATTTTCCCCGGAACATTTGACCCTGAACTCACAGTGTTAAAAACAACGATAACTTCAAGCGGTAGGGCAGGGATTTCCGCATTTAATATGCTGATCCTAACGCTTTTAACGGTCATTATCATTGGACCGGTTATCAATATTATTCCAACACTGGGAGAAGAACTTGGCTGGAGAGGGTATCTTCTTCCCAAATTGCGTGAGTTTTTTTCTGATAGGACCGCATTAGTTATTACCGGAGTTATATGGGGAGTATGGCATATACCGGTTATCGTGATGGGGCATAATTATGGAACCGACTATATGGGTTATCCATGGCTTGGTATTTTGGCTATGATTGTATTTTGTGTTGTATTGGGAGTTATCGAAGGCTATGTAACAATCAAACTGGAAAGCTGCATTCCTGCTGCGATGATCCATTCGACGCTGAATGCAGGTGCAGCACTTCCGATTTATCTGGCAAAAAGCGGCTATAATACTCTGCTTGGCCCGGCGATCACCGGTCTGGTTGGTGGGCTTCCATTTACTATTTTAGCTGTTATATTGTTTATAAAGGTAGGTAATCAATGGAGTAAGGGCAAAGGTGCATAATGATAATAAGAAGTGTTCCGTAATAACAAAAAATAGTGATTCGTCCTTTCTGATAGCTGCTGCACAGGTCGCTGTAACCAATAAGGGGCAATAAAAGGAATAACTAGTATATAAAGCTCTCAAAGTCTTATACTCCAAGGTTTTGAGAGCTCCCTATGTCCATGGAGGATTGGGCAGAAAGGCTTGATGGATTTTTGGAGTTTAATGGCAACGAGATTTTGACCGATGCGGGTAAAATCTCGCATGAGCAAGCAAAACTTTACGCCGAAACGGAATTTGAAAAGCACCGCATTATTCAGGATAGGCTATTTGAGAGCGATTTTGACAGGTTTATTGAGTTGGAGAAAGAGGTAGACCGGGATACACTGAGTATTTGAAACTATAATTCTATAATAATAGGGCATTGGAACTTAATTTTAAGTGCCAATGTCCTTATTTTTATTAAAAGCTAATTTCTTAAAACTTAATAATAAAGGTTTTATTAGTTAATATTTTCTTGACAATGGAATCCTTTGGAAATAAAATAAAGATATTATATGAACCATATCATTATATGAACTATGTATATAATATGATCTTATTTGAGGTGAAATCGTAATGAAATTAAGAGATAAACAAAAGGCTGAAGTTAAATCAGCTCTCCTAAGAGCCGGTGAAGAGCTTTTCATGACAAAAGGATTTACGGAAACAACAATTGAGGAAATTACTGCAACAGCCGGGGTAGCAAGAGGAACCTTTTATAATTATTTTCAGGCAAAAGAAGATTTAGCTCTGGAGTTGCTTTATGAGACGGTCGAATTAACACCAGAGCAAGTTGATGATTTTTTTATAACCACTTCAGGAACAGTTAATCAAATTCAGGCAATAATTACTACTTCCGTCGAGTGGGCTATAAAAAGACCAGAGCTCTTCATGGTCGCCTTGATAGAAAAGATGAAGCGCGGATTAACACCAGAACATTCGAACGGGAATCTTTTCCGGAAGATGATAACTGAAGCTTTCGAACGTGGTCAGATTGCTGGAGTTGTAACGAAAGAACGATGTCCGCAGGATCTAGCTCACGATATTGACGGGTTATATATGGTTCACATGGTGAGATGGTACTATTATGGCAAAAAGAACGATCTCTTATCTACTCTTCTATCCGCAGTCAACACTTACTTATCAGGTGCGTTAATAAAACACTAAATAACTGGGGGAGGTAGAAAGTTATGTCTCTTTGGGAAGCTAAGGGGTTTTGGATACGAGATAATATTCATTGGCCAAGACCGATATCCCCGCTTTTTGTCTCTTATGGACTCATTCCTGTCGAAGTCGGTTCAGCAAGTGCTTTTGAGGAATGGTCTATGCTTACAGTTAAATATGCCTATCTTGTTCTTCATGGATATGTCTTTCAACGTTTTGAGCCCATTGGGGGAGATACTCCGCCGATTATGGAGCGGTTTCCAGTCCTCTTCAATTTGTGGCGGATTAACCCAAAGCTCCGCAGCCGGGTCTTGGGTTTGGAAAAGTTTCTTAACGAAAAAGGGTTTGAGAATCACGTTCACGCATGGAGGGATGTATGGGAGCCGGAAGCACAGAGGCGTCTCGAGCCGATCCGTAATTTTGATCGGGTAAACGCGAGTTTGCAAGAACTGGCCAATCACCTTGATGCTATGACTTTTTATGCTGGGCTTGGAATCCTCATTGCAAAATAGTTGCGATGGGTATGTACTTTCGTGAGTGTTGGGTAGAGGTGTGTAAAAGACTTTTTAATTTAACGGAATTTGAAGCTTATGAGTTGATTCAGATTAATGATCCCGCTGTATTTATGGCGACGAATCATCTCTTAACCTTGGCACGGCGTGCAGCCGCAGACCCGGCGGTCAGCAATATTTTATCCTTACCGAGTGAAAAAGCACTCAAGCAGCTATCCAATACTTGGTTTAAGCAAGAGCTCGATCAATTCTTAGATTCTGAAGGTGATCGGCCTGCAGATAGTTTTGAATTCGATCCTACGTGGAGAGAAATGCCAGAAATGGTAGTTGGGATTATTAAGGGGTTAATGGATTCTGATAATTGCACGACCGAAGACTCTGATTTTCAAGCATACCGGCTTCAGCGAATCAAGGAACTCCGTAAGACTTTAACAGGTAAGGATCGAGAAAAGTTCGATACCTGGCTTGAATTAGCAGAGCAAGCTCAGCCTTTAAGTGAAATTCATGATTACTTATTAATGAATGTTCCTCTTAGTCATACGCGTTATGATGCAATTGAAGCCGGCAGAAGATTTGTTCAAGAAGGTATTCTTGATTGTCCAGAGGACACTTTATTCCTATACCGGGAAGAATTACTTTCTGCCCTTAGAGGAAAATACAAGCTTGCTAGCTTAAAAGAACTGGTGGATGAGAGGAAGACCGAACACATCAAAAATTTCTCGTTAGTGCCTCCACAAACCATTGGAAAGATGCCAGCCGAACCCTTTTGGAGTGCATTCCCCCCTATTGTTGCAGAGATGGGTAAGATTTTAATGAAACAAACTTCCCTTCGTGAAACGGCACAGAGAGCACAAGAGTTATCTCCTGAAGGAGAGTTGTTCGGTACCCCAGGTTCTCCAGGAGTTGCCGAAGGACTCGTGCGAATTATTCATACGGCCGAGGAGTTCCACTTAGTCCAAGAAGGAGAGGTCTTAGTTTGTCCGTTAACTACTCCGACTTGGACGGTACTGTTTCCCTATGTAGCAGCTTTAGTCACTGACTCAGGTGGAATGTTATCCCATGCAGCGATTGTTTCTCGTGAATATAGACTTCCTTCTGTAGTTGGAACAATTAATGGAACAAAAATATTGCATAATGGGCAACGTGTTCGTGTGGACGGAACGGCTGGGAAGGTTCAAGTTCTTGATTGAAAATAGATTTAATGGAGAATAATGCGATGAAATATGTACGGTTACTTCAGGATTTAACAAGAGAAGACCTACCGTTGGTTGGCGGAAAAGGGGCTAACTTAGGTGAATTAGTTTTAGCAGGAATGAAAGTACCCCAGGGTTTTGTTCTGACCGTTGAAGGATACCGTCGTTGTATAACGAATGTCCATTTACCGAAGGTGAACTTCAAGGACTTACCAGCTTTAGAAAATGTAACATCGAAGATTCGAATGGAAATAGAAAATGCTAACTTGCCTGATGAGGTCACGATTGAAGTCCTTGAAGCTTATGGGAGAATGGGAAGCCCTAAGGTTGCCGTTCGTTCCTCCGCTACGGCTGAAGATTTACCCGGTGCAAGTTTTGCAGGTCAACAAGAAACTTATCTAAATATCCAAGGGGAAAGTGCAGTTCTTGATGCTATAAAAAAATGCTGGGCTTCACTTTGGGCGCCCCGAGCAGTGCAGTATCGTTCCTTGCAAGGATTTGGAGAGAGCGATGTCGCTCTTGCTGTTATCATTCAGAAAATGGCACCCCATGAAATTTCGGGAGTAGTCTTTACCGTTAATCCTCTTTCAAATGATCAAAGTGAACTGATCATAAATGCGACCCACGGTGTCGGGGAGGCGTTGGTTCAAGGAGAAATCATTCCGGATCAATGGATTGCCAGACGTCCTGACGGTGCAGCGCTTAAATTTACTCCTGCTCCAAAAAACGGACAATCGCCTTCATCTTTCATTCGTACACAGCGCCTTGCCCGAGGATGTTTGACCTCCCAACAGGTTCGTGAGTTGGCCAGTTTATGTCTTAAGATAGAAGAGCATTTTAATGGAGTACCTCAAGATATCGAGTGGAGCTATGGCTTAGGAGAGTTTTACATACTTCAAAGCAGACCTATTACCACCTTAAATAACAACCCGCAGAGAATATAACCTCGTAGGTGTAACGATAAAAGAGGAATATGGGAGGGGAAAAAATGAGTGTTCAAGAAACAGAAAAACTCATTTTGAACATCGGTCCACAGCATCCCAGTATGCACGGTTTACTCCGTGCTTTAGCTTACTTGGAGGGAGAAACAGTTACCCATTTGGAATTTAAATTGGGATATCTGCATCGGGGGATAGAAAAGCTGGCTGAAAACCGAACCTATGCGCAATTTGTTCCTTATACAGATCGGTTGGATTACCTTGCAGCCCCGCATAATAACTGGGCATATGTTCAAACGGTGGAAAAGCTTATGGGGATCGAAGTTCCCGAACGTGCGGAATACCTTAGAGTTATATTTGGCGAACTTTCACGAATAGTAAGCCACCAGGTTATGATCGCAAGTCAAGCTTTGGATATGGCTGGATATACGGCATGGATGTATATTTTCCGTGACCGCGAACGTATTTTGGATTTGTATGAGATGACTGCTGGAAGCCGGTTAACAGTTAATGCTATGCGTATCGGAGGCATGAGTGCAGAGCCACCAGCAGAGTTTTGGTCAGCGCTAAAATCCTTTTTGGACGATACACCAGAAATGATTGAGGAATATTACAACATTTTTTTGGGAAATGAGATTGCCCAAGCTCGAATGAAAAGCGTGGGCATTTTACCAAAGGAACTTGCGGAGGATTACTTGGTTACAGGACCTGTTCTACGGGCATCTGGAGTAAACTATGATGTTCGTAAAGCAGAACCGTATAGCATCTATGATCGTTTTGATTTTGGAGTTCCGGTACGAACAGGCTGCGATTGCTATGATCGGACAATAATTCGGCTGGATGAAATAATAGAAAGCGTCAAGATCATTAGACAAGCGATCCGTAATATTCCGGAAGGCCCGATAATGGCTAAAGTACCAAAAGTCATTAAACCTCCAGTGGGTGAAGTTTATCATCGGGTTGAGAATCCCAAAGGAGAATTAGGTTTTTATATCGGCAGTGATGGCTCGACCAAACCATCACGGGTACGAATCCGGACGGGTGCATTTATTAACTTGCAAATAATTCCCGTTCTTTCTATTGGGCAGAAAATACAAGATGTTTTTATGACGTTGGCGACACTTGATGCCGTATTAGGTGAAGTTGATAAGTAATATAAAAAATATAGAGAAATAGAGGGGACCAGTAAACAAGTCTCAGTGGGTCAATGTCTTTAGGGGAACTCGTGGTAGAAAAGGGATACAAGCAGAGTATGGGGTGTAGGCTAAAGGTATGGCGATTGCTTCATATCCCCAATTTTCTGATACACAGATTTATTTTGTATTTGTTACTTATCATTCGACCAACTTCCAGTTATCTATATATTGTAAACACAAAATATTTGGAATAGGCATTAATTAAATCTGTTGCGCATTCTTCTTATGTTGTGCAATTGGCCAGAACAGATTAAAAGAAGTGTTCCATAAATGGTAAAAATTGAGATTGGTCCTTTATGATAGCTGCGGCACAGGCCAAGGTTAACAATCAGGACTAATCAGAGCCGACTACGAACACTATAGAGTAGAGCAAAAGTGCAAACTACTTTAATAAGATTGTTAAACATCAGCGTAACTGTGAAGGGATATTTAGGAGCTATTATGGATTACATAAATTTAATAGAGAATACCATTAAACATATCGAAAAGAATCTGGAAGAAGAATTGACGTTAGATGTTCTTTCACAGAGGTTTTACTTATCCAAATACTATTTCCATCGGATTTTCACAGCGGTAATGGGTTGTTCATTAAATGAATACATTAATCAAAGACGCCTTAATAAAGCGCTTATCTATGTAATTGAAACTTCTGATTCTATGGCAAACATTGCCTATAGACTAAAATTCGGATCTCAAGCTTCCTTTACTCGGGCTTTTAAAGATAACTATGGTTTCCCACCAGGTCAGGTACGCAAAGGAGCAGCGGAAATAAAGCCCACACCTGTTCCTCCTGTCCTTAAGAGGGCTATGAAGAATTTTAATAGCGAGGTAGTAACGGATTTTACATTTGTAGAAAAAGAACAACAAGTTTTAGTAGGATTCTACATGAATGTTGATCTATCGAATCAAGATATCCAACAGATTGTGAACAGCCAAGCTGAAGCTTTTTTACAATCCGTAAAACCCAAAGGTCAATATAGTGCTTTTGCGGTTTATTTTAAAAGGGCCGCTGAAGAGGAAAGCGAATGTATTCGTGCTTTCTTTGGAATTGACTTAAAAGTAGAAGATCAAAATTTGAAGTGGCCAACATTCAAACTCCCTGCCACGCTCTATGCAAAATTTCGATATAAAGGTGATTTATTGTATATAGGGGATACTGTTGTTCAAGATCTAAAACGATGGATGAATACAGCTAAAATTAAAATGGTTGAAACCGAGATATTTTTTATACAAGCTTACGATCAAGAGTATCAAGAAAGCAACTTATCTAATTTATATTTACCAATTCGAGCAATACCGCAAGAAATGTAAAGAATTCATCCCTTATACCACCTATACTTATGCTTAAGAATAGGAGGTAGGGAATATGAAGATTGTGGCATATAACGGAAGTCCAAAAGGCAAGAGGAGTACAACTCATCTGATGTTAGAAGAAGTTCTAAAAGGTGCTCAGGAAAAAGGAGCAGAGGTTGTTAACTACACACTTTCAGAGAAAAATATTCACCATTGCACAGGATGTTTTCACTGTTGGTATGTGGAGAAGAACAAGTGTATTTTAAAAGATGATATGGAAGATGCCATATCTCATTTTCAGGATCTGGATATACTCATACTTGGTACACCACTTTACTTTGATAATGTATCCGGAATGATGAAGGTATTCTTGGATCGATGTATCGCCTACGGTTCATACTTTATTGAAAAAGATGAGCATGGAGAAAGCAAACACATTGATGCATATAAGGAAAAACACAAAGGTAAACAGGCCCCCCGAATTGTTGTAATCAGTAATGGAGGATTTTCAGAACAAAGTCAGTTTCAAGCTTTAGAATTTATGATGGAGCGAATGGCAAGAAATATGAGTTCGGAAGTTATTGCAAAGATTTTCAGAGGACAGGGACCACTTTTGACTTTAGAAAATGAACAACTTAAGCCGGTTATTGATAATTATCGGGGATTGCTTCGACAAGCAGGGAGAGAAATAGCAACACAGTGGAGTATTAGTAAACAAACACAATTAAAATTAGATGCTCCGCTTATACCTGTAGACGTATATAATAAAAAAATTAATAGTCGATAAGAAATTTTCAACGGACAAGGGGATTGGACATTATGGTTTAAGTTACATTATGTCTATAATTGGAAGTTAAATTGTTGAGAATTACCAATGGTGTTACTTTGCTATGAAGAATGCGCTTTTTAGGGCTTGTCTTTCCTGGCCCTTGCCTCGTATTACTATTTATAAACTACCCATAAAATTGCCTTAAATATTTTTTGAAATACTATTGACAAAAATTTGATTATTGCTAGAATAATGAATATCAAGCAAATGGAAGAAAATCTTATATCCAAGTTGAAAGGTAAAACTTAAATTTCAATAAGTTATTAATTAATAAAGTCGGCTTTTAGCCGATTTTATTTTTTGCTCCGTTACCTCACTCGACGGTGGAAAGAGAAGCAGTCCTTCAGTCCCAAATAAAGAACAAGAGCAATCCAGACCTTGCAAGGTAGGGGTTGCTCTTGTTCTTTATTTCGGGTTGAAACTGGGTGATGCCCAGTTCGTCAACTCGAATTTTTTATTTAACTAGGGTGAGGAAGGTAAAGGCTGTGGTATCTTAAGTGAACAGCCAAAATGAAAATGAAAGAAGGGTTAAGCATGTTATTCTTTGTTAAAAGCGAATTGACACAATTACCTCCGTTCCCACCTCAACAGGTCAAAGAAATTATGGTACAAGGGTGGGAAAAAGTCATTAACTATCAGAAACAGGGGAAGATTTTGGCACAAGGGATGTTTGCCGGTAGAAAAGGTGGTTGTGTTATTTGGGATGTTGAGTCCGTTGAGGAACTCCATAAATTATTATCCCGATCTCCTATATTTCCTTTTCTTGAGACAGAGATTACTCCCTTAATCAGTATTGAAAATGCTCTGGAGTCCGAAAAATTGGCATTAGAAGCAAATAAACATTAAAAAATAAATTTTCGATTTAATATAGCAGGTCCTCACCCTAGATTCATCTTGAAAAGGCCCCTCATATGGGGCCTTTTCTTTATTTCATTCTTCATGTGTCATAAGATTAGTTTTTTCATTTAAGTCAAAGAAAGAAGGGAAATACAATTGAATAATCGGCTAAACCATGTGCTAAGTTTTTTTGAAAATCAACTCCCTGCTCATTACGGCTGCCTTCAACCAAGATATACACAGGTACAAACTGCAGTTTCAATTGCTGGAATACTTTCATCTCACTCAAAGACAAATACGCTTATTGTACATGCTCCTGTAGGAACAGGTAAGACTTTTGCCGCACTAGTCCCTTCTCTTTATGACGGTAAACGACTTATTTATGCTACATCATCATTGAACCTCCAAGCTCAATTAAAGAATCAAGAATTGAATTATCTCCATCAACATGGTTTACTTGGTCGGTACGTCGTAGCTAAGGGAGTAAGCAATTACCTTTGCCCGAAAAGAATTGAACAAGCTTTATTAGAGGATGAACTACGGAAATCTTTGATTTCCTTTGGATTTGATGCTTTAGAAGGGGATCGGCTTGAGTTCGAGCAGCATTTCGGTCCAATCCAGGATAACCGGTGGAATAGGGTTAAACTTCAGACTCATAATGAATGCCTTTTTTGCAACAGAAAATTAACCTGTCCTACGGGTATTCATCGTAGTAAATTTAATCACCCAAGTATTGATGTTGTGGTTACTAATCATAACCAATTACTTCAGTCCGTTATTAATGTTACTGACGGTTATACCCCGATCATCGACTTTCGAACATCCGGCGGTGGTATTATTATTATAGATGAAGCTCACGATTTCCAGGATGCTGCCTTAGATCAGTTGAGTGAGAAATTATCGATGAGTATGCTGCTAAATGCAATAAACCAGGTACGTAATGAGAGGGCAGAAGTCTCACGTACTTTTGACATCCTACTAGATTCTATGAAATATCTTCAACAGGACTTAGACATTAGTCGGGGAAGGCATCCCATTCCTGAAGATGGACTTAAGGCATTAAAAAATCTTAATGTTCTATTCAAAAGAATACTCTCTCAATTGGTTTCTGCTCGAATTTCTGAGAATCCTATGTTTCGCAGGTCTCAAACAAAGTCAAGACTAGAACAAACTGCTGATATTATTGACAAGATTTTAGATAAGGAAAATTACACTTCTTGGATTGAACTTGACCAGAAAAATGATGTAGACATAACCGTCGTTGGCAACTCATTCCGAAGGGACATTAGATCCCTGATAAACAGTATGGGCACATATAACAAGATGGTATTCATGTCTGGGACACTTGCGGTCCAGGGCTCTTTTAGCTCGGTTATTTATGATTGGGGCGGGCCGCCCTCGGCCAGTGATACATTAGAATTGCTCACTGAATTCGATTATTTTAATCAGGCCATACTTTATGTTCCCCAACATATACCTGATCCCATTGACAGTACAAATAAGCAATACCCTGCTTACTGCAAAGTATTAGGTAATGAAATTATAAAACTAATCAAAGTAGCCGGTGGCCGTACCCTAATATTATGCACTTCTCATAAGCAGCTGGACCTTTTGTATTACCAAATTAAGCCGCATCTTGATACTATGGGTATTACATTATTAAAGCAAGGATCTAAAAGCACTGAACTCCTTTCTGAGGATTTTAAGCATGATGAGACGAGCGTACTTATTGGGAGCGGTACCTTTTTCGCTGGCTTATCTATACCAGGAAAATCTCTCATTTCAGTTATACTTTGTCGCCTACCGTTTCCTACTTACAATGATCCCTTTATAGACCTCATAGCAGAGGACATGAGCAAAAGCGAAATTATGAATGATATCCTTATCCCCCGGATGCTTATTCGCTTGCAGCAAGCAGGTGGTCGTCTAATTCGTACAATTGAGGATTTTGGCTGTTTTACTATATTGGACCCCAGAGTTTGTAATAGAAGCTACTCGGAACGAGTTATGAAATTGCTGCTTGATTCAGGTTATAGGTTTTCACGAGATTTTACTGAAGTGGAAGACTTTCTAAGAAAGCGTATGAATGAAACTGGTTTTGCCAAATATCAACCTTATACGAGAGATAAGTTACAAATACCGTCCATACTTACTGTTCCTGATAGACCTTATGAAAGGCAAGTTTCGAAGAAAGAAACTTATCAGTCAGAAACTCCAAATGGCATAACTCCGGAGCAGCTTGCTTATTATACTGATGCTAGGCAAAAAGCAGGAATTAGGTCCAAAAAGTTGCGATCTTTTTCAGAACCGTACAGCTTGTTTGTTTACTTGGTTAAACTGGATCAGGACAAAAAACTAAATCTAAACGTCGTAGGAACTTTTCCCTATGCTAATGAGCAACAGGAACACAATTTTATTGCTCGGCAAAAACGGTTCAAGCGACCGGATAATAGTGTTAAGATAAGTTGGCTATCTCGAAAAGAGATCGCGGATAGATATGAGACACATACGCGTAAACGCAGTTAGAAGAGGTATTTAGCCAATTTGAGCAGCTTTATTTTGGTAACGATAGCTGGCAATATTTTAGACATTTTTGTAAAATGCAGCTTCTAATTATGATGTTCTTAAGGCTAATAGTGCTTGGCTCGATTCTTACATCTACGATGATTCTTCGGTCAGGAAATTAGAAGCCCTGAGATTTCTTAAAGAACTGAATGACAGAGGCATAATTATGGGTTATTGCGCTTACTGGTCTAAGGAAGGCGGTTGCATTATTGAATGGGAGAAATGTCCTGTTAATTGTAAAGAACATAGATGCCGGGAATGGATTAACGAAGAGGATGAAATTGAGGGTCAATAGCATGAAGCATAATTCTAATTATCCATTGCTATGAGGCATTAGTAGCAATATGTGAAGTAATATAATTTAGATAAGTTTTTGAGAGGAGGAAACTTAAACGAAAAGTAAGAAAATGCTGATTGCAATATCTTCTTTAATTCTTGCCATAAGTGGCATTTTGATTTGGTGGAGTGCTCCTTCCTCAATAATTAACATATCTCCGTCGGAGGTTTCTAAAGTTGAGATTTTTAATGGTACGACAGGGAAATCTATTATGATTACTAAAGAAACCGAAATTAGACATATTATAGAAAACCTAAATACTGTATCTCTTAAAAAAGAGAAAATCTCATTAGGCTATATGGGATATTATTTTAGGGCAACGATTTATAAACTTAATGGTAATGTATATAAGAAATTCATAATTAACTCGAATACTACCATCCGAAAAGACCTATTTTTCTATAGAGACAGTTCAGCAAGTATTGATTTTGATTATATTCAGCAGTTGTTTAGGAACGCGAATACCCTGTAGTAAGTTTGAACAGATATTACATTAACGGTTACAAGAAGTGTTCCATAACAGTAAAAAATGAGATTGTTCCTTCATGATAGTCGCAGCTCAGGCAACTGTGAGCAATAAGAAGTAATAAATTTCAGCAACGAATTGTATGAAAATGGCTCTCAGAGCCTTGTAAGTCAAGACTTTGAGAGCTTATGTGCAAAGAAGTATGGGTACTGTCTTTTGACGAATTTTAGAGACAGTACCCAATTTTTATTTATTATGGCTTTCTTTTTTTATGTTCGACATAAATAATGCTTGTAGCTTGAATTTTAAAATGTTAGATTAAAATCATTAAAACTTATCAAGGAGTTTTGTTATGATTAATATTGCAAATTACATAGAACGAATTACAGCAAAACCCGTTTTTATTGTCCTCAAAAAGCTTCTTATTTTAGGGATTGGAGCCTTCATTTCCGCCATATCCTATAATGAGCTAGTGATTCCGTACAATCTTTTATCCGGTGGGATAAACGGTATAGCATTAATTACGCAGTATTTGTTTGGATTTCCTGTATACATTGTGATGTTTCTCCTAAACGTTCCTGTTTTCATCTGGGGCTTAAAAAGCCTTAAAAAGGAATTTTTGATTTATAGTTTTATCGGCAACGTCTTTCTTAATATTGCTATTCTATTAACGAAAGGACTTTTTCCAATTCCCCATGTTGATATCTTTTTAGCATCCATTTTCTCTGGCGTTGTAGGGGCGATTGGCGGGGGCATCGTTTTAAAATCAGGTATGTCCCTTGGTGGTTTAGATATTGTAGGTATGGTCTTAAAAAAGAAAAAGAATATTTCCATTGGCTCGGTATCTTTCTACTTTAATGTATTCGTAATCGCCTTGTCCCTTATGTTTTTTGATTTAAAGATTGCTTTATATACTATTATTAGTATGTGGGTTGGGAGCAAGGTTACCGATTCTGTTCTCGATGGCCTCAATCGAGATAAATCAGTTATCATCATTTCAGAGTATCATGAGGAAATTGCTAAACGAATTCTGGAAGAAATGGGTCGGGGTGTCACCTATCTTCGAGGCGAAGGCGGCTTTTCTCATGGAGAAAAGCGAATTATTAATTGTATTGTGAATCATTACGAAATAGCCCAGCTTAAGGGGATTGTTAATAAAATAGACACATTCGCTTTTATGTATATCACAGAGGTCATTGAAGTTGCTGGCAAAGGATTTACGTTAAGCGAAAATAAATAGAGGTTTATAAACTAGTGACCGCAAGAGAGTTTTTAAAGGGGTTCCATTTTGGAGTTGTAAACTAAAAAACGCAGGATTTTAACAGATTTTTAACATACCCATGATGCCCTGGTAAAACTACAAACTTACAATCAAGCTCTTCCGAAATATGTTTGATGTTTCGAAAAGCCAAGTATGTTATTCTTGTGCGTATATCCATGCTGCGATGATAAGCTTATCTTTGTTTACTCTTTAATTCTTTAAGATTATGAATATATTCTGTCACTGGAATAAGTTCTTGATTTATGAGGTAGTCGGTACAAGAAATGTCCCATAATGGTAGAAAATGAGATAGGGCCTTTTTGATTGCTGCAGCTCAGGCCAAGGCTAACAATTAAAGACCAATCTTAGAAATAAAATAATCGTATAAGCATAGATTAGAAGCGTGATAGAATGAGCATTTTGACACAATAATTATAAAAAAAAGGGTATTGGAACTTAATCTATTTTGATTTAAGTTCAATACCCTTATTTTTTTAAAAGATGCATTCTGACAATAAATAAAATGACTAAAACAAATAACTTGGAATTAATTTCAGGTGGAGAAATAAGAATTTTTATGTTTTTCTATAATTGTAACTGTTAATTTGTTTTACGATTTATCGAAATATGTTGAAACGGGAGGAATAAGGTGAAAGTAAAACAGTTTGCCAAAAAAATTTCAATCGTCATAGCCTTAATGATGATGTTTTCGAGTTTCGCGAATGCCCCTGTTTTAGCAGATACAAATCCTTTAAGTCTAACGAATGTTTTTATTTTGCCTGGACCGAATCAAGCGGATAATCTATTCAATGGTTCGAATATTACCATGAATAAACCGGTACTTCAATTGTGGTTTAATCAATCCATTGATCCCATAACGGCTGCCTCATCGACCATTACGTTTACGGACTCGACAGGCGGCGGGATAACAATTATCGGAATATCCGTGGAATCTAACAGAATAACACTAACGTTGCCTCAACTTGGACCTGGAACTTACTCATTAAATGTTTCTGGAGTAAAGAATTACACCGATACCTCTACATTGACGGGTTATACGATGTCGCTTAATGCGATAATCCCGAGACCTCAACAGGAACATCTATTTAGCGCAGGAGGGTTTCATACCGTTTGGATTGTTCCTTATGATGGTGTGAAAGCATCAGGGAATAATAATTATGGGCAACTTGGTGATAGTACAACGGTATCACGTTCCTTGCCTGTTACCGTTAAGAATTTATCCTACTCTGTTTTGGATGTTTCGGCAGGCGGTACTCATAACCTTGCGCTTACTGATAACCAGACGGTGATGGCATGGGGAGATAACCGAAAAGGGCAGCTTGGTATTGGTTCGAATGCAAATAGTTCCGTTCCTGTTGATGTCCCTGGATTAAAAAATATTGTTGCTATTTCAGCGGGTTATGATTTTAGTCTGGCACTTAAGAATGACGGAACAGTCTATTCGTTTGGAAGCAATCAGTTTAATCAGCTAGGAGATAACGTAACAGGGAGTCGCAATACTCCCGCGCAAATTCCGGGATTAAACGGTATTATCGCGATTGCAGCGGGTGGTACCCATGCGGTAGCATTGCGCTTCGACGGAAGCGTTTATTCGTGGGGCAGCGATAGTAGAGGAGAACTTGGCGATGGCAGATCAACGTCGAGCTATAAACCTGTAATGATCGCTTCATTAAACAATGTTACTGCTATTGCGGCTGGATTAATGCACAGCTTAGCGTTAACAGCGGATCATAGTGTCTATGCGTGGGGAGATGACTCGTTTGGTCAACTGGGAGACCAAAAAACTTCCGGATATAGTAATGTACCAATAAAGGTTCAAGGATTTACAAACGGTTATGGAATTGCTGCTGGATATAACTCTAGCTTTGTAATTTCCAATCAAAATGCTACGTTTGGATTTGGTGATAACTCTACGAATCAGATTAACAACTCGTCGGTTGAGAAATTGTCCTCTCCAGCATTGCTCAATTTTAAAGCTGCATATATCTCTGCAGGATGGGGTCACACCGTATCTCGTGGATTTAATGGAAGTGATCTAAGCGCGGACACCTGGAGCTGGGGGTATAACCAATTTGGGCAAACCGGTAATGGCTTGACTGAACATTCACTGAACCCGGTAAGACCATATTTAAGTCGTGATCCTGCGTTTTTCCGTCTCTATGGGACTGATCGATTTAAAACTGCGGTTTCGGTTTCAAATGAAGGATGGGATTATGGAGCAAAAACTGTAGTTCTAGCAAGGGCAGATAATTTTCCGGATGCCCTCGCAGGAACCCCGTTAGCTTATGGATTAAATGCGCCGATATTATTAACGGATGCGGCAACGTTGTCTAGTGACACCGAAAATGAAATTGATCGTTTAGCTCCGCAAGATATTATTATCCTAGGGAAGGAAGGGGCAATATCATCTTCAATCGAAGAAACGCTTAAGAAGAATTACAATGTAACTCGATTAGGCGGCCAAGATCGTTATGAAACAGCCGCGCCATTGCACAATATATGAAGGATCATAATTTGATTTCGGGAAATAAAGCGGTCATAGCTTATGGTGAGAATTTCCCAGACGCATTAGCCGTGTCCTCGATTGCTGCCCATGAGCATATACCTATTTTATTAACCGATAAAGTCGTATTACCTGATTCGACCAGCCAAGAATTAAAGACGCTTGGCATGACCCAGACTATCATCGTAGGCGGCACTGGAGCGGTGGGGACAACGGTTGAGAGCAGTCTTCCGATGCCCACACGGTTCTCAGGAAGTGACCGTTACGCAACAGCAATTGCTATTGCCAATGGTATGGGCGTTGATCCTAATCTCGTCTATTTGGCTACAGGAAATAACTTCCCAGATGCACTTGCGGGTTCAGTTCTTGCGGCAAGAACCAACAGTCCTATTATCTTAGTAGATTCAAGTTTAAGTGTTGATGCAGGAAAATGGCTTTGGGATCATTCACGAGATGTAAAAGAGTTCTATGTACTAGGGGGTTCAGGTGTAGTTTCAGATTCTGTTTTGCAAAGCGCTTATCGCCAAATCAGTAACTAATGATTTAAAGCTATCTCGTCAATCACTGTTAAAGCAAAATTAAATCTTATATAATCTTTGCCCTGTACTTTAAAAAAAGAGGTACAGGGCAAATGCGTTTTTATCATAGGCAGGATTCTTCTTTAGTTACCCGTTAGAATTTGTCCGCGATTTATAATATAATGAAATTAAATAGCTTTAAAATATCTGCGGATGAGATAGGGGGGGTTATTATGACTGAAAATATTCGTGAACGAACAGAACGTGAGGAGTGGGAGCGCTTATCTCCCTTTGCGGTAAAGAGTGGGGAGGCAACGCGTGAACGGCAGGAGGAAGAATGTTCAATTCGGACCAAGTTTCAACGGGACCGGGATCGAATTTTACATAGTAAACCCTTTCGACGGCTTAAACATAAGACCCAAGTATATATTGCGCCTACCGGAGACCATTATCGAACGCGGATGACCCATAGCTTAGAAGTCTCCCAAATTTGCCGGACGATTGGTCGCGGGCTTAGACTGAATGAAGATCTGATTGAGGCTATTGCTCTTGGACATGATGTCGGGCATACGCCGTTTGGACACGTGGGTGAAGAGGCTATACGAAAAATTATCGGACATTTTGAGCATAATGAGCAGTCCGTACGAGTTTTAACCATGTTGACCGGTAACGGCAAGGGATTGAATCTGACCGCACCTGTTTTAGATGGAGTTCTTAACCATACGGGACCCGGTATTCCTTATACCTTAGAAGGTCAGATCGTTAAAACGGGCGATCGTATTGCCTATCTTTGTCATGATTATGACGATGCGCTTCGTGCAGGTTTACTTAACCCCAGTGATTTGCCGGAGGAGGTCCGCCTCGTTTTAGGACATACCCCGAGTCAGATGATTTCAACCATGGTCACAGATATGATTGAAAGCTCTCAGGGTAAGGATAAAATACATCAATCAGAACGTGTTCATAAAGCGATGCAGGAATTTCGCCGGTTTATGTTTACCCAAGTTTATAACAGCTCTGCCTTGAAAGAGGAACGGCGTAAAGGTGAGTATGTTGTGCAAGCTTTATACTATTATTATCTTGAACATCTTGATTTGCTGCCGAATGAGTATTTAGCTTGGGATGAAGGAGAAAGATCACGTGCCGTTGTAGACTATATCTCTGGCCTTACCGATAACTATGCCATTGATCAGTTTGAGAATTATTTTGTTCCGCATCATTAAAGAGATCTTAATGTGAGAGAATGTTCTCATCTTGAGAGGCTGACAGATTAACTAAGGATAGCTGACGTATCATTTTGATAAATCAGCTATCCTTAGTTTTTTATTTCAGTTGATATGAATAGGCTTTATTAGGAAGTCAGGCTTTAGGAAAGGTGGCATGTTAATTGCAAAGTTGTAAGGAAAAACGGAGGGGAGCAAATGGAATACTCAGTTATTGGCAAAAGTGTTCCGCGCGTTGATGCCGTGGCAAAAGTCACCGGCAAAGCAAAATATACAGATGACTTAGCTGAAAGAAACATTTTGATCGGGAAGCTGCTTAGAAGTCCTTATGCCCACGCCAATATAAAAAGCGTTGATATCAGCAAGGCAAAAGCACTTCCCGGGGTTGAAGCAGTATTAACCTATCAGAACACTCCTAATATTAAATTCGCGACGGCAGGGCATGCTTATACTCTTGACCCAAATAGACGGGATAAAGCGGATCGTTTGATGCTTACAGATAAGGCAAGATTTGTAGGTGATGCCGTTGCCGCAGTTGTCGCCCAAGATGAATTAATAGCGGCAAAGGCGCTTTCCTTGATCGATGTTGAATATGAAGTGCTGGATGCTGTTATTACTCCTGAAGCAGCTCTCCAAGAAGGAGCAGCTTTAATTCATGAAGACTGCCCGCATAACACGCTCTCGACATTCGGCTATCAGATTGGAGACGTGGATGAAGCGTTTTCACATTCCGATTATATTTTTGAAGGAGACTATCAAACGAGTATCGTCCAGCATTGTCATCTTGAGAACCAAACCTCCTATGCTTACATCGATGGAGAGGATCGTATAGTTATTGTTACATCGACTCAGATTCCGCATATTGTGCGGCGAATCGTGGCGCAAGCCTTAGGAATCCCGTGGGGCAGGGTACGCGTTATTAAACCTTATATCGGCGGAGGATTTGGAAATAAGCAAGATGTAACGATTGAACCCTTGAATGCAGCCATGACGCTTGCAGTTGGCGGCCGCCCTGTTAAGATTGAATTTTCTCGGGAAGAAACCATGCTTGATACCCGAACACGTCATGCCATTAAATATCATCTGAAAACAGGAATCTCAAAAGACGGAAAGATTAAAGCCATATACATATCTGCACTCTCCAATACCGGGGCCTATGCTTCTCATGGACATTCTATTGCATCAAGCGGAGGAGGAAAATTTCGGTATCTTTATTCGCCGGAAGCGATTAAGTATGAGCCAATTACAGTATATACAAATTTACCGGTTGCTGGGGCGATGCGAGGATACGGGAGCCCGCAAATCTTTTTTGCGTTTGAAAGTCATCTTGATGAAATTGCCAAAGAATTAAACCTGGATCCTCTTGAGATCCGTCTTAAAAACCTTGTTCAACTGGGCTGGAGTGATCCTTTAAGTAAAAACCGTGTTTTAAGCTGCGGGATTCGGGAATGTATTGCTAAAGGCAAAGAACTTATACACTGGGATGAGAAAAAGGCGAAGGCTCAGGATCAAACAGGTGATAAGCGCCGGGGGTTAGGAATGGCATGTTTTAGCTATCAATCGGGAACGTATCCGGTCAATGTAGAATTAGCAGGAGCAAGGCTTAGCCTGAATCAGGACGGTTCGGTTCAACTTCAAATTGGCGCGACAGAAATAGGACAAGGCAGTGATACCGTCTTTGTGCAAATGGTTGCTGAAGTATTGGGAATTTCAGTTCGTGACGTTCATGTAATCACAACTCAAGACACCGATCTTACACCGTTTGACCCTGGGGCATTTGCCTCTCGCCAAACCTATGTTACGGGAATGGCCGTAAAAAAAGCGGCGGAGGAAGTTAAAGAAAAGCTTTTGAATTTTGTCGGCGAATGGATGAAAATTTCTGTTTCAGAGCTTCAATTGAAAGAGCAGAATATCGTCAATAAAAAATCTGGGGAAATTGTGATTTCATTGCAGGACCTTGCGCTGCAAACGTTTTATAATCCCGAATTTGCAAACCCCATAACGAGTGATACCTCAAACAATGCCTTTGTCAATGCTATGTCTTTCGGAGTGACTTTTGCCGAGGTTGAAGTTGATCTGAAAACGGGTCAAGTCGAAGTTCTCGAAATCTACAACGTCCATGACTCGGGAAAAATAATCAACCCGTTATTAGCTGAAGGACAGGTTCAGGGCGGTGTAAGTATGGGCATCGGGTATGCTCTTTCGGAGCAAATCCTTTATGACAAAACAACAGGCAAAGTACTGAATAATAATCTTCTGGACTATAAACTTCCGACGTTTATGGATACTCCTGAAATCGGCGTAGGATTTATAGAAACAGAGGATCCTACAGGTCCTTTTGGCGTGAAATCATTAGGTGAACCACCGGTTATTTCGCCAGCACCAGCGATACGAAATGCAGTTTTTGCGGCAACTGGAGTTGCTTTTAATCAATTGCCCTTAAATCCACAACGAGTCTTTGAAACGTTTAAAGTGAACGGATTGATCTGACACCTCTCAGGAAGGCGGTGATACGGCGTGTATAACATCGAAGAATATTTTGAACCGGAAACGTTGGCGGAGGCCTTAGTGATTTTAACCGAGAATCCAGAGGCTAAGTTGATCGCAGGGGGAACGGACCTTTTGGTTAATATGCAGCATCATCCTATTAAGAAAGAAAGATTTTTAAGCATTCGCAAGCTGAAGGAACTTCAAAAAATCGAAACGCATGATGATGGAACACTGAGTTTCGGAGCCTTAGTAACCTTGACACAACTCTTTGATGATCCTTTTATCAAACAAAATATTCCTGCTCTTTCGGAAGCGGCAATGTCCATGGGTGGTCCGCAAATTCGCAATATTGCTACCCTTGGCGGAAATATTTGCAATGGAGCGACTTCGGCTGACAGTGCTTCAACCTTATTTGTTCTTGATGCTAAGCTGAAAATTCAGAGCAGTAAGGGAGAGCGGGTTGTTCCTATCCGAGAATTTTATGCCGGACCAGGTAAAGTGAAGTTGAATCAGGGCGAAATCCTTACAGAAATTTATATTTATCCAGAAGACTATGAAGGTTTTGGAGGGCATTATATTAAGTTTGCTATGCGCAAAGCTATGGATATTGCGACCTTGGGCGTTTCTGCTGCCTGCAGGATAAAAGAGGGAAGGTTTGATGAGGTAAGAATCGGCTTAGGCGTTGCCGGACCTACTCCATTGCGATGTCTTGAAGCCGAAGGATATGCTCAAGGAAAGTCCCCTTCAAAAGATACTTTGCTTGAGATCGGTAAACGAGCTGTTCGTTCAACTCAGGCCAGAACCTCATGGAGGGCTTCGAAGGAATATCGCGAGCATTTAGTAGAAGAACTTACACAGCGTGCTTTAAATGTTGCCATTCAAAGAGCGGGAGGGGTTTATCATGTATAAACGAATCTCCTTTACTTTAAACGGAAAAAAGGTTAATTCCGAGGTCGATGTCCGGAAATCTTTATTAGAAGTACTTAGAGATATGGGGTTAACCGGAGTAAAAAAAGGGTGCGGAGTTGGAGAATGCGGAGCTTGCACAGTACTTATCAATGAAATTCCAATGGATTCTTGTCTTTACCTCGCGGTTTGGGCGAATGGGCAAGAGATTCGTACAATTGAGGGAATTGCTGAAAATGGGGAACTTTCCAAAGTGCAAAAAGCCTTTGTTGAGGAAGGGGCTATCCAGTGCGGCTTCTGTACTCCTGGTCTAGTCCTTACAACGACAGCATTAGCAGAGAGCGGGAAGAATTATAATCGTGAAGAACTGAAACGTGAGCTTTCGGGACATATCTGCCGCTGTACGGGATACCAAAAAATCGTATCAGCTGCGGAAAAGGCGATTGCCGAAGAGCACGAATGCCATTGTAAGGAACACCATGAGGAATAGGATAGAAACTAAGAATGATAGGAGGGGATAGCATGAGTGATATTATGAGACCTATTCCTTTTACCCAACTGGTCGAGTGGGTGATCGAAGAAGCTAAAATGCACCACACGATTTTAAGCATTGCTCCAAGCAAGATTTACTATAAGAAGAATAGTCAACTGATTAAATTATGGGGGGAGACGCTTGACACTCCTATTGGGCCTGCGGCTGGTCCTCATACCCAACTTGCCCAAAATATCGCAGCAGCATATTTATGCGGCGGCCGTTTTTTTGAACTCAAGACCGTTCAGATCCTTGATGCTCTGGAATTTCCGAAACCCTGTATCTGGGCTGAAGATGAGGGATATAACACGGAATGGTCAACAGAACTTACGCTTGAAAACGCATTTGATGAATATGTTAAAGCATGGTTTCTCGTGCACTTCCTTCAGAAAGAATGCTTTAATCAAGACGAGCGCCGCTTTATGTTTAATATGAGTGTGGGGTATTCGCTTCAAGGGATTAAATCTCCTAAGGTGGATCGTTTTATCGAGAGTTTAAAGGATGCCGCGAATACACAGATTTTTAAAGAATGCAAGGCCAGCCTGCTGGAGAATTTAAAGCGATTTGAAAAGGTCGATCAGGAATATATCGAACGAATTTCCTCAAACATCTGCACCTCAATCACACTTTCAACGATGCATGGCTGTCCGCCCACTGAGATTGAAGCTATTACAAGATATTTGATAGAGGAGAAAAAGCTCCATACCTTTGTGAAAATGAACCCTACCCTCTTAGGTTATCGCTATGTCCGAGATATCTTTGACCGTATGGGATATTCCTATATCGACTTAAAACAAGAGTCTTTTACGCATGACCTTCAATATGCAGATGGCATTGCAATGCTTACTCGCCTCAAAGAATTTGCTAAAGAGCATAACCGAGAATTCGGCATTAAGCTCTCAAATACATTGCCGGTTCGCATCACCCAAGGGGAGTTGCCCGGAGATGAAATGTATATGTCCGGACGGGCTCTTTATCCCTTAACAATTAACCTCGCTTTTAAACTTGCATCTGAATTTAAGGGAGATATCAGGATCTCGTATTCCGGAGGGGCGGACTTTTTTAATGTGGCTCAAATTTTTGAGACCGGTATTCGCCCGATAACGCTCGCAACTTCACTTTTAAAACCGGGAGGATACACACGCTTTAAACAAATGGCAGAGCGGTTGGAGCCCAAGCTGGATAATCAGGAAATGGATCATATTGATCTCGCCAAATTAAAAGCACTTGCGGAAAGTGCCTTTCAAAATGTGCACCATCGTAAAGATCAAAGACCGAATGCCCGTCGAAAAATTGCCCGGAGACTTCCGATGACGGACTGTTTTACAGCTCCCTGCTCAGAAGGATGCCCCATTGGTCAAGACATACCGGAATATACTCGATTAGTCGGGGAAGAGCGATATTCAGAAGCCTTTGAAGTTGTTGCCGCCAAAAATCCGCTTCCTTTTATCACAGGAACAATCTGTAATCACAACTGCATGAATTACTGCACGCGTCTCGATTATGAGGAATCAATAAAGATTCGGGATATGAAGCTTCTAGCTGCCCAAAACGGCTATGATTCGTATATGAAAAACATAAAAAACAAAGCAGATACTCAGGGAAAACCTAAAAAGGGCTTGAAGACAGCGATTATCGGTGCTGGACCTTCTGGCTTGGCAGCAGGGTATTTCCTAGCTAAAGCAGGATTTGACGTTACCGTTATGGACAAAAGAGAGCGGGCAGGCGGAACGGTCGAGTATGTGATCCCAGCTTTTCGAATTTCACGTGAAGCAATTTCAAAGGATATTAAGCTTATCGAGAATATGGGGGTACGCCTGCAGCTGGGGGTTAATCCCGAATTTTCAATCTCAAAGTTAAAATCAGAGGGTTATACCTATATTTATATCGCCATTGGTGCGAGCAAGACGAAAAAACTGGAACTTGAGGGGGACAGTGAAAAGGTCTTAGGAGCAGTACCTTTCCTTGAAGCCTTTAACACGTCCAAGGAAAAGCTGAACTTAGGAAAACATGTTGCGGTCATCGGCGGCGGTAACTCAGCTGTGGATGCAGCTCGGGCGGCAAAGCGTGTTCAGGGGGTTGAAAAAGTATATATCATTTATCGAAGGACAAAAGCTGAGATGCCGGCAGATCTGGAAGAACTTGAATCAGCGGTTGATGAAGGAATTATTTTTAAAGAACTTTTAACCCCAATCTCCTTGGTGAACGGAATTTTAACGTGTCAAAAGATGGGGTTGGGTCAGCCGGATGAGTCGGGAAGACGCCGCCCGATTCCAAGGATCGGGGAAATAGAGGAGTTTTCCATTGATACTGTTTTATCCGCTATTGGTGAACAGGTTGATTATAGCTTGCTCCAAAGAAATGGAATTGAAATTGATGCGAACGGTAACTTTGTTTGCGATCCAAGTACTTTAGAAACGAACCTTGAGAACGTCTTTCTTGGAGGGGATGCTCTTACGGGTCCGTCCACGGTAATAGAGGGGATGGTTCAGGGCATAAAAGCTGCGCAAGTTATTGCTGCACGAGAAGGGCTTTCAGTGGAAGACAAGTGGCAAGAACATATCGCCTTTGACCGAGAAACCCGATTACAGCAGATTACGAGTAAGAAAGGTGTACTAAAAGAGAGTTGCCCGGATTGGGGAGAAGCACAAAGATGCCTTGAATGTAAGACCCTCTGCAACATTTGTACAGAGGTTTGTCCAAACCGAGCCAACGTGATGATCATGACTACCGGAAGCGGAGCAGGATTAGGGGACCATAATCAAATATTACATATTGACGGAATGTGCAATGAATGTGGAAACTGTGCGACTTTCTGTCCTTATGACGGAGCACCTTATCGAGAAAAGCTTACTTTGTATTGGACAGAAGAAGATTTTGCTCTGAGCCAAAATTCAGGCTTCCTCTTTCTAGAGAACGAGGCACAAACCACTGTTAAGGTTCGTTTTAAAGGGAAGACAGCAATCGTCTCATTAGATCAGGAAGGGCAAGGGAAGGGTATTCTGCCAGAAGATGTTTATGTAATGATCAAGACAGTTGCAACAGAATATCGTTACCTGTTCACCAATCCTTCACGTAGACTACAGGAGTTTACGTTAGAGGTGACTGAGGTCGCAGGAGGTGATACAAAGAAATAAAAATAGGTCCCGGGTGATCCGAAACTTTGCTAAACGAAGGAGGAAATAATATGGGCAATGCAAAGCATCCTGTCGATGAAATTCTACCGGGTGGAAAACTATTCCTATACGGATTGCAGCATGTTTTAGCGATGTATGCCGGGGCAGTTGCTGTTCCCCTTATCATTGCTGCGGCAGCCGGACTGACGAAAGCTCAAACAGCGTTTCTGATCAATGCCGATTTGTTTACATGCGGTTTAGCAACTTTATTGCAGACGTTGGGAATCTGGAAATTAGGGATTCGGCTTCCTGTTATTCAAGGCGTTACCTTTGCGGCAGTAACCCCCATGGTTATGATGGCTAAATCAGGGGGAATGATGACTATTTTTGGATCGGTAATCGTTGCAGGGTTTGTAACTTTTATAATTGCTCCATTTTTTAGCAAACTTCTGCGGTTTTTCCCGCCTGTCGTTACCGGGAGCGTCATTACGGTTATCGGTGTTTCGCTTCTGCCGGTGGGAGTGAATTGGGCGGCTGGAGGTGTGGGCAGCAAGGATTATGGTTCCTTAACTTTTTTAGCGGTTGCAGGTATCGTGTTAATCTCTATTCTTTTAATCAATAAGTATTTTAAAGGATTTATAGCAAACATAGCTGTTTTGCTGGGACTGATGATTGGAATGATAGTTGCTATGCCTCTCGGACTAGTGAGCTTTTCCGGAGTCCGGGAGGCGTCCTGGATTGGAATTGATACCCCCTTCTTTTTTGGCCTTCCTACATTTGATATCGGTGCGATCATTGCTATGATTCTTGTGATGTTGGTTGTCATGGTTGAATCAACAGGTGATTTTCTAGCGATTGGGGAAATGGTGGACAAAAAGATCGGCGAAGAAGAATTAACACGTGGACTTCGGGCGGATGGGTTGGCAACGATGCTTGGGGGTGTGTTAAACGCTTTTCCCTATACGGCATTTGCTCAAAATGTTGGACTTGTCGGTTTAACAGGAGTTAAAAGCCGTTATGTTGTTGCTGTTTCAGGACTCATTTTAACGGCTATGGGACTATTCCCTAAGTTAGCTACGATTATTGCCTCCTTGCCGAATGCTGTGCTTGGAGGTGCTGGCATAGCCATGTTTGGAATTGTTGCAGCAAGCGGGATTAAGACATTATCTAAAGTCGATTTTGATAAGAATCCCCATAATTTATTTATTGTCGCGATCAGCGTGGGTATAGGATTGATTCCTTTAGTCGCTCCTGACTTTTTCAAACTATTTCCGAGCTGGAGTCAAACTGTGCTTCATAGCGGAATTACGTTAGGTTCTATTACTGCAATTATTTTGAATGCCTTCTTTAATGGGGGAGCGTCAGAGGATGATATTAAGAAAGAGCTGGCTTCAAATGCAGGAATAGAGGGTTAAAAATGAGGAGCTGTTGCAAAACCTATGGTCTTGGGTCTTTTGTAATGTCCATAATTATTGTGCGCACGAAAAAGGGGCTGTTTTGCGGCAGCCCCGGCTTCCCGATATCAATTAGAGGGGGAGAAGGTTATGCTTATAATCGGTAATGGAACTGTGCTTACCTTGGGACAAAACAATCGGGTTTTACAGAACGGAGCAGTTCTTATTCAGGATACAAAAATTCAAGAGGTTGGATCAACGGCTGACTTGTTAAAAAAGTTTCCTAAAGCTCAGTATATTGATGCCAGCGGCAAATTAATAATGCCGGGCATGATTAATTCGCATATGCATTTATACAGCACATTTGCACGGGGTATGGATTCTAAAAGCAAGCCGCCAAAACGTTTTAAAGATATTCTGGAAAGTCTTTGGTGGAAGCTGGATAAGCTTTTAACCTTGGAAGATGTTTATTATAGTGCGCTCATTCCTCTGATTGATTGTGTTAAAACCGGAACAACCACGATTATTGACCATCATGCAAGTCCTAAGGCAGTGACCGGAAGTTTGCAAATTATGGCTAAAGCCGCCGAAGAGGTAGGGCTAAGGGCAGCATTTTGTTATGAAGTATCTGATCGAGATGGAGAAAAAATTGCCTGGGAAGGGATTAAGGAAAATGCAGAATTTATTGCAGCTTGTCATGCCAATCCTAATTCCAGGCTTGCAGGGCTTTTCGGACTTCATGCTTCCTTGACGCTTTCAGATAAGACCTTGGAACGCTGCCGGGAGGCTGTGGGTTCTTTGAATACCGGCTACCATATTCATGTTGCCGAAGGAATTGAAGATCTAGAGGATAGTCTGGCTAAGTCGGGGCTGCGGGTGGTTGAACGTTTAAATAAATTTGGAATTCTGGGTCCAAAGACCATTGCTGCTCATTGCGTTCATGTTAACGATGAAGAAATTGAAATCCTAAAATCAACTCAAACTCAAGTTGTTCATAATCCGGAGTCAAACATGGGTAATGCAGTGGGAACAGCTCCTGTTTTAAAGCTTCTCGAGCGAGGAGTCCAAGTTGGTCTGGGTACGGATGGTTATACCTGCGATATGTTCGAGAGTGGAAAGGCAGCCAATATCCTTCAAAAGCATGCCCATGCGGACCCTAGTGTTGGGTGGGGAGAAGTTCCGCAAATGCTCTATAACCATAATCCACGTATCGCTGAAAGGTTATTCAGCGGAAAATTTGGCGAGTTAGCACCAGGGGCTTGGGCTGATGTGATCATTGTCGATTATATTCCCTTTACCCCAATGAATGAAACGAATTGGAGCGGGCACCTCCTTTTTGGGGTCTCTGGTCGAGCAGTAGAAACGACGGTTATTGATGGTAAAGTACGAATGATCAATCGAGAGCTTTTAGGGATTGATGAGGATAGAATTTATGCTCGTTCAAGGGAGCTTGCGCAGAAGCTATGGGCTAGACTCTAAAATCCTTCAAGATTTTGAGTAATGATGTCTCCACGATTCTGTTTTACACCTGTCACTCTGTAAGCTGAACGGACCGAACTAGTGCTCAGAGTTATATCCGGAGGTGATGAAGTAAGTATGGAAAACGTACTGGGGCTGCGCTGTATTCACTGCGGGAAAGAGCTTCCGGCAAAAACGGGCATCTTCACTTGTCCGACCTGTGGGAGTAAAGATGGGATTCTCGATGTTGAATATGACTATAAAAGAATAAACCGCCTAAATACGAGGAAACAAGTTGAGAACTCTAAGGATTTTTCGATCTTCCGTTATCACGCTTTCCTTCCTATTCAACCGGATACACCCCGTCCCCATCTTCGGGTTGGCTGGAGTCCTTTATATAAGCCGGTTGGTTTAGAAAAGAGCATGGGTATGAGCAGCCTTTATATCAAGGATGATGGTCAAAACCCAACTTCTTCGCTTAAAGACCGGGCTTCTGTGATCGCGGTGATTAAGGCCATTGAGGAAAAAGCAACAACTATTGCCTGCTCCTCCACTGGAAATGCGGCATCTTCACTTGCGGGCAACGCAGCTTCCGTCGGAATTCGCACCTTTATCTTTGTTCCCAGCCGGGCCCCGCAAGGAAAAATTGCACAGCTTCTTATTTTCGGAGCGAATGTGATCAGTGTCCAAGGATCTTATGAAGATGCCTTTCATTTATCGGCTCAGGCGATTGAACGTTGGGGCTGGTACAATAGAAATGCAGCTGTTAACCCTTATCTTGTAGAAGGAAAGAAAACCGTGGCATTGGAAATCGCGGAGCAATTGCAATGGGAGGTTCCGGACTGGGTTGTGCTTTCCGTCGGAGATGGCTGTACGATTGCCGGGGTTGGGAAGGGCTTTCAAGATCTCTATCGAGCAGGCTGGATTGATCGATTGCCAAAACTTGCAGGTGTACAATCTGAGGGGTGTTGTCCTCTGGTCGAAGCATTTCTAAAAGATCAGCCCTGGGTGCCGTCTGAAGAAAACACGATAGCCGACAGCATTGCTGTCGGCGTACCCCGTAATCCGGAAAAAGCCTTGCGCGCTGTGCGTGAATCCAACGGAACGATGATTGCAGTCAGCGATGAAGAAATTCTTGCAGCGATGGGCTTCCTGGGAAAAACGAGCGGTATTTTTGGCGAGCCTGCAGGGGTTACAGGTATTGCGGGCTTGAAACACCTTCTTGCTCAGGGTACGATTAAACCAAGTGATAAAGTAGTCGCTATTGTTACAGGAAATGGTCTTAAAGATGTAAAAAATGCAATTGCGGCTGCAGGCAAGCCGATGCGTGTTGAGCCATCATTAACGGTATTGATAGAAGAGTTAAAAAAGCGGGGTATTGAATAGAGAGGAGAGTTAATCATGGCTAGAATTCCTTTTGGCCCAACGTATTATGAAATGCTTCATCCCGAGGCCATTGATCCGGAGATCCGCGAAAAGGCCCTGAAGGCAAAGGAAACGAACGAATTAGATCCGATTAACTTGTTTAATATTACCTGGAAAAATGAGAAAGGAAACGTACGGAAAATCATTCTCCCTAAAGCACTAACCGGGACAGAAGCTAATATCGTTGTCCTGCTTGGAACGTATTTCCCTTCCGGTTCGCATAAAGTAGGACCTGCTTACTCAACATTGATTGAAGGCTGTGTTGATGGAGATATTCTTCCGGGAGAGCATACGATTCTCGGACCTTCAACCGGAAATTTCGGCATCGGAGTTTCGTACATCTGTAATCTTATGGGGTATGAGGCAGTCGTTATAATGCCTGATAACATGAGCAAGGAACGCTATGACCGCATTCAAAAGTATGGAGCAAAATTAGATCTCACACCGGGCACAGAGTCGGATGTCATACTAACTCTTGAGCGAACTTATGAGCTGAAAAAAGACCCCAAAAATCGTCCGCTCGCCCAATTTGAGTTAATGCCCAACTATCGTTTCCATCGGTTTGTTACCGGCAATTCAGCCATAGAAGCAGTAAAGGGGATCGGAAACGGCCGGATTGCATGCTTTACCTCTGCTCCTGGCTCAGCAGGGACAATTGCAGCAGGAGACCAAATCAAATCGGTCTTCCCAGAGGCCAAAATCGTTGCCCTTGAACCTTATGAGTGCTCGACATTAGCGGACGGAGGCAGAGGTCAGCATCGAATTGAGGGGATTGGAGACAAAATGTGTACTCTGATTCATAACATTAATACCACAGATTTTGTTGCACTGATCCCGGATGATGATGCTGTTCGCGGACTAAAAGTAATACAGGAGGGCGCCGAAGTGTTAGAGGAGCTCGGGGTTACCAGCGAACAAGCAGCTGCACTTCATAATCTGTTCGGTGTTTCTGGAATCTGTAATATTCTGGGCGCGATTAAAATGGCACATTATCTTAAACTCGGGCCTGATGATAATGTGGTTACAATTGCAACTGACGGATTTGATCGTTATCCTTCTGTTCTCGAAGATTTAGAAAGACGTTATCTTGAAACCGAAAATTTTGTGCTGCGACGCTGGGCTCGTGATATTTTCTTAAAAGCGAACACAGAGAATGTTTATGATTTCCGCAGCTCAAAGGCCAAAGAGCAGCTTTATAAACAAAAAGAAAAAGATTGGCTTCCCTTTGGATATTCCCAAGATTATCTGGATGAAATGAAGACAAAAGAATTTTGGGAAAAGGAGTTCGCTAAAGTCGAATACTATGATCGAGAAATTGCTAAGCTTCGCAATGAATAGAAGATTGATATAGGAATATAGACACGCATGGGCTGCGTGTCTTTTTCAATAAACTGCTCTATTTTCAGTAAAAAGTAAATAAATTACAGTTTTGTAATCATATACATAGAACTGATGGAAGATCGATTAACTATTCATTCCCGGAGCGTGAGGTGGAAATGATGTATCAACTGCGTAATATCCAAAGTACTGTTCAGCAAACAGCGGATGCTATTGCGGCAGCGCTTAAACTCGAAGTAGAAATCGCGGATGCGGAGTTGATCCGAATTGCGGGTACAGGAAAATATCGTATCCAAACGGGATTACCTATGGCAGAAGGGTTTGTTTACCGTCATGTTCTGCAGACGGGTATTCCTGTTATTATCAGTGAGCCTGGCTTTAATCAGCTTTGTCAGCCTTGCTCTAGCCGGGGAAATTGTTTGGAATATGCCGAAGCAGCTATTCCGATCCGGTTAGAAGAGCAGATCATCGGGGTTATTGGTTTAGTTTGTTTCGATGAAGAACAAGCAGAGCGGTTGATGGATAATAAAGAATCTCTTCTTCAATTTTTAGAGAAAATGGTTGATCTGATGAGTGCCAAAGTTGTGGAGAATAATCAAAATCGTGAACGGGAACGTTTAACAGGTCAATTGATTGCACTGTTAAATCTCCTTCATGACGGAATTCTATTAGTCAATGAGCAAAAACAGGTTACGCATTTCAATACTTTAGCTGCCCGGCTTCTCGATATTGACCAGCAATCAGCACAGAAAATTGGCCTTATTCAAATCCTTGATGACAGAAAGCTTTGGCAGTCCATTGAACAAGGAGAACCTTTTTCTGGGCAAATCAAAGGGAAACGAGTAGCAACTCAGCTTTATTGTGATGCTGTACCCATTAAAAATAATGGGCTAATTGAGGGGGCGGTGATCAGCCTTAAAGATATGCAGCAGATTAAAAAGCTGGTCAGGGAGACTACAGTCAGCGAAATTGAAACGCACTTTTCACAGATTATCGGCAGCAGCAAAAAGATGAGAAACCTTAAAGAAATTGCGGCGAGAGTGGCGCAAAGCAATGCCACGATTTTGATCCAGGGTGAAAGCGGCACAGGCAAGGAATTATTCGCACGTGCAATCCATCAGAGCAGTAAGCGTAAAGATCATGCTTTTATTGCCTTGAATTGCGGTGCCATACCGGAGAATTTGTTGGAAAGTGAATTGTTTGGTTATGAGGAGGGAGCGTTTACCGGTGCTCGCCGTGGAGGAAAACTGGGCAAATTTGAACTTGCTCATAATGGGACAATTTTTTTAGATGAGATCGGCGATCTGCCGCTTCATCTCCAAGTCAAACTTCTTCGTGTTTTGCAAGAAAAAAGGATTGAGCGAATTGGAAGTTCCCGGTTGACGGCGATTGATGTGCGGGTCATAGCAGCGACTCACCGGGACCTCGATAAAATGGTGGAAAACGGCGAGTTTAGAGAAGATTTGTATTATCGCTTAAATGTCATACCCTTGACCATTCTTCCTCTCCGAGAGCGAAAGGAAGATATCCCAATTTTGATTCGGTCTTACCTTGAACATTATGGACAGGTAACGGGAAAAGAGGTTAAAGGATTTACATCTGAGGCAGAACGGATTCTCAGCCGTTACTCTTGGCCAGGTAATGTAAGAGAGCTCGGTAACGTGATTGAATATTGTGTAACGATGTCGCAGCAAGAATATATTACAGCTGAGGTTCTGCCTAAACGGGTAAAAACCGATTTTCAGTCAAGAATGATGGATAATTCATTTAATCTTAAAGAGCTTGAACGTGAAATGATCCTAAAAGCGCTTTCGCTTGCAGAATTAGAGGGAAATAAAGAGGAAGCTGCAAGACTGCTGGGAATTAGCCGGGCTACACTTTACCGGAAGATTAAGGAATATCAAATCACCGAAAACAAGACATATCAATCCCTCGGAATCGCGCAATATCCTGAAAACACACAAAAAGCTTGGTAGATCTCGTAAGGAGAATAAAGTCTCAAAGTGATATTAAAATAATAAATTTATTTTGTATGAGGATTAAAAGCGAAACATCTTTGGCAGATGGTTTGAATCGTCTTAAAGTGAGATTTGCTCCTGCGAAAGTGCGCCCAAATTGAAATGGCATCTATTTTGCATCAAAAGTAGGTTATGAAAACCCATGATTAAAGAAAGGGGAACACAAGGTGGAGGACTTCACAAAAGTTTTGGAGCTTGCCTATAAGTATGAGCAGGAGATCAGCAATTTTTTACGGGATCTAATTGCTATTCCAAGTGAAAGCTGCAAGGAAGAAAACGTGATATTGCGCATTAAAAAAGAGATGGAAGACGTGGGTTTTGATAAAGTGGTTATCGATCCGATGGGAAATATTTTAGGATATATCGGACACGGCAAACACATCATTGCTATGGATGCACATATCGATACTGTGGGAATCGGCGATTCTTCGCTATGGAAATACGATCCTTACTTAGGCTATGAAGATGAGGAGATCATCATCGGGAGAGGGGGAAGCGATCAAAGCGGAGGAATGGCTGCCATGGTGTATGCAGGAAAGATCATCAAAGAGTTAGGACTTGTCGATGACTATACGCTGATTGTTGTCGGTTCTGTCCAGGAAGAAGATTGTGATGGTTTATGCTGGCAATATATTTTGAATGAAGATCGCCTCCAACCGGAATTCGTTGTAATTACTGAGCCAACGGATGGCAAGATCTATCGCGGACACCGCGGCCGGATGGAAATCAAGGTGACAACTAAAGGAATCAGCTGTCATGGCTCAGCCCCAGAACGAGGAGATAATGCAATTTTTAAAATGGCACCGATTTTGACAGAATTGCGTGCTCTCCATGAAAACCTAAATGATCACCCCTTCCTCGGTAAAGGAAGCTTAACGGTTTCTGAGATCTTTTTTACATCACCTTCCCGTTGTGCAGTTGCTGATAGCTGCTGGGTTTCCATTGACCGCCGCCTGACGGCCGGCGAAACAGCTGAATATGCGCTTCAGCAAATCCAAAATCTCCCAGCAGTTAAGGCAGCTCATGCAGAAGTAACACTGTACGCCTATGAGCGGCCTTCGTACACTAACCTGGTATACCCAACCGATGCCTATTTCCCGACATGGCTTATTGAAGAAGACCACCCCGTTTGCAAGACACTGGAGGAGGCTCATAAACGATTGTTTAAGACTGATCCCGTTGTAGATAAATGGACGTTTTCGACCAACGGAGTTTCAATTATGGGCCGCTATGGAATCCCTTGCATTGGATTTGGGCCGGGTCATGAAGATCAAGCGCATGCACCGAATGAGCGAACTTGGAAAAAGGAATTGGTCAATGCCGCAGCTATGTATGCCGTCATTCCGATTTTTTACACCCATGGGTACGCAGACAAAATGCCAGAGGCTACAGAGAACTTGGTGCGCGTTGATTAAGTGAACGACTGAAGACGAAATTCCAAAGCAATAAAGAGAAAGGAGAAAAGAAAAAAGAAGAAAAGAAAAAGAAATATTACAGATCTTTTAAGAATAAGGAGATAAGAAATAAAGATAAAGTTAAGGAGGATTATAAATGCAATCCATTTTCCGTGGGAAACACTTCATTAATCTTGAGGATTTTACAAAGGAAGAAGTTGACACCATGCTTGAGGTCTCATTTGACCTTAAGAAGAACTTCGCTATGGGTGTTGCAACGCCTTATTTGCAGAACCAAACCATGTTTCTCATGTTTTTTGAGCAATCGACCCGAACACGGAATTCGATGGAAGCAGGTATAGCACAACTTGGCGGGCATGCTAACTTCCTGGATTCCAGCAATATGCAAGTAGCCCATGGCGAAACGCCCAAGGATACAGCTATTATTTTATCCCGTTTTGGTCATGCCATCGCGGCACGTTACTGTAATTGGGGCATCGGCAATCAATATTTGAATGAAATGGCAAAATGGTCAACAGCTCCCGTAATGAATCTGCAGTGTGATCTTTACCATCCCTTCCAAGCGTTAGCCGATCTTATGACAATGAAAGAAAAAATAGGCGATCTAAAAAGAGTTAAAGTATCGATCATTTGGGCTTATGCAGAAAGCCATAAGAAACCCATTTCCGTTCCTGTATCCCAAATTCTTTTATTCCCCCGCTATGGGATGGATGTAGTTCTAGCTCATCCAAAAGGCTGGGAGCTTCCCGGTTGGGTTATTGAACAGGCGAAGGCTAATGCGGAACGCTTCGGCGGCTCAGTTAAGGTAACTCATAATGAAGAAGAGGCATATGAAGGAGCACATATTGTCATCCCGAAAAACTGGGGAAGTTGGGTTAATGACCAAACTGGTGCGACAACAGTAGGCGCATCAAAAGTAATTGATGATAGACTGCTTGCTCAGAAATCTTGGAAGTGTACAGAAGCGAAAATGGCGACAGCAGATAAAGACGTAATGTATATGCACGCCTTACCCGCGGACCGGAATAATGAAGTTGAGGATTCCGTAATTGACGGACCCCATTCTATTGTCTATGACGAAGCTGAAAACCGCCTCCATACGGCTAAAGCGGTAATGACTTTATTGATGGGTGGAAGATAAAGGTGAATAAATTAGCTGTTGTTGCCATCGGCGGGAATTCTCTGATTCGAGACGACTTGCATCAAAGCGTCGAAGACCAATACGCAGCAATTTGTGAAACTGCACGCCATATTGTAGGGATGATCGAGCAGGGGTATGAAGTGATTGTTACGCATGGGAATGGCCCGCAAGTTGGGTTTATTCTTCGAAGGTCAGAGATAGCAAATGAGGTCGCTTCTATGCACAGCGTACCCCTCGTCAGCTGCGGAGCAGATACCCAGGGCTCAATAGGGTATCAGATTCAGCAAGCCATTGATAATGAATTCCGCAAAAGAGGGATTAATAAAGCCTCCGTGACGATTATTACGCAAGTCTTAGTGTCACGTGAAGATCCGGCTTTTCAGAAACCTTCTAAACCTATCGGCTCCTTTTATAGTGAAGAACAAGCTCTGGAGATGCAAAAAGAACATTTGGGTTGGATTATGATCAATGATGCAGGGCGGGGGTATCGCCGCGTCGTACCCTCTCCTTTGCCCCAGCAAATCGTGGAGAAAGAGGTGATCCGCAGTCTAGCCCAAGCAGGATACTGTGTTGTTGGTGTTGGAGGGGGAGGAATCCCG